>NZ_LT796768.1:933252-1244336 GCF_900167475.1 Aeromicrobium choanae | reverse complement strand
GCCGAGGAGCTGGGGGCCGTCGCGGTCCGCGGGTCCCTGACGGACGCGGCCGACCGCGAGCGACTCGTGGCCACGGCGATCGAGCGGTTCGGCCGCATCGACGCGGTGGTCTCCAACTCGGGACACCCGCCGAAGGGCGACCTGCTGACGCTCACCGACGACGACTGGAACGCCGGGATCGACCTGCTGTTCCTGAGCGTGGTCGACCTCGCGCGGCTCGTCACGCCGCACATGGTGTCGGCCGGCGGCGGAGCGTGGGTGTTCATCACGAGCTACGCGTCCCTGGTCCCCGAGGCCGTGATGCCCGTGTCGAGCGTGGTCCGCGCCGCCGTGCAGAACTGGGTGAAGCTCTACGCCGGGGCGGTGGCCGCCGACGGGATCCGGGCGAACTGCGTGCTGCCCGGCTTCGTGGCGACGCATCCCGTCGACCGCGAGCGCCTCGCCTCGATCCCGCAGCGGCGCTACGCCCAGCCCGAGGAGATCGGCTCCGTCGTGCGGTTCCTGCTCTCCGACGAGGCTTCCTTCGTCACGGGCCAGAACCACGTCGTCGACGGCGGCATGATCCCGCTTCCCTGAGCCCATCCGACCCGATCCCACTGACCGACCGAGGAGTCCCATGTCCGACCAGCCCGTCAAGCTCGCCCCGTTCAACCCGGAGTTCACCGCTCAGAACGGCCCCATCGACGTGGAGCGCCGCTCGCTGCCCCACGGGCTCTCAGAGCTCTCGGCCGGCATCGTCCGGTTCCCGTCCGGTGGCAGCTCGGAGCCGTGGACGCTGCCCTACGAGGAGGCGTTCTACGTCATCGAGGGCCAGCTCAGCCTCCACGTCGGCGACGAGACGGTCGTCGTGCCGGCGGGCGAGGTCGTGACGCTCGAGAAGGGCTGCACCGTCGTGTACGAGGGCGAGCCCGGGACCAGCGCGTTCTTCTCCCTCGTGCCGGCGAACTGGCTGGAGACGGCGGAGTCGTGATCGCCCTGACCGGCGCGTCGGGCAAGACCGGGACCGTGCTGGCGGACCTGCTGTCCGAGACCGGCACCCCGCACGTGCGGCTCTCCAGCCGTCCCGGTGTCGGTGACCGGCGCTTCGACTGGCTCGACCGCACGACGTGGGCCGCGGCCCTCGACGGGGTCGACACGCTGTACCTCGTCAAGCCTCCGCACGGCTCCGGCATGGCCGAGCGCGTGGCGGCGCTGCTCGAGGACCGCACGGGCATCGGCCGCGTCGTCCTGCTCTCGGAGATGGGCCGCGGCGACAAGGACCCGGAGGATCCCGACCGGGCGGTCGAGCGGGTCGTCGAGGCGTGGGACGGCGAGTGGACCGTGCTGCGCCCCAGCTGGTTCCTCCAGAACTTCTCCGTCGGCGGCGGCTTCCACGACGACGTCACCGGCGGGACGATCTCGCTGCCCACCGGCGACATGCCCGTCTCGTGGATCGACACGCGCGACCTCGCCGAGGCTGCGCTCGTCGTGCTGACCGAGGACGGTCACTGCTGCCGCGGCTACACCCTGACCGGACCGGAGTCCTTCGGCGTGGCCGAGCTCGCGCGGCGACTCGGCGCCGCCATCGACCGTCCCGTCGCGGCGGCCGATCCGCTCGGCGTGGACGACATCCTCGCGACGTACGACGACGGCACGGAGCGCGGCGCGTACTACGCCGAGCTCCTCGTCGACGTGGCCGCGGGCCGCTACGCCGAGATCACCGGCGACACCGCCGATCTCATCGGGCGCGAGCCGCGCACCTTCGACGACTTCGTGAGGGACCACCTCGCCGACTGGGAGTGAGAACAGAGCCATGGCTGTCTACGAGGCGCGCAAGGGCCAGGTGTCGTACGGGTACACGATCGGGATGCTCAGTGCCGAGTGGCACATTCCCTTCCCGCCGGGGGACATCGGCAACGCGTCCACGTTCGACTTCCCGATCCGCTACCTCGGGATCGAGGGGATGGACGGCTCGGCCGTGCTGAACGGCGCCGATCCGGAGTCCACCGGCCGCGTGGTCGAGGCCGCGCTGCGGCTGCAGGACGAGGGCGTGCGCGCGATCACCAGCAACTGCGGCTTCATGGCGGCGTACCAGCCGGCGGTGGCCGAGGCGCTGGACGTCCCGGTGTTCCTGTCGAGCCTGCAGCAGCTGCCGATGCTCACCTCGATGCTGGGCCGTCACCGCAAGCTGGCTCTCGTGACGGCGAACGGCGCGAACATGACGCCCGCGCTGCTCGACGCGGCCGGCGTGACCGATCACTCGCGCCTGCACGTCGTCGGGATGGAGAGCTACGAGCACTTCGTCGACGCGATCTTCCGCGAGACCGGCACGCTCGACACCGACGTCATGGAGCGCGACGTCGTCGACGCCGCGGTCCGCGCGACCCGAGAGGTCCCGGTCGGCGGCATCTTCCTCGAGTGCAGCGACCTGCCTCCCTATGCCTCCGCCGTGCATCGCGCGACAGGCCTGCCAGTGTGGGACTGGGCCCAGTTCATCCGCTATGTCCACGCCGCTGTGGCCCCGAAGCCGTACAGCGGCACCTTCTGACCATCGTTCAACCGCTCGTCCAAGGAGACATCCCGATGCCCGACACCACCTTCCAGGCCTACCAGGTCACCGCGCCGAAGCAGCCCGCCGAGCTGGTGACCCTGAGCCGGGACGATCTCGGCCAGGGCGACGTGCTCGTGCGGGTCACCCACTCGTCGCTCAACTACAAGGACGGCCTGGCGATGCTCGGCAAGCCCGGCGTCGTGCGGACGTTCCCGCTGACCTGCGGCATCGACCTGGCCGGCGAGGTGGTCGAGGCCGGCGGTGGATTCGCCGCGGGCGACCAGGTGGTGCTGACCGGCGCCGAGCTGTCCGAGACCAAGCCGGGTGGCTACTCGCAGTACCAGAGGGTCGAGGCGGAGTCGGTCGTGGCGGCGCCCGAGCGGCTCGGTCCGTGGGGCGCGATGGCCGTCGGCACCGGCGGCCTGACGGCCATGCTGTGCGTGCTGCGGCTCGAGGCGGCGGGCGTGAAGCCCGAGGACGGTCCGGTGCTGGTCACCGGCGCGACCGGCGGCGTCGGCAGCTTCGCGGTGTCGATCCTGTCCCGCCTCGGGTACGAGGTCCACGCGGCCACCGGCAAGGACAGCGAGCACCCGTACCTGACGAGCCTCGGCGCGGCGCAGATCATCGCCCGCGACGAGCTCTCCGGCGATCCGCGCCCACTCGCCAAGGAGCGCTGGGCCGCCGCGGTCGACAGCGTCGGCGGGACGACCCTGGCGAACGTGCTCTCGCAGATTTCGTACGGCGGCTCGGTCGCCGCGTGCGGCCTGGCCGGCGGCCACGGCCTGCCCGCCACGGTGATGCCCTTCATCCTGCGCAACGTCGCGCTGCTGGGCGTCGACAGCGTCCACGCGACCTCCGAGGCGCGGGCGCAGGCCTGGGCGCGACTCGACGAGCTCTTCACGGCCGACGACCTGCGCGAGGTGGCCGTGGACGCCGCCTTCACCGACCTGCCCGAGCTGAGCGAGAAGATCCTCGCCGGCCAGGTGCGCGGCCGCTACGTGATCGACGTCGCCGGCGCCTGACGCCTCGCCGGGCGCCTCAGCCCTGCGGGGCGGGGCGCTCGGTGAGCCGGATGACGGGGATCTCGCGATCCGTCTTGTCGTTGTACGAGGCGAAGTTCGGCGCCGAGGCGATGATCGAGGCCAGGGCGTCGGCGCGCTCCTGGCCGTGCAGCTGCTCGGCCGTCACGTCGATCTTCCGGTCGCCGATCTCGATCGTCACGTCGCCCGGGTGCGCGGCGATGTTGTGGTACCACGCTGGATTCCTGGCGGCGCCGTTCGCCGAGGCCACGACGAGCCACGAGCCGTCGCCACCCGGGAACCAGGCGACGGGCACCTCGCGCCGCTCGCCGCTCTTCGCGCCGACCGTGGTCAGCGCAAGGATCCTCATCGGGCCGAGCTTCGCGGACTCCGATCGCCGGGCCTTGCGCACCATGAACCGGTTGACCAGACGGACGACGGGGTTGCTCGTGCTCTTCCTGCCGCGAGTTCCGCGGGGAGTGTCGAAGCTCATGGTGGGGCCTTCCGCAGGTCGGTTCCCCTCGAACCTAGCGCGGCTGGGGCTCCGGGGCCGTGACGCTCGCGACGTCGGCCGGGGTGCGCAGCCAGCGCCAGTAGATCGCGATGCCGAGGGCCGACCCGGCGGCGTTGAGGATCATGTCGAGCATCGTGTCGGCGTAGCCGCGCGAGTGGTGGGTCGACTGCATCTGGTCCGAGGCCCACTCGCCGATCTCCCACAGCGAGCCGATGCCGAGCCACGAGAGCCACAGCGCGAGCAGCAGCAGCGCTGCCGTGTCGGCGCGGTAGCGGTGCAGCACCAGCCGGGCGATCCCCATCGTGCTCACGAGCGAGAAGGTGAAGTGCGCGAAGTCGTCGTACCACCAGATGCGGTCGTAGAAGTCCAGGCCCCAGCCCAGGACGGCACCGAGGATCACGAACGTCAGGCCGGTCAGCACCACCGGGTCGCGCAGGGTCTGCCACAGCGCGATGCAGCCGATGACGCTCGCGGCCATCGTGAGTCGCGTGAAGTGGTCGTTCGCGGTCAGCCCGACGACGGCGGCCCCGATCATCACGAGGATCGTGAAGGTCATGGCGGCCCAGTGCAGGCGGGGGGACTCCTCCTCCGCGGGCGCGGCGGGGGGCAAGGTGCGTGAAGGCATGTGATTCGAATCGAGTGAGGGGTCAAGTCTCACGACAGGGTATGCGAGGTGCGCAGCAGCCCGTGAATCCGCGGCGAGCGTTGACCCGGGAACGGCCCACAATATAGTTTGACGTCGAAGTCAAAACTAGAGGGAGTCATCATGGACAACCGAGTACTCGCGATCCTGGGTGCGAGCGGCGACGTCGGCGGCGGGATCGTCCGCTCCGCGGTCGAGCGAGGCTGGTCGGTGACCGCCGTGGGGCGCTCCGCCGAGCGACTGCAGCCTCTGGTCGACGAGCACGGGACGCAGGTGCGCCTCGTCGTCGGGGACGTCGGTACCGATGCGTCGGCGGCCGAGCTCGCTCGCGCGCTGGGCCCGCTCGACGCTGCCGTCGTCACGGTGTCGCCGAGGTACGAGACCCGAGAGGTCCTCGAGTGGCCGGTGGAGGAGTTCAACGCCTTCGTCGCCGGCAACGTGGGCGCCCACCTGGCCGCTGCTCGCCACGTGATGCCCCTCGTGCGCGACGGCGGTGACTTCCTCGGCATCGGTGGAGGCATGGCCGATGTGGTCATTCCCCGGTTCATCCCGCTGGCCACCGCGCAGGCCGCGCAGCGCCAGCTCTATCGCGGGCTCATCCGCGAGGGTCGTGGCGCCGCACGCGTGCGGATCCGCGAGCTCCTCGTCGCGTCCTTCGTGGCGGGCGTCAGCAACCGCGCGCAGATGCGGCCCGAGTGGATCACCGACGACGAGATCGGCGAGCACGTCCTGGGCCTGCTGGAACAGCCGGCCGGTCAGGACGACCCGGACGAGGCGATCTCGGTGCTGCGCTCGCCGCGCGAGCACCTGCTGCAGCGGTAGGACCGGGTCAGCCGGATCGCTGCCGGGTCGCACCTCGCACGAGGGCACCGCCGATGATCAGGCGCTGGATCTCGCTGGTGCCCTCGTAGAGGCGCAGCAGCCGGACGTCGCGGTAGATGCGCTCCACGGGGACGCCCCGCATGTAGCCCGTTCCGCCGTGGACCTGGACCGCGAGGTCGGCGACCCGGCCGACCATCTCGGTGCAGAACAGCTTCGCGACGGAGGGCGCGATCCGCGTGTCCTCGCTCTCGTGGAAGCGTCGCGCGCACTCGCGCACGAGCGACTCGCCGGCGAGGACACCGGTCTGCATGTCGGCCAGATGCGCCTGCACGAGCTGGAACTCGCCGATCGGCCGGCCGCCCTGCGTCGCCGTGGCGGCGTACGCGACGGTCTCGTCCAGCGCGCGCCGGGCGGCACCCACGGCGAGCGCCGCGATGTGGACCCGCCCGCGGGCCAGTGAGGTCATGGCAGCCCGGTACCCGACGCGCTCGTCGCCTCCGACGAGCGCGTCCCCCGAGACACGAACGTCGTCGAAGGCGACATCGGCCGTCCAGGCGCCCTCCTGCCCCATCTTCCTGTCGTGCGGTCCCACCTCGATGCCCGCGGCGTCGGCCGGGACGAGGAAGACCGCGATGCCGGGGTCCTTCCCCTCGGCGGGGCGCGTGCGCGCGAACGTCACGAACAGACCGGCGGTCGGAGCGTTGGTGATGAATCGCTTGCTGCCGCTGATCACCCAGTCGTCGCCGGACCGCGTGGCGCGCGTGGTGAGGCCGGCGGGGTCGGACCCCGCGCCCGGCTCGGTGAGCGCGAACGAGGCCACGACGTCGCCCGAGGCGATCGGCCCGAGCCAGCGCTCGCGCTGGCCCTCGGTGCCGTAGCCGACGAGGACCTGCCCCGCGATGCCGTTGTTCGTGCCGAACATCGAGCGCAGCGCCAGCGTCGTGTAGCCGAGCTCCATCGCCAGCTCGACGTCCTGGACGAGGGTCAGACCGAGTCCGCCCCATCGCTGGGGGATGGCGTAGCCGAACAGGCCGAGGTCGGCGGCGGCGGTCCGCAGGTCGGCCGGCATGAGGTCCTGCTCCATGATCTCGGCCTCCCGCGGGACGACACGGGAGCGGACGAAGTCACGCGTCAGTTCGAGGATCTGGGCGAACTCCTCAGGATCCACCTCGGGCGCGGTCATGCGACCCGCTCGAACACGCCCGCGAGGCCCTGGCCCCCGCCGATGCACATGGTCAGCAGCCCGTAGCGCTGCTCGCGCCGGTGCAGCTCTCGCGCGAGCGTCGCCAGCATGCGGCCGCCCGTCGCCCCGACGGGGTGTCCGAGCGAGATGCCGGAGCCGCTGACGTTCGTCCGCTCCAGGTCGGCCTCGGTGAAGTCCCAGGCGCGGACGACGGCGAGAGCCTGGGCGGCGAAGGCCTCGTTGAGCTCGATCAGGTCCATGTCGGCCAGGGTGAGGCCGGCGCGATCGAGCGCCGCGGCGCTCGCCGGCACGGGCCCGATGCCCATCACGTCCGGGCGGACGCCGCCCAAGCCCCACGAGACCAAGCGCACGAGCGGGCGGACCCCGAGGCTCTCGGCCTTCTCGCGCGTGGTGACGAGGGCGATCGCGGCCGCGTCGTTCTGCCCACTGGCGTTCCCTGCCGTGACGGTGGCCTCGGGGTCGGAAGCGCCCAACACCGGCCGCAGCGCGGCGAGCGACTCGAGCGTGACGTCGCTGCGCGGGTGCTCGTCCTGGTCGACGACGACGTCGCCACGCCGGTGGGGCACGGTCGTGGGGACGACCTCACCGGCCGTGAGACCCGCGGCGCGAGCCGCCACGGCGCGGCGGTGGGACTCGAGCGCGTACCGGTCCTGCTCGTCCCGGGTGATCCCGTACTCCCGGCGCAGGTTCTCGGCCGTCTCGAGCATGCCCCCTGGCACCGGGTGGAAGCGCCCGCCCGCCGTCTGACGGCCCCGGGCCAGAGCGTCGTGGATGCGTACTCCGGACCGGGAGGCGCCCCAGCGCATGTCGGTCGAGAAGTGGGCCGCGTTGCTCATCGACTCGGTCCCGCCAGCGAGAACGACGTCGTTCGCTCCGGAGCCGACCTGCAGTGCAGCGGTGATCACGGCCTGCAGGCCGGACCCGCAGCGCCGGTCGACCTGCTGTCCGCCCACGGTGACGGGCAGGCCGGAGTCGAGGGCGACCACGCGCCCGATCGCGGGGGCGTCGGCGGTGGGATAGCAGTGGCCGAGGATGACGTCGTCGACCGTCTCCGGCGGGATCCCGGTCCGCTGGAGCAGTCCGGTCACGGCGCTGACGCCGAGGTCGGTAGCGCTGAGCGGGGCGAGCGAGCCGCCGTAGCCGCCGATCGCCGTGCGCACCGGCTCGCAGATCACGACCTCACGCATCGGACTCCTCCTCCGCCGGCTCCCCGGAGCCGTGGCGGAGCCCCTGCAGGATCACCTCGACGAGTGCGGCCGACTCCTTCTCGAAGGAGGCGGCGAACGCCGGCTCCTCGCGGTCGGGTGCGAAGACCCAGTGCATGAACATGCCGCCGAGGATCAGGTCGGGGAGCGTGGCAGGGGAGGTGCGGGGGTCCAGCTCGCCGCGGGCGATCGCCCGCCGTGTCACCTGGCGGGCGGCGCGGGTCCGGGGCCCGATCACCATCTCGCGGTAGAGCCGGTCGAGCTCGTCGTTGCTGGTGCAGTCCACCAGGATGCGGTTCCCGGCCTGCGGCAGGAACGGCGCCGCGTACCAGTCGAGCCATTGCGCGTGGTAGTCGCGGACGTCCGCTTCCAGGCTGCCCATGTCCCGTGCGGTCGGGAAGTTCGTGCGGTTGAACGCGGACACGAGGAGCAGCTCGCGGCTCTCCCATCGCCGGTAGATCGCCGGCTTGCCGATCTTCGCCGCGCGGGCGACCGCGTCGAACGTCAGCCCACGCCAGCCCTGGAGGGCGTAGATCTCCAGGGCGGCACTCAGCACGAGTGGCTCGACGCGCGGGTCCCGCTTCCGCCCGGCGCGCCGGCGCGTTCCTTCGCTGGTGGATGACATCTGGCCGTCCTGCTCTGGCGAGTCCGCCGATGAGAGATTGAGTATGGGAGGCGTACGGAATGCTAGTTCATCTTCTCCCCGACGGCCGTCATCGTCGAGTCGTCCACGGGGAACGCCTCGGCGAGGCGTCGTCGCTGGATCTTGCCCGACGGCGTCCGGGGGATCTCCTGGACCACGAAGACCTCGCGCAGGCGCTTGTAGGGCGCCAGCCGCGGCGCCAGCCACTCGATCAGCAGCTCCGGATCGGGATCGGCGTCGGCGGCCAGGATCACCGCGGCCACGGGTCGCTCGCCGCGACGGTCGTCCGGAACCCCGAAGACCGCGCAGTCGGCGACGTCCGGGGACGTCAGCAGCACCTGCTCGATCTCGACGGGGGACACCTGGTTCCCGGAGACCCGGATGATGTCCTTGACGCGATCGCTCAGCATGACCCAGCCCTGCGCCTCCACGTGCCCGATGTCACCGGTGCGGTACCAGCCTCCGGGCAGGAACGGCGGCTGGCCGGCGGGAAGGTAGCCCGCCATCGCGGCAGGGCTCCGGACGACGATCTCGCCGGTCTCCCCCCGGGGCAGGAACTCGTGGCTCACCAGGTCGATGGCCTCGACCTCGACCTCCCTCGGAGGCAGTCCGACCGAGTCGAGCCGCGCAGCCCCGGGGGTGACGGGGTTCACCGCGATGATCGGCACTTCGGTCGTCCCGTAGGCCGGTGCCCAGTGGACGCCGGTGCGCTCGGTGACCCGCGCGGCGATGTCGCGGTTGACCGGGGTGGCCGACCAGTTGAGGTAGCGCAGGCTCGACAGGTCGAAGTCCTCGAGGTCGGGCATGTCCGCCAGGGCGGCGGCGATCGGCGCCACCGCCATGCCGATCGTCACGCGGTCCGCCTGGAAGCTCTCGACCATGGCGCGGGTGCTGAACTTCGGGAACAGCCGGATCGCCGCCTCCCCGATGAACGTCGCCCCGATGTTGACGATGCCCAGGATGTGGGCGAGCGGCGTCAGTGCCTGCAGCCGGTCCTGCGGTCCGATGTCGAGGCTCGCGCGCCACTGCTCCGTCGCCACGACGAGGCTGCGGTGCGTGTGGCGGACCGCCTTGGGCATCCCGGTCGTCCCGGAGCTGAAGGGCAGGGCGACCTCGCTGTCGGTCGGGTCGATCGCGTGGATCTCCTCCGGCACGTCGGCGAAGTCTCCGCTGAGGAGCGATGCCATCTCGGTCCATCCGGGACGCTCGTCGCCCGGACCCGTGACGACGGCGATCTCGGGGCGGTCGATCTCGTCGACGAACTCCGCGAGCTCGCGACTGGCCACCACGGCCCGCGGTCCGGTGAGGGTGAACGCGTGACGGATCTCGGTGCTGCGCCAGGCGCTCGGCATCAGCACGGCCGAGGCGCGCAGCCGGCACAGGGCGAAGAAGGCGAAGACCCACTCCGGCTGCGTGCCCAGGCACAGTGCGACCCGATCGCCGGGGCGCACTCCCAGCGCGTGGAGGCCTCGCGCCATCGCGTCGGACGCCGCCCGGATCTCCCCGTACGTGAGCTCGACGTCGCCCGCGAGCAGGCCGACGCGCTCCGGCGACCGGCTCGCCGTCTGGTCGAGGATCGTCGAGTAGTCGAATGCCGTCACGGTGTGCCTCCTTGGGGGATGTGGCAGGAAGGCTATTACGGACGGACTTCGGACACAATAGGGAGGGCTCTGGGAACGGGGTCTTTCAAGGCGATTGACAGTGGTGGAGGTCACACTTAGATTGACACCGACGTCGGAATTAATAAACGGCGCATTCGCACAGGGAGAACTGATGAGGACACACCATTTGACCCGCGCGAAGGTCGCTCTTGCGTCCTTCGCTCTCGCTGCGACCGCCGCCGCGTGCGGTGGCGGGGACGACGCCGCCGCCGGGGATGACAAGCACGCGTGGGGCATCAATGCCGAGCTCTCCGGCAATGTCGCCTTCTACGGCGAGTCGCTGCAGGCCGGGGTGAAGGCCTACGTCGACCAGGTCAACAAGGACGGCGGCATCGACGGTCACGAGATCGACCTGACGTCCGTCGACAACGCGGGCGACTCGTCGCGGTCCGCGACGAACGCGACGCAGCTGATCACGTCCGACGAGGTCAGTGCGATGTTCGGCTTCGTGCTCAGCGCGAACTGCTCGGCCGCCACGCCGGTCGTCGAGCGGTACACCGTGCCGCTCGCGTGCCTCTCGGTCGCGGAGAGCAGTGACTACGTCTACAACCTGGGGCCGAACAGCGCCCGCATGGGTGGCGCCCTCCTCGAGGCCGCCAAGGAGGTCTCGGGCAAGGACGCGCCGAAGGCCGCGCTCGTGCACCTGAACACCCTCACCGTCCTGGCGCTCGCCGAGGCGATCAAGGAGCAGGCCGACGGCGCCGGTGTCGATCTGGTGACGTCGCAGGAGCTCGACCTCGCCGCCACTGACGTCTCCCCGCAGGTCGCCAAGGTCGTGGCGTCCAAGCCCGACGTCGTCATCGTGAGCAACTTCGGGCCGGGCTTCCTGGCCGTGCTCAAGGCGGTCCGGTCGGCGGGTCTCGACGTGCCGGTGGTCTGGGCCGACGGCACCGGGAACCTGACGTCGCTCGAGGAGTCGACGGACGAGAACGTCTACGCGATGACGGCCTACGAGCTGGTGGACCCGGACAACGCCACCGGCGTCGCGGTCGACTACATCGACGCCATCTCCCCGACGCTGAAGGAGGTCAACGCCGTCACGCTGAACGCCGGCTACACCGCGATGGCGTACATCACCGCCAACGCCTTCGGGCAGGCCACGAAGGAGTGCGGCCACCCGTGCTCCGGCAAGGACCTCGCGAAGGTCCTGAGCACGGAGACGTTCGACATGGAAGGTCTGGTCTCGGACTTCTCCTACGAGGGTGACCACTACCCGTTCTCGGACTGGTACCTCTACCAGGTGACCGGGCCGAAGTACGAGAAGGTCTCCTCCTTCGACGTCGACTGAGTGCCTCCCGGACCGACCGGGCGCCCCTGCTGCCGCAGGGGCGCCCGGTCGCTCTTCGTCTCGGGCGAACTTCGAGGATCCTATTGCGAACGAAACCCGTACGTAATAGGATCCGAAACACACTGGTGGCGTGGATCACACCCTAGGAGGACCCGTGGCGGAGGCTGACGCCGGATCGAGCGACAACGAGATCCGTGACCGGATCGAGCGATTCCTCGACGAGCACGTCCCGCCAGGGTTCCCGGGCATCGGCGCGCTGGACGCAGGGGCGCGCGAGGAGTTCCTGGGCCCGTGGCGTGCTGCCCTGGCGGAGAGCGGCCTCATCGCCCCGGACTGGCCTCTCGAGCACGGAGGCGCCGGACTCTCCGAAGCGGAGCGCATCATCCTGGACGAGGCGTTCGCGCGGGCGGGTGTCCCGCAGTGGCCCCTCCCGACGGACCCGATCGGCTTCGCCCTGCTCGGCGCCACGGTGCTCGCGTGGGGGACGCCCGAGCAGCAGGCCCACTTCCTGCCGCGCCTGGTCACCGGCGAGCACCGATGGGCCCAGGGGTTCTCCGAGCCCGAGGCCGGCAGCGACCTCTTCGGCCTGAGGACCCGGGCCGTCCTCGATGGTGACGACTGGGTCGTCGACGGGCACAAGATCTGGCAGACGCAGGGCCATCGGGCCAACTGGATCTTCCTGCTCGCCCGGACCGACGCGACGGCGCGCAACCGTGACGCGCTGTCCTTCCTCCTCGTCCCGCTGGACCAGCCGGGGGTCGTCGTGACGCCGATCCGCTCGATGACGGGCGAGCACGAGTTCGCCGAGGTGAGGCTGGAGGGTGCGCGCACCGCGGCGAGCCATGTACTGGGCCGGCCGGGCGAGGGCGCGCGAGTCGCGCTCAGCCTGCTCGGGCTCGAGCGCTCCGCCTTCGGCGCGGCGCACGTGCACTACGCCCACGAGCTGGAGCGACTCGTGGCCCTGGCGCGCGAGCAGGGGCGCGCCACCGATCCGCTGGTGCGGCAGCGCATCGCCGACATCCGCATCGGCGTCGAGACGATGCGGATGCTCACCATGCAAGCGCGTGAGAACGCGCGGGGCGGGAAGGGGCCGGGGCCGGAGTCCTCGGTGTTCAAGCTCTTCGAGACCACGTTCGACCTGCGGCTCACCGACCTGGCGATGGACCTGCTGGGGATGGGTGGCACCGCCCGGACGGGCCCGCCCTCGGCCACGGTGCTGGGCCCGGACCCGGTCGGCACGCCGAACTCGGCCGCTGCCTGGCAGCAGTCCTACCTGCGCTCCAGGGCAGCGGTGATCTACGGCGGATCCAGCCAGATCCAGAGGACGACGATCGGCGAGCAGGTCCTCGGCCTCCCGCGCGAGCCCCGAGCGATGGCGGACCTGCGATGACGACGACACAGGACGCGGTCGCGCGGGAGCAGCAGGACCTCGCCGACTTCCGGCGCAGCGTGCGCTCCTTCCTGGCCGCCCACGGCGATCCCGATCGAGTTCCCGACTTCGGGACGGATCGTGACGTGTCCGCGGTGGCCGCGACCTGGCGCCGGGGATGTGCCGAGCTGGGACTGGCCGGACTGGGCGTGCCCGAGGCGTTCGGTGGTGACGGTGCGGCGCTGGCCTATCAGGTGATCGCCTGGGAGGAGGCCGGGCGGGTCGTCTCGCCGCTTCCCCTGACCACGACGGCGCTGGCGATCGCGCTGCTGCTGGCGACCGATGATCTCGAGGGGCAGGAGGCCTGGCTCCCCGGCATCGCCCGAGGCGACACGATCGTGGTGCCCGCCCTCCAGGAGCGGGCCCACGACTGGTCGCTCGACCTGCTCGACACCCGTGCCGAGAAGCGGGACGGCGGCTGGCGGCTGGAGGGCGCGAAGGACTGGGTCGTCGACCTCGACGTGGCCGACGTGGTGCTCGTCTGGGCGGGGACCGACGACGGGCCCGGCCTCTTCGCCGTCGAGGCCAGCGCACCGGGTCTGCGCCGCGAGACGGTGCCGTCGCTGGATCCGACGCGAGGGCTCGGCCGGCTGGAGCTGTCCGGTGCGCCCGCGCAGCCGGTCGGCCGACCTGGTGCGATCTCGGCCGAGCCGGCGCTCCTGGTGGGTGCGCTGGCCCTGGCTGCCGAGCAGCTCGGCGTGGCCTCGCGGGCGCTGGAGTCGGCTGTCGCGTACGCGACCGAGCGGACGCAGTTCGGCCGGCCGATCGGGTCGTTCCAGGCCATCAAGCACCTGCTGGCGGACCGGTACGTCGAGGTCGAGGCCCTGAGCGCCTCGGTGCACCAGACCGCGCGCGCGACCGACGCCGGGGATCCGCGGGCGCGACTCCTGACGCACCTGTGCCAGGCGGTCGGCTCCGACGTCGCCCTGGCGGCCGCGGGCGCATCCGTTCAGGTGCACGGCGGGCTCGGCTTCACCTGGGAGCACACCGCCCAGCTGTTCTTCAAGAGGGCGACCTTCGACCGGCAGTGGCTGGGAACGCCCGACCACCACCGCGAGCGCATCGCGCGACTGACCCTGGACTCGAACGAGTGACCACACGAGGAGTGAGCATGGAACCAGCCGACATCGGCTTCCGCCCGACGATCGGCACGGCGATCCGCCGGGCCGCGACGGAGTTCGGGGACGTCGACTACGTCGTGAGCCTCGACGACCGGATGACGTACGCGCAGGCCGAGGCGGCGTCCGCCGCCCTCGCCCGGCGGATGCTGGGGCAGGGAGTCGGCAAGGGAACCCGGGTGGGCCTGTTCTACGCGAACGGCACCGACTGGGTGGTCGCGTGGCTCGCCGCGTCACGGATCGGCGCCGTGGTCCTGCCGCTCAGCACGTTCTACGCCCCGGGCGAGCTGCGGAAGGTGCTGCGGCTCGGCGACGTCGACGTCCTGCTGGCGCCCGCCCGCGTGCTGAAGATCGACGTGCCGTCGTTCCTGGAGCAGGCCCTGCCCGGCCTGGCCTCCCACGACGGCCCCGGACTGCGGCTCCCTGACGCGCCGTACCTGCGACGGATCTGGCTGGACGGAGCCGACGATGCCCCCGCCTGGGCGGTCGCCCACGACCTGCGCGGTGAGCCGACGGAGGCGGACGCCGATGCAGGCCTCCTCGAGGCGGTCGAGGCCGAGGTCTTCCCCTCCGACGCCGCGCTGATCATCCACACGTCGGGCACGACGGCCGATCCGAAGGGCGTGGTGCACTCCCACGGCGCCGTGATGCGCCAGACGGCGATCATCCCGTCCACCATGGCGGCGATGGCGCCGGAGGGGCTGGCACCCAAGTACCTCTGCGCGATGCCCTTCTTCTGGATCGGGGGAGTGCTCGGCGCGGCCGGCACGCTGCACGGCCCGGTGACGCTCCTGGTCATGGACCGGCTGGACGCGGGCGGCGCGCTGGAGCTGCTGGAGCGTGAGCGGGGGACCGCGGTCGCCGGCTGGCCCACGTTCACCCAGCGCCTGCGACTGCACCCGGACTTCGGCACGCGCGACCTCTCCTCGGCGCCGTCGCTGCTCGACGGCCCGGCCGACCTCGCCCTGCAGGGCACCACCGACAACGTCCCGCGGCACCGCAGCATGACCGAGACGGCGGGCAGCTTCCTGACCACGGACATCACGGTGGTGGACGAGGACGGTGCGGCCGTGCCCACGGGGCTCGAGGGCGAGCTCTGGGTCCGTGGTCCCGGGTTCATGCTCGGCTACAACAAGCGCGAGGCCTGGGAGGTGCTGGACGACGACGGGTGGCTGCACACCGGGGACCGGGTGTTCCGACGTGAGGGCGACCCCTCCGTCTACTTCGCCGGTCGCTTCACCGAGCTGATCAAGACGTCCGGTGCCAACGTGTCGCCGAAGGAGGTCGAGGCGGTGATCGACGAGCATCCTGACGTCAACCACTGCTTCGTCGTCGGTCTGGGCGATCCGGAGGTCGGTCAGGAGGTCGTCGCCGCGGTCGTGCCGCGGAATCCGGAGACCTTCGATCCCGAGGTCGTGACGCGTCACCTGCGCTCGGAGATCTCCCCGTACAAGATCCCCAAGCGCTGGATCGTCGTCGAGGAGCTGCCGCTCCTGCCCACCACGAAGCCCGACAAGCGCGAGCTGCTGCGCCGGATCGAGTCCGGCGAGATCGGCTGACCGAGGGTCCCATTTCGTACCGGGTGGACCCATCCGCCACGCGCACGAGGCGAGGGGAGAGGGATATTCCCTGACGTGCAATGAATTACGTCAATCTTATTGCGTATGGTTCCCGTACGTATTACGCTCATCACACCGCGACGCACTGCGTCTCATCACTGCGAGGACACGCCGAATGACTCCACGAGAACCGTCCGTCCTGAGGACGGAGGGCCTGACGTTCCGCGCCGGCGGCGCCAAGATCGTCGAGGACGTGAGCCTCACCGTCCCGCCCGGCGAGTTCCTGGGCATCATCGGACCCAACGGTGCCGGCAAGACCACCCTGCTGAACCTGTTGACCGGCACGGTGCGCACGACCGCCGGCACGGTGTGGCTCGGCGACACCGACGTCACGCGGATGGCGCCCCACCGGCGGGCTCGCCTGGGCCTGGCCCGCACGTTCCAGACCTCGTACCTGCTGCTCGGGCTGACGGTGCTGGAGAACGTGCGCCTCATGGCGCAGACCCGCGGCGTCCGCCGCATGGGGCTGCTGCGGACGCTGACCTCCACGGACGAGACGCTCGACGCGGCCCACGCGGCACTCGAGCGGGTGGGCCTCGGGGGTGCCGCGACGCTGCAGGCCGGTGCGCTCTCGCACGGCGACCGACGCAAGCTCGAGCTCGCGATCGTGGTGGCCGCCGAGGCTCCCTTCGTGCTGCTGGACGAGCCCATGGCCGGCGTGAACTCCGAGGACGTCCACGACCTCACCGAGCTCATCCGACGGCTGCACGTGGACACCGGGGCGACCTTCCTCATGGTGGAGCACCACCTCGACGTCGTCCTGGGCCTGGCCGACCGGGTCGCCGTGATGCACAAGGGCGAGCTGCTCGCGGTCGACCTCCCTGACCGGGTCACCGCCGACGAGCGCGTGCAGACCGCCTACGTCGGGGAGCTCCTGTGACCGAGCACCTCCTGGAGCTGAGCGACGTCCATGCGTCGATCGGGGTCTCCCACATCCTGCAGGGCGTCTCCTTCGACGTGCCGGCGGGCGACGTCACCGTGATCATCGGCCGCAACGGCGTCGGCAAGACCACGACGCTGCGGGCGGTCCTCGGCCTCGTCGAGCGCACGGGGGAGATCCGCTACGACGGCCGCCGGATCGACGCGATGGAGACGTCGCGCATCGTGCGCGAGGGCATCGCCTACGTCCCGGAGGACCGCGACGTCTTCGCCGACCTCACGGTGGCCGAGAACCTCGCCCTCGCCGAGCGCAAGGGCCGGCCCCACCGCTACGACCTCGTGCACGACCTGTTCCCCGAGCTGGAGTCGCGTGCCAAGCAGCGCGCCGGGACGCTCTCGGGTGGTCAGCAGCAGATGGTCTCCCTCGCCCGCGGCCTGCTCAACGAGAGCCCCCTCCTGCTGATCGACGAGCCGACGAAGGGCCTGGCGCCCAAGGTGGTCTCCGAGGTCGTCAAGGCGCTCGAGCTGATCAAGGGCACCGCGACCGTGCTGATGGTCGAGCAGAACATCGCGGCCGCACGCCGCCTGGCCGACCACGTCGTGATCATGGCCGAGGGCCGGGTCGTGGCCCAGCATCCCGCCGCCGTGCTGCACGACGAGGCGACGATCCGCGAAGCACTCGGGGTCGGCACGACGCAGGGGGGCCACTGATGGACACCGTGCTCGTCCTGGCCTTCACCGGCCTGGGGATCGGCTCCCTGTACTTCCTGCTGTCATCGGGCCTGAGCCTGGTCTTCGGGCTGATGAACGTGCTGAGCCTGGCGCACGCCGCCTTCCTGACGGTCTGTGCGTACGCGAGCTGGCTCGTCGTCCGCGAGACGAACGGCGAGGACCCGACGCTCGGGCGCCTCCTGCTGGCGATCGTGCTGGCGACCCTGGTCGGTGGCCTCATCGCGCTGGTGACCGAACTCGTCCTGCTGAGGCCGCTCTACTCGCGCGACCACTTCGACATCGTGCTGGTGACCCTGGGCCTGGGGTTCGTCCTGACCGCGCTGATCAGCGGCATCTGGGGGCACGAGGAGCGGATCATCCCGCTGCCGGACTCCCTCACGTCGACGACGTCGATCTTCGGCGCGCCGATCACGAACGACCGGCTGATGATCATCGCGGTCGCCGTGGCGGTCTTCCTCGCGATCATGCTCTTCCTGCGCCACACCCGGCACGGCCTCATCGTGCGCGCCGGCGTGGAGAACCGCGACATGGTCCGGGCGCTCGGCATCGACGTGCGCCACTCGTTCACGCTCGTCTTCGTGCTGGGCGGACTGCTCGCCGGTGCCGGCGGAGCGCTGAGCGGCGTCTACCTGCGCGCGATCAGCCCCGCCACGGGCGAGGCCTTCCTCATCTTCGCCTTCATCGTGCTGATCATCGGCGGGCTCGGCTCGGTTCCCGGCGCGTTCGTCGCCGCGCTGGGCATCGGGCTGATCCAGCAGTTCGCGAACTACTACATCAACGGCGGAGCGGGTGACCTGCTCGCGGTGATGCTGATGGCGCTCACGGTGCTGGTCCGACCGCAAGGGCTCTTCGGCCGAGAGGGGCGTGCGGTATGAGTCGGCACACGATGGTCCGGGTGGGCGGCGTCGCCGTACTGCTCGTCGTCCTGGCCTGCGTCCCGTTCTTCTCGTTCACGACCGGCGGCTTCCTGCCCTATGAGATCAACAGCCCGGGCAGCCTGCAGGTCCTCGCGCTCGTGCTGGTCACGGCCGCGCTGGCCGTGTCGTTCGACATCGTCTTCGGGTACACGGGCCTCAACTCGTTCGGCCACGCCCTGTTCTTCACCCTGGGCGGCTACGGCTTCGCGATGACCCTGGCCCACACGGAGCTCGGGTTCGGCGCCGCCATCGGCATCGGCCTGGTGGCCTCGGCGGTCGGCGGAGTCCTCGTCAACGGAGTCGCGCTGCGCGTCGCGGGCCTGTCCTTCGCGATGGTGACGCTGGCCTTCGCCGAGGTCGTGGCCATCGGCATCGGCCGCAACTACTGGGGCACCGGCGGCGAGGAGGGCCTGACGGTCCCGTACCGCTCGATGCCCGAGCAGCTGGTGGGCGTCGTGAACACGCGCAACATCTACTGGGTCGCGCTGGCCACCCTGGTCCTGGTGGTGGCGGTGGCGCTGTGGGCGACCTCGACCCGCCTGGGCCGGATCTGGCAGGCGATCCGCGAGAACGAGCTGCGGGTCAACGTCATGGGCGTCAACACCTATCTGGCCAAGCTCGTCTCCGCCTCGCTCAGCGCGTTCCTCGCCGGGATCTGCGGCATCGCGTACGTCATCGTCCTGGGCGGCGGCGTGCCGCACATGGCCGGGCTCATGATGTCGCTGAGCCTGATCGTGATGGTCGTGATCGGCGGCCGCGGCAGGATCTGGGGCGCGGCGCTCGGAGCGGCGGTCTACGTCCTGCTCGAGCAGCGGCTCCCCGAGCTGGCGTCCTCCGAGGGCGTGAAGAACCTGCCCGAGGTCGTGCGCATCCCGCTCTCGGAGCCCCAGCTGCTCTTCGGCGTGGTCTTCATCGCGCTCATCTTCTTCTTGCCCGGGGGCATCGCGGGCTTGTTCTCCCAACGACGGACCCCGGTGGGGTCCTGATGAACCAGGAAGGTCCCATGACGTACCGATTCATCCAGTACGCGACAGAGGACGAGGGGACGATCGCCACGATCACCCTCGACCGACCGCGACAGCGCAACGCCCAGCACCGAGGCCTCCTGGTCGAGCTCGGGGACGCCTTCGAGCGTGCCGAGCAGGACGACACCGTCCGCGTCGTGATCCTCCGCGGCGCCGGGACGGCGTTCTCGGCCGGTCACGACATGGGCAGCGCGGACCTCATCGAGGAGATGTCGCCGGGGCCGGGTCAGCATCCGACCTACGGGATCAACGGCGGCACCAAGGGGACGGTCGAGTCGACCTACCTGCAGGAGTGGCACTACTTCTTCCACAACACGCGCCGCTGGCGGGACCTGCGCAAGATCACGATCGCCTCGGTGCAGGGCCCGGTGTACTCCGCGGGCCTCATGCTGATGTGGGCGTGCGACCTGATCGTCGCCGACGAGACGGCGGTCTTCGCCGACGTGGTCGGCACGCGGCTGGGCATGTGCGGGGTCGAGTACTTCGGCCACCCGTGGGAGTTCGGTCCGCGGAAGGCCAAGGAGCTCCTCCTGACCGGCGACTCCCTGTCGGTCGAGGAGGCGCACCGCCTCGGCATGGTCAGCAAGGTCTTCCCCGAGGGCAGCCTCGTCGACAGCACGATGGCGCTCGCGCGGCGCATCGCCCAGGTCGACACGGCCGCGGCCCTGATGATCAAGGACTCGGTCAACCAGACCCAGGACCACCAGGGGTTCTACAACTCGCTGCAGTCGGCGTTCACCCTGCACCAGCTCAACCACGCACGCTGGGCCGTCGAGACCGGGGGCCAGGCGCTCGTGCGCCCCCCCGAGTCCTCGGAGAAGGCGTCCAGCTGGAACCGCGTCGTCGGGCGCACCACAGCTTCCTCCGTCGCACCACGCGACGACCGAACGACCCCCCACGAGAGAGGCACGAGAGATTGAAGACGCACCGGAGCGCGAGGTACCTGCTGGTCGCAGGTGCCGCCGCATGCCTGACCCTGTCCGCCTGCAGCTCTGGATCGTCTGACGACGACTCCTCGAGCAAGGATCCCGTGAAGGTGGGGATCATCGTGTCCGAGACCGGCGTCTTCTCGACGCAGGCCAAGGACTTCCAGAACGGCTTCAACGCCGCCATCGAGCACCTGACCGACGGCACCGGTGAGGTGGACGGCCACAAGATCGAGGTCATGGTCGGCGACGACACCGGGGACGCGGCCGTCGGCACCGCCAAGGCGAAGGAGTTCCTGGGCCAGGGAGCGACCATCCTGGCCGGCACGACCGACTCCGCCGTCGCCGTGGCGGTCGCGGAGCAGGCCGTCCAGAACAACGCGATGTTCATCGGCGGAACCGCCGGCACCACCGCGTTCGTCGGGATGGACAAGAAGGTCTTCGGCACGGCCGGATCCTCCCCGGCGGGCCAGATGATCGTGCCCAAGATCCTCGGCGACGACCTCAAGGGCAAGACGCTCGTCACGGTCGACCAGGACTACGCGTTCGGCCAGACCATGGCGAAGGCCTACAAGGCCCAGCTCGAGCCGCTCGGGGTGAAGGTCGTCTCCTACCTGCTGCCGGTCAGCACGTCGGACTTCACGCCCACGATGCTGAAGGTGGAGAAGGATGCACCGGACTTCATCACCACCACGTGGGCCGGCAAGGGCTACAACCAGCTGCTCGGCTCGCTCGACAGCCAGGGCCTGCTCGACGACGCGACCTTCTTCAAGCCGCTGCTGCTCAAGAGCGACTGGGCGCCGGTCGGCGAGGCCCTCGGGGACAGCGTCGACAACTCGACGTTTTACCTGTCGTACTTCGCCGGGGCCACCGGCAACGAGGCCGACGAGGCGCTGCAGGCGTACTCGAAGGCCAACGACCACGCGATCGAGTACGACGACGCCGTGGGCTGGCACGCCGGGGCGATGGTGGTCCGGGCGATCCAGGAGGGTGGCACCGACACCGAGGCGATGGCCGAGGCGCTGCAGGGCCACTCCTTCGAGGGCCCGGCCGGCGAGGTCATCATCCGCGCCGAGGACAACCAGGTGACGGTGCCGCAGTTCACCGTGCGCCTCGTGGAGAAGGACGGCGAGTGGGGGGTCGAGATCCTCGACGAGTTCACCGCGAAGGAGCTCGAGCCGCCGGTGGTCAACGCGTTGAAGCAGTGACCTGACGCGACCGAGAGGGAGGGGGTGTGGCACCGGATCGGTGCCACACCCCCTCGTTCGTGTCCCTCAGTCCAGCGCGACGAGGACGGATCCCGGGCCGACGGTGATCGTCCCGTCGACCACGGTGCTCATGGCCAGCTCGACCAGTCCGCCCGAGCGGGAGGGCTGCAGCGACACGACCTCGCCGTGCACCTCGACGAGGGAGCCGACCACGGTGAACCGGCGCATGCGGAAGCCCCGGAGTGCCGCGATCCGCGCACCGGGTCCCGCCCAGTCCCGTACGGAGCGCTCCCACATGCCCTGGAGCAGGATGGCGCTGGCGTACATCCCGGGTGCTCCCGTCGCCCGGGCGTGGTCGTCGTTGTGGTGGATCGCCGTGTGGTCGCGCGTCGAGCCGGCCGCCACCACCAGCCGGTGGACGGTCAGCGGGTACGTCACGACGGGCAGCGCCTCGCCGACCGACACGCTCGCGAACGTCCTCGTGGTCAGGTCAGTCACCGTCGGCCCCTTTCGCCGGATGCGGGTCGTAGAGATAGATCTCGGCGCTCATGCGGCACACGCGCTCGCCCGACTCCACCACCACGTCGCGCTCGAAGCGCACGAAGGCGCCGCGCCCGACGCGGGTCTCCTTCGGTGTGCACGCCACCAGCCGGCGCGGTCCGGCGCCGGCCCGCTCGCCGACGAGAAGGGGCCGGTCGAACTCCAGTGACAGGTCGGCGCCGAACACCGCACTCGTCGCGGGGGCGCCGGGGACGACGTCGTCGCCGATCGGGCTCCACGCGGGCTGGGCATCGCGGCCGGCGCCCTCGGGATACAGCGGCCCGCGCTCGGGGCTCCAGACCGCGGGCAGCAGCGCCGACCACACGGACGTGTACGGCGCCACGATGCCGGGCCAGCCGTGTCGCCGAGCGGCCTCGACGTCGGTGTGGATCGCCGAGTCCAGCTCGATCGGCTCGAGGTACCGGCGGATCGCTCCGGGCTCCACCCGGTCCGGGCCGAACGTCACCCGGTCCTCGTCGATCAGCTCGCCCACGCGCGAGACCACCGGGTCCCAGGCCCGCATCCAGGTTGCCCCCTCGGGGCTGAGGTCGTCCACGGTTCCTCAGTACGACTTCGGCAGGCCGAGGACGTGCTCGCTCACGTAGTTGAGCACCATCTCCTGGCTCACCGGGGCGATCCGCATGAGGCGGGACTCCCGGAAGTACCGCTCGACGTGGTACTCCCGCGCGAAGCCGAAGCCGCCGTGCGTCTGCACGGCCGCGTCGGCGGCCTGGAAGCCGGCGTCGGCACAGAGGAACTTCGCCGTGTTCGCCTCGCGGCCGCACGGCTCCCCGCGGTCGTACTTCTGCGCGGCGATGCGCGCCATCGCCTCGGCCGCGTCGAGGCGCATGGCGGCCTCCGCGAGCGGGAAGGCGACGCCCTGGTTCTGGCCGATCGGCCGGTCGAAGACGACCCGATCCTTGGCGTAGGCCACGGCACGCCGCAGGGCGGCGCGACCGATCCCGAGGGCCTCGTTGGCCAGCAGGATGCGCTCGGGATTGATGCCGTCGAGCAGGTAGCGGAACCCCTTGCCCTCCTCGCCCACGAGAGCGCTGGCGGGGACGCGGAGGTCGTCGATGAAGAGCTCGTAGGAGGAGACCGCGTTGCGCCCCATCTTGGGAATGGCCCGCATCTCGACGCTGTCGTTCTGCAGGTCCACCACGAACATCGAGAGCCCGTCGGTGGGCCGGCCGCCCTCGGGAGCCGGACTCGTCCGGACCAGCATGACGGCCTTCTCCGACTGGGCCGCCTTGGTGATCCACACCTTGCGGCCGTTGATGACCCAGTCCGACCCGTCGCGTCGCGCCTGGGTCCGGATGCGGCTCGTGTCGGACCCCGCGTCGGGCTCCGTGATGGCGAAGCAGACGTGGAGGGTGCCGTCGGCGGCTCGGGGGAGCAGCTCCTCGCACAGGGCGTCGCCGCCGTGCTTGGCCACCAGGTTCAGCCCGAAGATCGTCAGGTGGAACGGACTGCAGCCGTTCATGCCGGCGCCGGAGGCGGCGATCTCGTACAGCAGAGCAGACGCCGCGGCGATGCCCATCCCGGCACCGCCGTACTTCGTCGGGATGGCGATCCCGAGCCAGCCGGCCTCGGCGAAGGCGTTGTAGAACTCCCAGGGGAACTCGGTCCGCTCGTCGCGCTCGGCCCAGTAGGCGTCGTCGAAGCGACCGGCGAGGTCGCGGACGGCGGTGCGGATCTCGTCCTCGGTGGGCAGGTCGTCCGTGGCGATGGTGCTCACACCAGCCACCGCCCGCCGTCGACGTAGAGCACCTGTCCGGTGACGAAGCTCGACCGCTCCGAGGCGAAGAAGAGCACGGCGTTGGCGATGTCGCCCGGCTGGCCGACGCGGCGCAGCGGCATGCGCGCGGCGTACTCGGCGACGCGCTCCTCCAGCGACACCCCCATGCGCTCGGCGACGGCCCGGGTCATCTCCGTGTCGATGTAGCCGGGAGCCACGCAGTTGGCGGTGATCCCCATCGGGCCCAGCTCGAGCGCGACCGTGCGGGTGAAGCCCTGCAGGCCCATCTTCGCGGCGGAGTAGTTCGCCTGCCCCCGGTTCCCGAGCGCGGCCGTCGAGGAGAGGTTCACGATGCGCCCGTACCTCTGCTCCACCATGCTGCGCTGGGCGGCGCGGGTCATCGCGAAGGTGCCGCGCAGGTGCACGTGCATCACGCTGTCCCAGTCGTCGTCGGTCATCTTGAACAGCAGGTTGTCGCGCGTGATCCCGGCGTTGTTCACCAGGACGTGCAGGCCCCCGAACGCCTCGACGGCGCGGGCCACGGCCGCCTCGGCCTGCTCGCTCACGCCGACGTCCGCGCCGACCCCGATGGCCTCGCCGCCGTTGCGGCGGATCTCCTCGACCACCGCCGCCGTCCGTGACTCGTCGAGGTCGAGCACGGCGACCTTGGCGCCCTGCTCCGCGAGCTCCTTGGCGACCTGGGCGCCGAGCCCCTGTGCTGCGCCGGTGACGAGTGCCACGCGGTCCTGGAAGGTGTTCATGACGTCCTTTCGGTGATGGCGCGCTGGTGCAGCGCCGACTTGTGGACCTTGCCGGTCGCGGTGAGGGGGAGGTCGTCGAGCACCGTGACGAATCTCGGGACCTTGTAGTTGGCCATGTGCTCGCGGGCCCAGGCGATGACCGAGGCCGCGTCGAGCGGCTCCCTGGCCACGACGAAGGCCGTGCCGACCTCGCCGAGGCGCTCGTCCGGGACGGCCACGACGGCGGCGGCGCTGATGGCGGGATGCCGCATGAGGATCTGCTCGATCTCAGCGGGGTAGGCGTTGAAGCCGCCGACGAGGAACATCTCCTTGGTGCGTCCGACGATGCGCAGGGTGCCGTCGGGAAGGTGCGTGCCCAGGTCGCCCGTCCTCAGCCAGCCGTCGTCGGTGAGCACCGACTCGGTCGTGGCCGGCTCGTCGAGGTAGCCGCTCATCACCGACGGGCCGCGGACGAGGATCTGGCCGACCGCGCCGGCCGGGACCGGGACGTCGAAGGAGTCGACGAGGCGGATCTCGAAGCCCGGTCGCGCGCGGCCCACCGTGGTCGCGATCGTCTCGGGCGAGTCGTCGTGGGCCGTGCTGGCGGCCGTGCCGGCCTCGGTCAGCCCGTAGCCCGAGACGACCACGTCGAAGGGCAGCTCGGCGTAGATGCGGCGGATCAGCTCGACCGGGATGTCGGCAGCGCCCGTGACGGCGACCCTCAAGGAGGAGAGGTCGACGTGATCGCGGTCCGGGTGGTCGAGCACCGACTGGTAGAGGGTCGGGGGCCCGGGGAACACCGTGACGGCGTGCTGCTCGACGAGGGCGAGCGCGCGTCCGGCGTCGAACACGGGCATGGGCAGCATGCGCGCACCGGTCATGACGCTCACGAGGATGCCGGCCTTCAGCCCGAACATGTGGAAGTACGGGTTCACCATGAGGTACCGGTCACCGCGCCGCAGTCCAGTCATCCGGGCCCAGTCGCTGGCGACGGCCAGGGACTGGCGCTGTCCGGAGACGACGCCCTTCGGGACGCCGGTCGTCCCGGACGTGAACAGGATGTCGGCAGGGTCGTCCGGCTGGACGGCGTCGCGTCGCCGATCCACCTCGTCGAGGTCCGCGGTGGTCGCGCGGGCGAGGAAGTCGGTCCAGCCGACGCCCGGCGCCGTGGCGGGTCCTCGCGCCACGACGATCGTGCGAAGGTCGGGGAGCTCCACGCTCTCGGAGGACTGGAGCAGGTCGACGTAGTCGGTGCCGAGGAAGTCGGTCACCGTCACGAGGACGCTGACCCGGCCGCGCTGGAGGAGGTCGGACGCCTCGAAGCCCTTGAAGCGCGTGTTGACGGGGATCAAGGTGGCGCCGGCGAGATGGATCCCGAGGACCGAGACGATCCACTCGGTGCCGTTGGGGGCCCAGACGGCGACGCGATCACGAGGACCGACACCGTCGGCCACCAGGGCGCCCGCGAACCGGCGAGCGCTCTCGAGCAGCTCGGCATACGTCAGCGCTCGCTCGTCCTCGACGATCGCCACCTCGTCCGCGTTGGCGGTCGCGCGGTCGTGCACCATCGCGGCGATGCTCGGCCAGCTGTCCTGGTTCTCGACCACGCTGAGCTCCTCACTCGATTCTTGACTTCGACGTCAATATAGACTTACATGGGGGCTCTTCGGAAGCCCTGGGCGTCATGAGCTCCACGGACCGAGATTCGACGGAGGTGAAGGTGGACGTTCGGCTCGCTCCCGAGCAGGTCGCGCTGCGGCAGACCGCTCGCAAGCTCGTCGCCGGCCATGGGCCGCACAGTGTCGCCGATCTGGACGACGGCGACCGTGCCGCTCGGCTGGACGCGGCCGTCGCGGCCGCCGGTTGGCGCGAACTCAGGGACGTCGGTGAGGGGAACCTCCCCTTGGCCTCAGGTGTCGAGGTCGCGATCGTCGCCGAGGAGCTCGGTCGCGGTGCGGCCGACGTGGCCTTCATCGGCCCCGTGCTGGCGGCGGACCTGGCCCGTCGTGCCGGCCGGCCCGAGCTCGCCGGCACCACGATCGCCCTGAGCCCCGACCTGCGCCGGCTCGGCCACGCGACCGGCACCGACGCCGAAGGCGACCTGGTCGCCGTGGACGCGACGTCCAGCACGGCCGCGCTGGTCCTGCGGGACGGCGCCGGAGGCATCGGACTCGAGCAGTGCCCCCTGCGACCCCCGGTGGCGCGAACCGACCTCACACGCGCCGTCGCGGGCGTCGACCTCTCGCGTGCGTCCGTGCTCGAGGGCACGCAGGCGCTGAGTCCGGACGACCTCGCCGCCTGGTCCGCCCTGGCGCTGGCCGCGCTGTCGGCAGATCTCGTCGGCGTCATGCGAGGAGCCGTGGAGCTGGCGCGGGACTACGCCACGGTGCGCGAGCAGTACGGCTCGCCCATCGGCGCCTTCCAGAGTGTGCAGCACCTGATCGCCGACGCCCACGTGGCGACCGAAGGGGCCTACAGCCTGACGCTGCACGCTGCCTGGGCGGCGGACGCGCTCGAGCCGAGCGCGGCGCTCCTCGCCGCCCGCGAGGCGAAGGCGTACGCCAGCCGCGCGGCGCGATCGGTCTGCGAGACCGCGATCCAGGTACACGGCGGCATCGGCAACACCTGGGAGTGCATGGCGCACGTGTACCTGCGCCGGGCCCTGCACTCCAGCGACATCCTGGGAGGAGCCGACGCCAGCCTGGCGTACGTGCTCGCCCAGCACGGACTCGAGGTTGGTGCCCATGGACTTCGGTGACTCTCCCGAGGAAGCACGCTTCCGGCAGCGCCTGCGCGGCTGGCTGGCCGAGAACAACCCGGGCCTGCCCGCGTCCTCGACGTCCGACGCGTACTGGGCCGGCCAGGCGCCGTGGCACCGGGCGCTCCACGGGGCCGGCTTCTTCGGCATGTCCTGGCCGCCGGAGGCCGGCGGTCAGGGTCTGCCCTCGGTCTACGACGTGATCCTCGACGAGGAGCTCGCCGCGGCGGGCGCCCCGCCGCGACCCAGTGTCGGCTATCTCGTCCAGGGCATCATGCGCCACGCCGGCGACGAGGCACGAGCCCGCTTCATCCCGGGCATCGTCAGCGGCCGCGACCGCTGGTGCCAGGGCTTCAGCGAGCCGGGCGCCGGCTCCGACCTGGCCGCGCTGCGCACCCGCGCCGTGCGCGACGGTGACGAGTACGTCATCACCGGCCACAAGGTCTGGACCAGCTACTCCGACCAGGCCGACTGGTGCCTCGTGCTGGCGCGGACCGACCCGGAGGCACCCAAGCATCGCGGGATCTCCGCGTTCGCGGTGCGGATGGACCAGCCCGGCATCCAGCAGCGTCCGCTGCGGATGATCAACGGCATCACGCGCGAGTTCGGAGAGGTCACCTTCGACGGCGCCCGGGCCCGGGCCGAGGACATGATCGGCGAGCCGGGGGAGGGCTGGGCGCTGGCGATGACCGTCGTCAGCCACGAGCGCGAGCCCGGTGAGCTGGGCTTCGTCTCCCGCTACCGCAAGGCCGTGCGCGAGCTCACCGAGCACGCCCGGAGCGCGCCCGGCGGCTACGACGTCGAGGCGCTCCACACGCTCGGCTGGTCGCTGATCGGCAGCGAGATGCTGCACCACCACGTCCGGCGGCGACTGTCCGACCGCCTCGACGGTGTCACGCACGGTCCCGAGGGCTCCGTGGACAAGCTGCTGATGATCGAGGTGGAGCAGCAGGTGGGCCATGCGGCCCTGCGTGCCAGCACCCTGCACCCCGATCGCGACGAGGACACGTGGCTGAAGATGTACCTCTACAGCCGGGCCCAGAGCGTCATGGGCGGAACGGCCCAGATCCAGCGGAACCTCGTGGCGACGCGGATCCTGGGACTACCCACCTCGTAGGTCCGCCAGCGGCGCGCGGGGGCTCCTCCTCCCCGCGCGACGCACGAGTGGCTCGGCACATCGCGTGCCGAGCCACTCGTCGTCGTGGTGCGAGCGTCAGAGCGCGAGCTCCATGGGCACACGTCCCTGCGCGATCGCGAGCCGGCCCGTCTCGGCGGTCAGGTCGTCGGTGGAGCCGAGCATCCGCTCGAGCAGCATCGCCCGCCGCAGGTGGTGGTGGAACGGATGCTCCGCGGTGAAGCCGATGCCCGCGAGCACCTGCTGGACGTGCTTCGTGGCCAGCCGCGCGGCGTTGCCCGCCAGCGCCTTGGCCATCAGGGCGTGCGCCGGCGTCAGGGGCTCGGGACCGCCGGGACCGGCCTGGTCGCAGCAGGCCGCCACCGCGGCCGCTGCGCCCTCCACCGTCACGAACGTGTCGGCCAGCCGGTGTCGGACGGCCTGGAACGCGGCGATCGGGGCACCGAACTGGATGCGGGAGTTCGCATGGTCGATGCCGAGCTCGAGCGTGGCGCGAGCGACTCCGACGAGCTCACTCGCCACAGCGATCCGGCCGAACGCCAGGACGCGGTCCCAGTCGACCTCGGTGCCGTCCCCGACCTCGTCGCGCGACAGGTCCGCCGTCACCGAGAGCAGGCCGAGGTCCGGGTCGATCCCCTGGACGGCCGTGCGGGTGAGCGCCTCGGCGGGCACCTCGATCACCGCGACCTCGTCGTCGTCACCGACCAGGATCGCCACGCGGTCCGCGTGCGCGAGGCGCGAGCCCGCGTGCGCGTGGACCGTGATGCGGTTGCCGTCCACGTGGGCCGGCAGCGCATGACCGCCGAGACGGGGCAGCAGGACCGCGTGGGGGGTCGCCAGCCCGCAGGCGGTCGCCAGGACGTCGTCGAGAGCGCCGGAGGTGGCGGTCGCCCGGCCCTGGGCCTCGAGCACGACACCGATGGCAGGCCCACCCCATTCCTGCAACGCGTCGTGCCAGCCCACCTGCGCGAGGGCGGCGTCGACGTCGGCACCGCCCGTGCGGGCCAGTGCCCCCGCGACGCTCCCGGCGAAGAGGTCGAGCTCGGTTCGGTCCATCAGTGCTCCTCAGCCAGTCCGAGCACGCGCCGGGCCAGCACGTTGCGCTGGATCTCGGTCGTGCCGCCGTAGATGGTGGCGGCGCGGGAGTACAGGAACTCCGAGCGCCAGCGCTCGCTCGCCGGATCGGATCCGGTGGTCACCGCTTCCGCCAGTGCCTCGGACGCCAGGTCGTAGACCGCCTGCTCGGTCGAGCTGAGCAGGAGCTTGTCGACCGAGGTCTCCGCGCCGAGACGTTCGCCGTCGGAGATGCGGTGCTGCGTGCGCCGCGACACCGAGCGCAGGGCGAACAGCTGCAACGCGACCTCGCCGACGGCGTGCGGGTCGAGGTGGTCGGGGTGGGCGTCGTGGAGCAGGTCCTCGAAGCGGCGGCGCACGTAGGCGCCGCGGTGCCACAGGGCCGTGCTGCGCTCGTAGGGCAGCAGGTCCATCGCGATCGACCACCCGCCGTCCTCGACGCCGAGCAGCCGGTCGGCGGGCACGTGGACGTCGTCGAAGAAGACCTCGCAGAACTCGTCCACCCCGTGCATCGTGCGCAGGGGCCGGACCGTGATCCCGGGTGTGTCCATGTCGACGAACAGCGCGGTGATGCCCCGGTGCAACGACTCCTTCGGCCCGGTGCGCGTCAGCAGGACGCAGCGGTCGGACAGGTGCGCGAAGCTCGTCCAGACCTTCTGGCCGGTCACCACCCATCCGTCGTCCGCCCGCACCGCGCGGCACGAGAGTGCCGCGAGGTTGCTCCCGCTGCCGGGCTCGGAGAATCCTTGGCACCAGTGCTCGTCGCCGCGCAGCAGCAGCGGCACGACCTCGGCCGCCAGCTCCGGGGAAGCGAAGTCGATCATCGTCGGGGCGAGGACCTCGGTCATCGACCAGCCACCCGGCTGGACGTAGCCGCCCGCCGTCAGTCGCTCGCCGAGGAGGGCTCGCAGGAGCGGCGCACCGCCCAGCCCGCCGACCCGCTCGGGCCAGCCCCAACGCCCGAATCCGGCCTCGTAGGCCAGCCGCTTCACCTTGGACAGGTGGGCGAACTGCCCCTCGAGGCCCGTGAAGGCCTCAGGGGTCGGGGTGAGGTCCTCGTGGTGGTGGACGATCCACTCGTCCAGCTCCTGCCGATACGTCCGGAGGTCCATCGCCGGGCTCAGACGTTCGTCGCGCTGGGCGTCGGCCGGCCGGGGTCGTGCGGCCGGCCGGAGTCGTGCGCACCGTTGCGCCGCATGAAGGTCATCCGGCGGGTCTGGAGCCGCCACCCGTCCTCGGTACGGGTGTAGGTGTCGGTGTAGTAGCCGATGCGCAGCTCGTGGGTCGCCTGGGCGACGAACTGCAGGGTCTGGACGCCCGACGCGGTGTCGCCGTCGAGCTCGATGAGGGGGAGGCCCGTCGTGTAGAGCCCGCGGGGTGCGGCCTCCATCAGGCGGGGGAAGTCGGTGGTGCTGTAGACGTCCCCGAATGCGCTGTACGTCCCGCCCGGTGCGAACACCCGGGACACCATCCCCTCGACGTCGTGCTGGCTCATGTACACGGCGTACCGGGCCAGCAGCTGCTGGATCTGGGTGATGTCGGCGATCGTGTCGTGGTCCACGGTGGGTCCTCCGGAGGGTGGGTGGGTCTTCAGGGTCTTGAGGGTGCTCAGATGCCGAGCGACTTGGCGATGATGGTGCGCATGACCTCGCTGGTGCCACCGTAGATGCGCGTCACGCGCGCATCGGCGTAGAGCCGCGAGATCGGATACTCGGCGATGTAGCCGTAGCCGCCGAACAGCTGCAGGCACCGATCGAGGCACCGGCCCTGCGCCTCGGTGGCGAAGAGCTTGATCTTGGCGGCGTCGACGGCGGACAGGCGGCCCGCGTCCAGCTCGACGATGCCGTGGTCGACCATGAGCTGCGCGGCGTCGATCTCGGTCGTGACCGAGGCGAGCTCGAACCGGGTGTTCTGGAACGAGGCGACCGGCTTGCCGAACACCTGGCGCTCGCGGACGTAGGACTTCGTCAGCTCGATCGCGGCGCGCGAGTTCGCCACCGCCGTCACGGCGATGCCCAGGCGCTCCTTGGGCAGGTTGTTGCCCAGGTACTCGAAGGCGCGACCCTCCTCGCCGAGGAGGTTGGCCACCGGCACGCGCACGTCGTCGAACGAGAGCTCGGCGGTGTCCTGCACGTGCATGCCCAGCTTCTGCATGGGGCCCGTGCGGGTGAAGCCGGGCGAACCGGACTCCACGACCAGCAGCGACAGTCCCTGGCGCGGGTTCTCCTCGTCGGAGGTGCGCGCGACCACGATGGTGAGGTCGGCCAGCATCCCGCCGGTGATGAAGGTCTTCGCGCCGTTGAGCACGTACGTGTCGCCCTCGCGCCGGGCGCGGGTCCGGATGCCCGACAGGTCCGAGCCGGTTCCCGGCTCGGTCATGGCCACGGCGGTGAGCAGGTGCCCCGAGGCGAAGCCCGGGAACCAGCGCTCCTGCTGCTGCTCGTCGGCGTACGCCAGGAAGTACGGGAGCACCACGTCGAGATGGCAGCGCAGCGGCCCGGTCGCCACGACGGCGGCCGACACCTCCTCGCTGATGATCGCGCCGAAGCGGTAGCTGGGCTCACCCGAGCCGCCGAACTGCTCGGGGATCGTCAGGCCCATCACGCCGAGCTCCCCGAGTCGCTCGAAGAACGACCGCGGCACCAGGCCGTCGGCCTCCCACTGGGGGTAGGCCGGAACGACCTCGTCGCGCAGATAGGTGCGGATCATCGACCGGAAGTCCTCGTGCTCCTGGTCGTACAGGCTCAGACGCATGGGCTCAGTCCTTTCGCGAATCAGGCGACACGCTGCAGGACGAGGGCCATGCCTTGGCCCATCCCGACGCAGAGGGTCACCAGGGCCAGTTCCTCGTCGCGCTCCTGCAGCAGGTGCATGGCCTGCCCGATCAGGCGTGCGCCGGTCATGCCGAAGGGGTGGCCCAGGGCGATCGCGCCGCCGTTGACGTTGACCTTGTCCTCATCGAGCTTGAGCGCACGCTGGGAGGCGATGACCTGGGCGGCGAACGCCTCGTTGATCTCGATGACGTCGAGGTCGGCAGCCTGCAGGCCGCACCGCTGGAGCACCTTCGCGGTCGCCTCGACCGGGCCGAGCCCCATGATCTCCGGAGAGATCCCGGTCGCGGCCGTGCCGAGGACGCGTGCCTTGAGCGGAGCGTCCAGCGTCGCGGCGACGCGGTCGCTCACCACCACGAGCGCGGCAGCGCCGTCGTTGAGCGGGCAGCTGTTGCCCGCCGTCACGGTGCCACCGGGGCGGAACACGGGTTGGAGCTGGCCGAGCTTCTCCAGGGTGGTCTGCGGCCGAGGGGAGTCGTCGCGGTCCACGACGGTGCCGTCGGGCAGCGTGAGCGGTGTGATGACCCGGGCGTTGAAGCCCGACTCCTCCGCGGCGGCGTACTGCTGCTGCGAGCGCAGCGCGAACGCGTCCTGGTCCTCGCGGCTGACGCCGCTGTGCTCCGCGACGTTCTCGGCCGTGTGGCCCATCGGGATGTAGTAGTCCGGCAGCGCTCCGTGCTCGCGGGGATCACTCCACGGGCCGTCGTCGCCCTCCGCACGGCGCGCCGTCCGTGCCCGCGCCTCGTCGAATCCGGGGTGCTCCACGCCCTCGGGCGGCGTCCGGAAGCGTGACACGCTCTCGGCACCGACGGAGAGGAAGGCCTCGCCCTCGCCGGCGCGGATCGCGTGGAACGCCATGCGTGTGGTCTGGATGGACGATGCGCAGGCGCGGTTGACGGCCACTCCCGGGAGGTCGTCGCGACCGAGCAGGACGGCGACGCGCCGGGCCAGGTTCTGCGACTGCTCACCCGTGTGGTTCGACGCGCCGAGGTAGAGGTCCTCGATGAGCGACGGGTCGAGACCCGGGACCTGCTCGAGGGCGGACGACGCGGCGAACGCGGCGAGGTCGTCGGCCCGGACGTCGGTGAGGGATCCCTTGTGGGCCCTCCCGATGGGGGTTCGGGCGGACGCGACGACGACGGCTTCTGGCACGGAGCTCTCCTGGATCGGTGGTGGACTACTTGGACGCGGCGGAGAGCCGGGCGAGGTTCGCCTGGAACTCGGGCTCGTCGAACGACTGCTTCTCGGAGTCGAGGATGGGGTCGAGGTCGGACGCCATGCGGTCGCGGAGGGGACGGTCGAGGGCGTCCAGGGTGCCCCGCACGGACTGCGGGGGCAGCGCGGCGACGCGACGAGCCAGCTCCAGCGCCTCCTTCAGCGCCTGACCGGCCGGGGCCACGCGGTTGGCCAGGCCGATGCGCAGCGCCTCCTGGGCCGAGATGCGGCCCCCGAGCAGGATCCACTCCTTCGCGCGCTGCAGCCCGATGTGCAGCGGCCAGGACAGCACCGAGCCGTCGCCGGCCACGAGACCCAGCGAGACGTGCGGGTCGGCCAGGAACGACTTCTCGTCCATCACGACCAGGTCGGCGAAACCGGCGAGGCTCGCGCCGAGACCCACGGCCGGACCGTTCACGGCGGCGATCAGCGGCAGGGGGAAGTCGACGACGGCACGGGCGATCACGGCCGCCTCGTCCATGACGTCGGAGCGCAGCTGCGGGTCCTGGACCATCTGGTCGAGCAGGCCGAAGTCCCCGCCGGCGGAGAAGGCCGGTCCGGCGCCGGTCAGGACGACCGCGCGGATCCCGTCGAGCGCCGCGACCTCGTCCCAGATCGTGGCGAGCCGGCCGTGCAGGGCGGCGTTCGACGCGTTGAGGTCGTCAGGCCGGTTGAGCGTGATGACGGCGACGGTGTCGTCGACCTCGACGGTGATGACGTCGTGAGACATGGGCAGCCACTCCTTGGGGATCGGAGCCTCAGTCTGCCCAAAACATTAGTCGACGTCAATAATGATTCTTGGCTACTCGATCTCGATGCCCAGCGCGTTGCACCACAGCAGCGTCAGCTGCTCCACGGCCTCGTTCATCTCGAAGTCGCCGCCGCGGATGAACATCTCCTCCGCGAAGCGCGCGACCATGCTGCCGAGGGCCGTGGCCGCGTACCGGACGTTCACCCGGCGGTCGGCCAGGCCCTTCTCCTGCAGCCGGGTGATCGAGCTCTCCATGCGCGAGGCGAGGTGGTCGTCGCGGCGCTTGCGCACGGCCTGGACCTCGGAGTCGTAGCGGCTGACCTCCTCGATCACCCGCATGATGCGGGCTTCCTTCTTGTAGGCCCGCAGGTACGCGCGGTTCGACTCGCGGATGCGCTCGACGACCGGGGGCGGATCGCCCTCGTAGGCCAGCTCGTCCATGCCCACCAGGCGCACCTCGACCTGTTCGGCGATCTCGCGGAACAGGGTCTCCTTGGAGTCGAAGTAGTGGTAGAAGGAGCCGTGCGAGACGCCTGCCTCGGCCGAGATGTCGGTGACGCGCGCGGGCAGGAAGCCGTCGCGCTCGAACACCGTCTTTCCCGCCTCGAAGAGGCGCACCCGCGTTCGGCGCCCCTTGGCCGAGCGAGGTTCGTTGTCCGCCATCACCACTCCTTCTGGTCGGTCGTCAGATTACACAGGCCCTGACGCACTGCGGGGTCCGTCGACCTTCAGCCGCGCTCCGGCCGTGCCGGGCTCACGATCGTGATGGTGCGGTGCACGAAGCGCGCCCTCTCGCCGTCGTCGACGATCACGTCCACGTAGCTCCCGGAGACGCCGGGCGTGCCGTCGGCCGGCGTGAAGATGAACTGCGAGCGGACGGTCAGGCGGTCACCGGACTCGCGGATGGTGGGGGCGCCACCCAGGTGGATCCCCGGCGGCGACGCGGCGGCGAACTCCTCCAGGGCCTCGTGGCCCACCGTGCGCCGCCGGCCGAACTCCAGGACGCCGTCCGGCAGGAACAGCTCGGCCCAGGCTCGTTGCTCGCGGGCGTCGATGTGAACCGCGTAGTCGGTCAGCAGCGTGCTCACCCGTGCGTATCGGGCGGCGTCGGTCGTGGTCATCCTCTGTCCTTTCCTGAATCAACGGTGATGTCGGAGTCGAATGGTCGTGCTGGCGCGTCGTCGGCGAGGAGGCGGTCCGCGAGGTAGCGTCGCGCGCCACCCGCGGCCAGCCGGGCGCGCTGGATCTTGCCGGTGGCGGTGCGGGGGAGCGGCTCCTCCCACACCACGAGCTCCTCGGGCAGCTTGCGGGTCGCCAGCCCGTCCGTCCGCAGCGCCTCGACGACGGACGCCAGGGTGGGGGCCCGGCCCGGCGAGGGGCGCACGGCCAGGGCGAGGCGCTCCCCGGTCTGCGGGTCGGGCACGGCGTAGGCCGCGACCTCCTCCACGTCCGGCAGCGACCGAGCGGCGGCGTCGATCTCGGGCAGCGAGACCTTGAGGCCCTTGCGGATCACGATCTCCTTGAGGCGGCCGGTCACGGCGAGGCGACCGTCGTGCACGGTGCCGAGGTCGCCCGTGCGGAACCACCCGTCGCCGGTGAACGCGGTCACCTGGTCGGCGGGGTCGGCGTACCCGAGGAACAGCATCGGCCCGCGCACCAGCACCTCTCCCTCGTCGGAGATCCGGATCTCGGTCCCCTCCGCCGGGGCGCCGTCGTCGCCCAGCCGCGACTCGTCGCGGTCCTCGGGCAGCGTGTGGGTGGCGACCGGGACCTCGGACGAGCCGTACACGCGGCTCGGGACGATGCCCCAGTCCCGCATCGCGGTCTCGACCAGGTCGCGCGGGATCATGGCGCCGCCGAGTGCCACGGATCTGATCGGCAGGTCGCGCAGTCCCCGGCGCGCAGCCTCACGCAGGAGCTCCTCGGCGATCACGGGCGCGCCGCCGAGCACCGTGCATCCGTGCCGGATCACGCGGTCCAGGGAGGCCGCGGGCTCGAACCGCTCCTCCAGGACGAGCGCGCCGCCGCGATCGATCGCCAGGTGCACGTGCATCAGTCCCGTGATGCTCGCGATCGGACTGCTGAGAAAGGCCGCGTCGTGCTCGGCGAACGCCGTGGTGACGGCCATGTTGCGGGCACCGGCCCGCAGGGTGCGGATGGAGTGCAGGACGGTCTTCGGACGGCTCGTCGTCCCCGAGGTGGGCAGGGCCACGGCCGGGGCGGCGGGATCGGGCTCGGGCCCGCTCCCGGCGGGCGCCCCGTCCGTCACGACGGAGTCCAGGTCCAGGACGGGGACACCCAGGTCGTCGAGACCGATCTCGACCCCGTCGGGCGCCAGGGCGGCGCTGATCCGGTGCTGGTCCCGTGCGTGTCGCACGTCGGACATCCCGGCCTTCCGGTCGAGCGCCACCACGAGGGCGCCGGTCCGCAGGAGGGCCAGGTAGGCGGCGACCGCGGGGGCGCTGACGGGCGCCACCAGGAGCACCACGCTGCCCGGTCCCACGCCGAGGCCTCTCAGTCGTCGGACGGCGGCCGACACGCGGCGGGCGAGCTCGCCGTAGGTCCAGGTGCCCTCGGCGTCGACCAGCGCGACGCGCCCGGCTTCCCGCTCGGCCCAGTCCTCCAGGCCGGAGCCGAGCGGTCGCTCGTCCCACAGGCCCCGCTCGAGGTACGACCGCTGCACCTGCTCGGGCAGGGCGCTGGCCGGCTCACGCATGCTCGACCCCGAGCTCGGCCAGGATCTTCTCGGTGTGCTCGCCCAGCCCCGGGACGCCGTCCAGTCGCGCCGGCGCCGATCCGAGGTCGAAGGGCGGGAGGAGACTGGCGACCGGCCCGACGGGCGACGGCACGTCCGCCCAGCGACCTCGCTCCTCCAGCTCTCGATGGCGGGCCGCCTCGGGCACGCTGCGCAGGATCGCGCTGCCGATGCCGGCGGCGTCGGCGCGATCACAGATGTCCTGCGCGTCGTGCGCACTCGTCCACCGTGCGATCTCGGCGTCGATGACGTCCGTGTGGTGCCAGCGCTGCTCGTTCGTCGCGTAGGCCGGCTCCTCGGCGAGGTCGGCGCGATCGAGCAGGTCGCGCGTGAGTCGCTGCCACTCCCCGTCGTTCGTGGTGCCGAGGACGACCTGGCGGCCGTCGCGCGTGGGATAGGCGGAGTAGGGGGCGACCGTGGGCGAGCTCATCCCGTGGGGCACGCGCTCCTGGCCGGTGTAGTGGGCGTGCAGCAGCGCGAAGCCGAGGAAGTCGGTCGTGACGTCGAACATGTTCACGTGGATGGGCGCACCGCGCCCGTGCCGTTCCCGATCACGCAGTGCCGCGAGCGCCGCGACGACGGCCATGAGCCCGCTGCCTACGTCCGCCGACGGAATCGCGGGACGTGCCGGGCGCCCGGGCCAGCCCGTCGAGGCGCAGGATCCCGCCTCGGCCTGCACCAGCAGGTCGTAGGCGCGGCGGTGCCGGTTCGGCCCGTCGTGTCCGTACCCGGAGATGTCGATGGCGATCTGCCCCGGACGTGCCGCCACGAGCGCCTCGGCGTCGAGGCCCAGTCGCTCCGCCGCGCCCGGCGCGAGGTTCTGGATCACGATGTCGGCCCGGTCCAGCAGTGCCTCCAGGGCGGGCCGCGAGGCGGGGTCCTTCACATCGAGCGCGACGGACTCCTTGTTGCGGTTCAGCCAGACGAAGTGCGTGGCGAGCCCACCCGCGTCGCGGTCGAAGTGCCGGGTGAAGTCGCCCACGCCCGGGCGCTCGACCTTGATCACGCGGGCGCCGAGGTCGGCGAGCATGCGGGTCGCGTACGGGGCCGAGACGGCCTGTTCGAAGGCGACGACCGTGATGCCGTCGAGCGGCAGGGTCGTGGTTTCCACGGCGATCCTCCGGGGTGCTTGTGGGGTGCGTCGCCTCACTATAACTTTGACGTCAATATCAAAAAAGGAGAACTCATGCGAGAGACGATGGACGGGACCCCCGCCCTCCGCGCGGAGCTCGACGACACGGGCGTCCTGCTCGTCACGCTCGACCGACCCGGGGCACGCCATGCCCTCTCGCTCGACCTGCTCGAAGCCCTCGCGCAGGCGTTGGACCTCGCGGCCACGTCCGATGCCGTGCGGGCGGTCGCGCTGACGGGTGCCGGCGGTGCCTTCTGCGCCGGCGGCGACGTCCGGCTGATGGCGCAGGGCCGCAGCATCTTCGGTCCGGCCGACGAGCCCGAGCGCCGCGCCGCCGCGCAGTCCGACGCCCAGCGGCGGACGGTCGTCCGGTTGCGCGAGCTCGGCAAGCCGACCGTGGCGATCGTGGACGGGCCGGCCGTCGGCGCGGGCCTCGCGCTCGCGCTGGCGTGCGATCTGCGAGTCGCCGGGGAGTCGGCGATGCTCATGACCGGCTTCGGTCGTGTCGGCCTCGCGGGGGACTTCGGGTGCAACTGGCTGCTGCACGACCTCGTGGGCCGGTCGACCGCGCGCGAGCTGCTGCTCACCTCGGCACCCGTCCCCGCGTCGGAGGCGCTGCGGCGGGGCCTGGTCAGCGAGGTGCATCCGGACCACGAGCTGATGGAGAGAGGCCTCGCGCTGGCACGACGCCTGGCCCGGGTCCCGGCCGCCGCGGTCGAGGCCATGCTGTCGGCGTCCGATCTCGCGCCGTCGCTGTCCTTCGCAGAGGCGTGCGACCGCGACGCACGGATCCATGTCCGCCTCGCCGGGACGGACGCCCACCGCGCGCTGGTCGCGCGGCTGGTCGAGCGGTCGTCAGCACGGTCGGCCGGAGCGGACGGATGACGCGGGTCGTCCTCGTCACCGGTGCCGCTCGCGGCCAGGGCCTGGCGGTGACCCGGGTGCTGCTGGACGAGGGCTGCGCCGTCGTGATGGGCGACCTCCGTGAGGAGGCCCTCGTCCGGGCCGCGGCGGACCTGCCCGAGGACCGCGTGCTGGTCGCGCCGATGGACGTCAGTGCCGCGGCGGACTGGGATCGAGTCACGGCTGCCGTCGAGACGCGCTTCGGTCGGCTCGACGGGCTGGTGAGCAACGCCGGGCTCCTGCACCGAGCCGCCCTGGTCGACGAGGAGGTCGGCGACTTCGAGCGCGCGTGGCGCGTGAACACGCTCGGCCTGCTGCTCGGGCTCCAGGCGTGCGTCCCCCTCCTCAAGGCGGCCGACGACCCCGCTGTCGTCGTCACGGTCAGCAATGCCGCCATGCGTCCGTTCGTGGGTCATGCCGGGTACTCCGCGTCGAAGTGGGCCGCTCGTGGTCTGGCGCAGGTCGCGGCACTCGAGCTGGCCGAGCTGGGCATCCGGCTCAACACGGTGCTGCCCGGAGCGATCGACACGCCGATGCTGCCCGCGGCGAGCGTTCCCCGCGTGTCCTCCTGGGTGCCCCTCGGGCGTCCGGGAACCCCCGAGGAGGTCGCCCACGTCGTGGCGTTCCTGCTCTCCGACCGCGCCTCGTACCTGGTGGGCTCCGAGCTCCTGGTCGACGGCGGACAACTGATGAGGACCCACCTGTGACCCGCTACTGCCTGCACTCGTCCACCACCAACCACGGGACCGTCGAGCAGGTGGTCGGCGAGGTGCGTCGGGTCGCCGAGGCTGGCCTGGGCGGCTACTGGGCGCCGATGCTGAACGGCCTCGACACGATGACCGCGCTCGGTGTCGCCGCGGCGCTGGTGCCCGACGTGGAGGTCGGGACCGCCGTCGTGCCCATCCCGTTGCGCTCGCCCTACGCGCTGGCCCAGCAGGCGCTCACCGTCGCCGAGCTGTCGGGAGGTCGGCTCACCCTCGGCCTCGGGACGTCGCACCGGCCGTTGGCCGAGGGGATCTTCAGGGCCGAGTGGACGCCTCCGCTCGCGACCATGACGACGTACCTGGCCGAGCTGAGGGATCTCATGGCGGGCGGGCAGCCCGAGCGCATGCAACCGCGGATCCCGTCGCCCCAGGTCGTGCTCGGGGCCGTGAATCCGAGGATGGCGGCCGTCGCGGCCGAGCATGCCGACGGTGTCGTCACGTGGGCGGCGGGACCGCGCACGATCGAGCAGGTGATCGCGCCCGCCGCGGCGTCGCGGACGACACCGTTCAGGATCATCGCGGCGATCCCGCTGTGTGTGACGAGCGATCCGGACAAGGTCCGCGCGGCGATCGCGCGCAAGCTCGGCGCGAACGACGCCCTGCCGTCCTACCGGCGGGTGCTCGAGCGCGAGGGCGTCGACGGGATCGCCTCGGTCGCCATCGTCGGGGACGAGGGTGAGGTGGTGGCCGGGCTGCGCCGCCTGACCGAGGCCGGGGTCACCGAGGTCGCGGCCCATGTCGTCGCGCGCGGAGGGGACGAGGAGCGGACGTGGGCACTGCTGACCGATCTCGCGGCGCAGCGATCCCGGAACTCCCTTGACGACATGTGACCCGCACCATAAAGTGACGTCGATGTCAGAATCGGTTCCGGGCTTCCGGAACCGCATGCGCCAGCGAGGGAGAGTCGAACCGTGGTCTTCGCGCAAGCAGTCTGGGGCTCCATAGTCACCGGAGCGCTCTACGGCTTGGTGGGAGTGGGCTTCGTCCTGCTCTTCCGGGCCTCGAAGGTGCTGAGCTTCTGCCAAGGGGCCTTCATGCTCCTCGGCGCCTTCATCTTCTACGACCTCGTGAAGCGCCACGAGCTGCCGTTCACGGTGGCCACGCTCATCACGGTGTCGGTCGTGGCGGTCCTGAGTGCCCTGGTCTACCTCGCGTGCTTCGCCCGCATCGCCGCACGAGAGCCGTTCGCCACCTCCGTGGCGACGATCGGTCTCGCCGGCGTCCTGCAGGCGATCGTCGCGGTGCGGTACGGGACGAGTCCGCTCGCTCTGCCGGACGTCGTGGGGACCACCTCGTTCAAGGTCGCCGGCGCCACGATCACGGTGGCGGACCTCGTCTCGGTCGCGATGACCCTCATCGTGGTCTCGGTGCTGCTGCTGGTCCTGGCCAAGACGCAGCTCGGCCTGCAGATGAACGCAGTCGCCGACAACCCCGGGCTGTCGGTGCACCTGGGCGTGAGCGCGGCACGGATCGCGACCATCGCCTGGGGTCTGGCCGGACTGACGGCGGCCTTCGCGGGCATCGCGTTCGCCCTGCGTGCCTCGGTCGATCCGGTGGGAGTCGCGAACATCGGGTTCTTCGCCTTCCCGGCGATCATCCTGGGCGGGCTCGACTCGGTGCCGGGTGCTCTGGTCGGCGGCCTCGTGCTCGGCACGCTGCAGAACTTCGTCGCCGCCGCCTTCGGCGCCGAGTGGGTCGACCTGATCGCCTTCTCGATGATGCTCGCGTTCCTGATGGTGCGCCCGACCGGCCTGTTCGGCAAGGCCGAGGTCGTGAGGTTGTAGTGATGGAGATGTCGACGCAGGTGCCTGCCACGCCCCCCGCCTCCGACCGGACAGACGGCCCGGACCAGCCCGGTACCGATCCCGGCTCGCGCGGCCCTCGATCGCCGCGGCTCACCCGATGGAGGGCCGCGCTGGCCCGCCCGGGGGCACCGACGAGTCTCGTCGTGACCCTGTTCCTCATCGCCGCGGCCCTGTGGGCGGCCGGCGGAGGGCCCTACGTCAACCTGATCGCCCAGTCGTGCGCGATCTTCGCCATCGCCTCCGTCGGCCAGTCCATCCTCGTCGGCGGTGCCGGGCAGATCGCCCTCAGCGGCGGTGCCTTCATGGGCATCGGTGCGTTCACCGCGGGGATCATGGCCCGCTGGGGTGTCGAGAGCTTCCCGATCATCCTGCTGACGAGCGTCCTGGTGGGATGGACCGTCGGCATCGTCTCGGGACTTCCCGGGCTCCGGTTCAAGGGCCTCTACCTGCTGCTCTCCAGCCTGGCGCTCCAGTTCATCGTCACCTCGCTGACGCGGCAGTACCAGGCGGCGAACGAGCCCGCGGGGCTCGTGCTGCCGCCCCTGACGATCGGGTCGTGGGACCTGTCGCACGGCACGGGCCTGTACTGGCTGCTGATCATCATCCTGCTCGTGGTCTCCGCCCTGACGGCGCTCGTCGAGCGCACGGGCGTCGGCCTGGCCTGGCGCGCGCTCAAGGAGAGCGAGGTCGCCGCGGCGATGAGCGGCGTCGACGTCGTGCGCTGGAAGCTCTACGCGTTCGCGGCCAGCGGCGCGGTGACGGCGATGGCGGGCTGCCTCTTCGCGTACTGGGTCGGTCGCGCCGACTACGAGTCCTACACGCTGACGCTCACCATCACGCTCGTCACGATGATCTTCATCGGCGGCGTCAACTCACGCCTGGGCGCCATCATCGGCGCGGTCGTCATCTCGGTGCTGCCCTACTTCCTGCAGAACCAGGTGTCCGTCTGGATCCAGGACGCCGGGCTGAACTTCGACTGGTACCTCAGCAACGTCAGCACGGTCAATGCCGGCCTGTTCTCCCTGCTGTTCGTCCTCGTGATCCTGTTCGAGCCCGAGGGCATCGAGGGGATCCTGCACAAGGTCGAGTCCAAGGTGCGTGGGCTCCTGCGCCGCGCCCGCGTGAAGAAGGAGGCCGGCCGATGACCGCGAGCCTGTCCGTCCGGGACCTGAACGTCTCCTACCGCGGGGTGCCGGCGGTGAGCGACTACGCCGTGGACCTCGAGCCCGGAACCCTGACCATGATGCTGGGGCGCAACGGCGCGGGGAAGACGTCGACCCTGCGCGGGATCGTCGGGTTCCTGCCCGGCGAGACCGGCCGGTCGTCCGGCCGCATCGAGCTGCTCGGCAAGCCGGTCCGCCGACCGGATCCGCTGACTCTCGCGCGGGCGGGCCTGGAGCTGATCGCCGAGCGGAACAAGGTCTTCACCGGGATGACGGTCGACGACCAGCTGCGTCTCATCGCGCCCGACCGGGCGCGCAAGCTGGAGGTGCTCGAGTACTTCCCGCGGCTGCAGGAGCGGCTGGCGGTCCGCGCCGGGCTGCTGAGCGGCGGTGAGCGCCAGATGCTCGCCACCGCCCTCGCGCTGCTGCGGTCCCCGGAGGTGCTGCTGGTCGACGAGCTGTCCCTCGGCCTCGCGCCCGCGGTGGTCCGCGAGCTCATGCAGCACCTGCGCCGGCTAGCCGACGACCAGGGCATCGCGATCCTCGCCGCCGACCAGTCGGTGTCCGAGGCGCTCGCCGTCGCGGATCGGGTCCAGGTGATGGACGACGGTGCCGTGGTGGCCGAGGGTGCCATCGGAGAGCTGGACGTCGAGGGAGTCCTCGACACGTACCTCGGTCGAGAGAAGGTCTGACGTGCTGCTGCAGCTCAAGGAAGTCGACGTCGAGCTCGGGGGAGTCTCGATCCTGCGGGACATCAGCTTCGGGGTCGACCAGGGCGAGACCCTCGGAATCGTCGGCCCGAACGGTGCCGGCAAGACCACGATCCTCAACGTCATCAGCGCCGTGGTCCCCACGGTCGCCGGCGAGGTCCGCTTCCGCGGCGAGCCGTTCGGAGGTGTGACCCCGCACCGGGTGCGTGACCACGGGATCGGGCGCAGCCTGCAGTCGACCCAGTACTTCAACGACCTGACGGTCCTGAACCTCGTCTCGCTGGGGCTGCTGAAGAACTCGGTCTGGGGAGCGCTGCGGTTCACCGACCACCGGCGGGCCGACGATGCGGAGTCCCGTGCCATGGCGGCGCTGGACCTGCTGGACCTCGGTGGCTACGCCCACCGGCCGCTCAAGGAGCTCTCCAGCGCGGTGCAGAAGCTCGCCGACATGGCGCGGGCGCTCGCGATCGGCACGGAGCTCGTGCTGCTGGACGAGCCGACATCGGGCGTGAGCGCCTCGGAGCGCGGCGCGATCTCCGACGCCCTCGCCGAGATGAGGCGCCTCGGGCGGACCATCGTCCTGATCGACCACGATCCCGGCTTCGTGGTCGCCAACTGCGATCAGCTGATGGCCATGAACTTCGGCGAGGTCCTGCGGATCGGTGCGCCGGACGAGGTCATGTCCAGCGCCGAGGTCAAGCGTTCCTACCTCGGCCAAGAGGCCGACTGAACCCCATGGAGGCACAGTGAAGAACACGTCCACGCGTCGTTTCAGGGCGGCCACGGCCGCGGCCGCGCTCGCCCTGCTCGTCGCGGCCTGCGGCGGCGGCTCCGACGACGAGGCGGCCGAGGGGGACGGCACCTACAAGTGGGGCATCAACGCCGAGCTCTCCGGGGTGACCGCCTACTACGGCGAGGGCATGGAGGTCGGCCTCGAGTCCTACGTCGAGGAGGTCAACGCGGCCGGTGGGATCAACGGTCACGAGATCGAGCTGGTCACGCTGGACAACGGGGCGGACGCCTCCCGCACCGCGACCAACACGACGCAACTGGCCACGGCGGAGGAGGTCAGCGCGATCTTCGGCTTCGTGCTGAGCGCGAACTGCTCGGCCGGCACGCCGGTGGCGGAGCGCTACAAGGTGCCGCTCGCCTGCATGTCGCTGGCGGAGAGCAACGACTACGCGTTCAGCCTCGGCGCGGACAACACGCGGGCCGGGTCCGCGATGATCGCCGCAGCGAAGGAGGTCTCGGGCCAGCAGAACCCCCGGGCCGCGCTGGTCAACATCAACACCCTGACCTCCATCGGGTTCGGGGACCAGGTGGAGGAGAAGGCCGCGGCGGAGGGCGTCGAGCTCGTGACACGCCAGGAGATCGACCTGGCCGCCAGCGACTCCTCCACGCAGATCGCGAAGCTGGTCGCGGCGCGACCCGACGTGGTGATGATGAGCAACACCGGTCCCGGCTTCCTCAGCGTCCTCAAGGGACTGCGCAGTGCGAAGATCGACGCCCCGATCATCTGGGTCGACGGCACGGGCAACCTGCCGTCGCTGGCCGAGTCGACCGACGAGGGCGTCTACGCCCTGACCGTCGCCGAGGTCGTCGACCCGGCGAAGGCCGAGGGTGCCGCCGCGGAGTTCCTGAAGTCCGTCGGCTCGCGGATGAAGTCCGACAACCTGCTCCAGGTCAACGGCGCCTACACGGTGCCCGCGTACATGACGGCGCGCCTGTTCGGTGCGGCGATGGAGACGTGCGGCTATCCGTGCAGCGGCGAGGACCTCAGGAAGGAGCTCGAGAAGACTTCGATCGAGCTGCCGGGACTGGCGTCGGAGTTCGGCTACGCCGAGGGGGACCACTACCCCTACGCGCAGTGGCACCTGTACCAGATCACGGGCGAGCAGGTCAGCCACGTGGAGTCGTTCGAGTCCGACTGAGGCCGGTGGCGATCACGCCCGGGCCGAGCGCCGCAGGATGCGCTCGGCCTGGGCGTAGATCGGCCCGTCGACCATCCGGCCCTCGAAGGTGGTGACGCCGCGGGCGGCTCCCACGTGGTCGAGCAGGCGACGCGCCCAGTCGACGGCCGCCGCCGTGGGCGCGTAGGCCGAGCGGATCGCGCCGATCTGGCTGGGGTGGATCGCGACCGTGGCGTCGAACCCGATCGCGACGGCGTCGAGGCACTCGGCAGTCAGTCCGTCGAGGTCCGGGATGTCCATGTGCACGGCGTCCAGCGCGATCCGGCCGCTGGCCTTGGCGGCGATGAGCGCGCGCGAGCGCGCGTGCCGGGCGATGTCGCGGTAGCTGCCGTCGACGTGCCGGCTCGACTGCCCGCCGAGCCCCGCGACGAGGTCGTCGGCTCCCCAGAAGACGGCGATGACGTTGGCCGCGGCGGCGATCGCGTCGACCGACTGCAGACCGCGTGGTGTCTCGACGAGCACCACGACCTCGGCGGGGACCGCCTCGACCTCGGCGACGCTCTCGGACTTGGCGAGCATCACCCGACGTGTCCCCGTCTCGCGGACGAGGTCCAGGTCGGCCGCGTGCTCGGGCGACGATGCGGCGTTGACACGCAGGACGGTGCGCTGCGGATCCCAGGCGGACGAGCTCGCCGCTGCGCGCACGGCATCGCGAGCCGCGGCCTTCCGGTCCGGCGCGACGGCGTCCTCGAGGTCGAGGATCACGACGTCCGCGGCCGCCAGGGCCTTCGGGTAGCGGTCCGTCCGGTCGGCGGGGCAGAACAGCCAGGCCGGTCCCGGGTCCCAGTCACTCATGGGGCGCCATCCGGACGAGCGTCTGGCGCACGGCGGTGGCCACGACCTCGTCCCGCTGGTTGAGCGCGACGTGCCGCAGGGACACCACACCCTCACCCGGGCGGCTGGACGACGGCCGCTTGTCGAGCACCGCCGTCTCGGCGTAGATGGTGTCCCCGTGTCGGACGGGCGCCGGGAAGGTGATCTCGCTGAAGCCGAGATTCGCGACGATCGTCCCCTGCGTGAGCTGGGCGACCGACAGCCCGACGAGGGTGGAGAGCGTGAACATCGAGTTCACGAGCCGCTCGTGGAACGGCTCCTGCTGGGCGCTCTCGTGGGCGTCGAGGTGCAGCGGCTGGGTGTTCATGGTCAGGGCGGTGAAGAGCACGTTGTCGGCCTCGGTCGCGGTGCGCCCGGGACGGTGCACGTACACCGTGCCGACCTCGAACTCCTCGAACCACAGGCCGCGCTGGACGATCCGCCGGACGCTCATCGCGACTCCACGTTCTCGACGGACCCGCTGAGATCGACGGTGAACGAGGCGTCGGTCAGGTCGCGCACCTGCTGCACCGTCGTCCCGGGAGCCAGGTCGACGAGCGCGAGCCCGCCGGGCCTCACGTCGAAGACGGCGCGGTCCGTGATGATGCGGTCCACCACGGCCCGGCCGGTCAGGGGGACGTCGCACTGCTCGACGACCTTCGGACTGCCGTCCTTGGCGACGTGATCGGTCAGCACCACGATCCGCCGCGTGCCGGCGACGAGGTCCATCGCGCCGCCCATGCCCTTGACCAGGGCGCCCGGGATGGCCCAGTTCGCGAGGTCGCCCGTGGCGGAGACCTGGATCGCACCGAGGATCGCCACGTCGACCTTCCCGCCTCGGATCATCGCGAAGGACTCGGCGGAGTCGAAGAAGCTCGCACCGTCCGCCACCGTGACGGTCTGCTTGCCGGCGTTGATCAGGTCGGGATCCTCCTCCCCGTCGTAGGGGTAGGGGCCGAGGCCGAGGATGCCGTTCTCCGACTGCAGCGTCACGTCGACACCGGCCGGCAGGTGGTTGGCCACGAGCGTCGGGATCCCGATGCCGAGATTGACGTAGTCACCGTCCCGGAGCTCGGCCGCCGCCCGTGCGGCCATCTCGTCACGCGTCCACGTCATGCGAGGACTCCCTGGGGACGGGGGCCGCGGGTGGTGCGCTGCTCGATGTGCCGGGTGACGTCGCTCGCCTCGATCAGACGGGACACGTGGACGCCGGGTGTCTGGACGTCCTCGGGATCGATCGCGTCGACGAGGTGCTCGACCTCCGCGACCGTCACGCGGCCGCACGTGGCGATCGCGGGGTTGAAGTTCCGGGCCGCCAGCCGGTAGCGCAGGTTGCCGTGGCGGTCGCCCGTGTGGGCGTGGACCAGTGCGACATCGGCGACGATCGCGCGCTCCATCACGTACTCGAGACCGTCGAACTCGGCGAGGGGCTTGCCCTCCGCCACGACCGTCCCGACTCCTGTGCGGGTGTAGAAGGCGGGGATGCCGGCTCCGCCGGCCCGCAGGCGCTCGGCGAGCGTGCCCTGCGGGTTGAACTCGACGTCCAGGAGCCCGTCCAGGTACTGGCGGGCGAACAGCCTGTTCTCGCCGATGTACGACGCGACCACCTTCCGCACCTGCTGGTTCTCCAGCAGGAGTCCCAGGCCCTTGCCGTCGACGCCCATGTTGTTCGACACCACGGTGAGGTCGCGGACTCCGGAGTCCCGCACCAGCTCGATGAGCGTCGAGGGGATGCCGCAGAGCCCGAAGCCCCCGACGGCCAGCGTCATGCCGTCGAACAGCAGGTCCTCCAAGGCAGCCTCGGGTGGTCGGATCTTCGTCACGGGATCTCCGTTCGTTCATTGGACGGTCGCCACCATGTCAGCCCACGGGGCACGGAACGCGCAAGAAGCTCGTGGATCGCCGATCCGTTCTGCTCACTGGGCGGTCCAGCCGATGTCGCGGCGTCCACTGAGTGAACGCTCTGCGCTACTCTGGCCGCGTGGCAGGCCGGGACCCGATGGTGCGCAGGTTCGCTTCCCTCCTGCGCGCCTTGTCGGTCGCCCAGGAGTCGGGCTCCTCCACGACCGAGGCCGCAGCCCGCGCCGGGATGCCGCGGCCGACGGCGCACCGCGTCCTGACCGCGATGCTCGACGAGGGATTCGTCGACCGCGACCACCGAACCGGGCGCTGGTTCCTGGGTCCGGAGGCCTACGTGCTCGGGATGGCGGCCGCCGCCCGGTACGACGTGACGCCCGCGGCGCGACGGATCGTCGCGGAGCTCGCCCGCCGCACGGGCGAGAGTGCCTTCTTCTCGGTCCGTCGCGGGGACGAGACGGTGTGCCTGCTGCGCGAGGACGGCAGCTTCCCGCTGCGGTCCCACGTCCTCCACGAGGGGATCCGCTTCCCGCTGGGGGTCGCGTCGGCGGGCCTGGCGATCCTGTCGATGTGCCGCCCCGACGAGATCGACGCGTACCTGGCGCGGACCGATCTGACGGACGACTGGGGACCCGACCACACGGCGGAGGCCATCAGGGATCGGGTCGCGGTGACCCAGCGCGACGGCTATGCCGTGAACCCCGGGCTCATCGTCGAGGGCAGCTGGGGGCTCGGCGCCGCGGTGTTCGACGCGTCCGGGAGTCCTCAGTGGGCCGTCAGCCTGACGGGCGTGGAGTCGCGCTTCGGCGAGGACCGGCGCACCGAGCTGGGCGCCGCGCTGCTGGAGGCCTCGCACGCGATCACGCGATCGATGGGCCGCACCGTCGGCGGCTTCCCAAGATGAGCGGGCAGAGTCCGCAGTACCCCCTACGGGATTCGAACCCGCGCTACCGCCTTGAAAGGGCGGCGTCCTAGGCCGCTAGACGAAGGGGGCCGGACAACCCGTCAAGCATAGGGCACCGGGGCGTCTGCCCGATCATGGCAGCCGAGTTCTCCCGCCCTCCTAGACTCGGGGCGTGATCGACCTCGACGCGGACCGGTTCGAGCAGCTGGTGACCGCCGCGCTGGCCGAGGTGCCGGCCGAGCTGGCCGACCTGCTCGACAACGTGGTGCTGTTCATCGAGGACGATGCGCCGCCGCACGACCCGCACCTGCTGGGCCTCTACGACGGCATCCCGCTGACCGAGCGCGACTCCACGTACGCGGGCGTCGTGCCCGACCGCATCTTCGTCTACCGCCATCCCACGCTCGCGATCTGCGACACCGAGGAGGACGTGGTCGAGGAGGTCCGCATCACCGTGGTCCACGAGATCGCGCACTTCTTCGGCATCGACGACGCCCGCTTGCACGAGCTCGGCTATGCCTGAGCGCATCGTCCGCCGGGCCGCCGACCGCTACCGCACCGTCGCCGACGGCACCGAGACGCTCCACTCGTTCTCCTACGGGAGGCACTACGACGCCGCGAACGTCGCGTTCGGTCCGGTGGTCGCCATCAACGAGGAGCGGCTGGCGCCGGGCGCCGGCTACGACGAGCACCACCACGCCGACGCCGACATCGTCACGTGGGTCCTCGACGGGGTGCTCGCCCACGAGGACTCCACGGGCCAGCGGGGCGAGATCGCACCGGGCCTGGCCCAGCGGCTCAGCGCCGGCTCCGGGGTCACCCACGCCGAGCGCAACGCGAGCGACACGGCGCCGCTGCGCTTCGTCCAGATGATGCTGCGCAGCCGCAACGAGGACGCCCCCGAGTACGCGCAGGCGCAGGTGCCCGAGGGCCCCGGGCTGCACGAGACGGTGCCCGTCCACGCCGACGCCGAGCTGCTCGTGGCGCGCCCCGCGGAGGACCCGCTCGAGGTCGTCGCCGACCACGGCGCGCTCCTGCACGTCACGCTCGGAACGGCGACGGTCGACGGCACGCTCCTCGAGCCCGGCGACGAGCTGCGTGTCGATGGCGCGACGACGTTCAGCCTCGCCGGGAAGGGCGCTGAGATCTTGGTCTGGCGGCTCGTCGGTCCGCAGCGCTAGCCTGCTTGCATGCAGGGGTGGACGAAGCACGCGGACGCCGTCGCCGCACTCCGCGCCTCGTGGGACGCGATCCCGCCCGGCCGGCCGGTCCGCCTCGCGAAGCGCACGTCCAACCTCTTCCGCCCGCGCTCGCGCCCCGACGGTCCCGGGCTCGACGTCTCCGGGCTCGACGGCGTCATCGAGATCGACCCGGTGGCCCACACGGCCGACGTGCAGGGCATGTGCACCTACGAGCGCCTCGTCGACGAGACCCTCGCCCACGGGCTGATGCCCACGGTCGTGCCGCAGCTGCGCACCATCACCCTCGGCGGGGCGGTCACCGGGCTGGGCATCGAGTCCACGTCGCTGCGGCTGGGCCTGCCCCACGAGGCGGTGCTCGAGATGGACGTCCTCACCGGCTCGGGTGAGATCGTCACGGCCACGCCCGACAACGAGCACGCCGAGCTGTTCGCGGCGTTCCCCAACTCCTACGGCAGCCTCGGCTACGCGGTCCGGCTTCGGATCGCCCTGGAGCCCGCACCCGCGCAGGTGCGCCTGCGGCACGTCCGGTTCGCGTCCGTGGTCGACGCCGCCAAGGCCATCGCCGAGATCGCCGACGCGGGCACGTGGCACGGGGTGCCGGTCGACGCGGTCGACGGCACCGCCTTCACTCCCGACGAGGTCTACCTGACGCTGGCTCAGTTCGCCGACGGCGTCGGCCCCACCAGCGACTACACCGGCCAGGACGTCTTCTACCGCTCGATCCGCGAGCGCGCCGAGGACGTCCTGACCATCCACGACTACCTGTGGCGCTGGGACACCGACTGGTTCTGGTGCTCGGGCGCCTTCGGCGCGCAGCACCCGCTCGTCCGCCGGGTCTGGCCGCGCCGCTGGCGCCGCAGCGACGTCTACCACCGCATCGTCGCGCTCGACTCGAAGGTGGGCATCAGCCGCCTGCTCGACCGGGTCAGAGCCGTCCCGGGCCGCGAGCGCGTCATCCAGGACATCGAGGTCCCGCTGGAGCGGCTCGACGACTTCCTGACGTGGTTCGACCGCGAGGTCGGGATGCGCCCCGTCTGGCTGTGTCCCCTGCGCACCCGCCGCGCCTGGCCCACCTACCCGCTGGCGCCCGGCGAGGTCTACGTGAACGTCGGCTTCTGGGGCACGGTCGTCGTCCCGGCCGGCACCGCGCCCGGCACGGTCAACCGCCGCGTCGAGGCCGAGGTGCACCGGCTCGGCGGCCACAAGTCGCTGTACTCCGAGGCGTTCTACGACCGGGAGACCTTCGACTCCCTCTACGACACCGCGGGACTCGACCGCGTGCGTGACCGGTACGACCCGCAGGCCCGACTCCACACTCTGTACGACAAGGCGGTGAGGAACTCATGAGCATCGCATCCGAGACGCGACTCACGATCGCTCAGGCATTCGACCGGCTGCTGCGTGACGGCATGCCCATCCGGTTCGAGGCGTTCGACGGCAGCTCGCTGGGGCCCGAGGACTCCCTCCTGCGCCTGCGCCTGCTGAACGAGCGTGGCCTGGCCTACCTCATGACCGCCCCGGGCGACCTCGGGTTCGCCCGCGCCTACGTCTCGGGCGACCTCGAGATCGACGGCGTCCATCCCGGCGATCCCTACGACATCATGGTCGCGCTCATGAGCCGCCTGCGCTTCCGGGTGCCGAGCGCTCCGGAGATGGTGCGGATCATCCGCAGCCTGGGCTTCGGGAACCTCAAGCCGCCCACGCCGCCGACGGAGGAGCACCTGCCGAAGTGGCGCCGGGCCCTGGAGGGGCTGCGGCACAGCAAGACGCGCGACGCCGAGGCCATCGAGCACCACTACGACGTCTCGAACCGCTTCTACGAGCTGGTGCTCGGCCCGTCGATGACCTACACGTGCGCCGTGTTCCCCAAGGCCGATGCCAGCCTGGAGGAGGCCCAGAGCGAGAAGTACGACCTGATCTGCCGCAAGCTCGACCTCAAGGCCGGCGACCGCCTGCTCGACCTGGGCTGCGGCTGGGGCGGCATGGTCCGCCACGCGGCCCAGCACTACGGCGTCCGCGCGCTCGGCGTCACCCTCTCGCGTGAGCAGGCCGCCTGGGCGGGGGCCGCGATCGAGCGCGAGGGGCTGTCCGGCCTGGCCGAGGTGCGCCACAGCGACTACCGCGACGTCACCGAGACCGGGTTCGACGCGATCAGCTCGATCGGCCTCACCGAGCACATCGGCGTACGGCAGTACGCCGACTACTTCGGCTTCGCCCGCAGCCGGGTCAAGGTCGACGGCCGGATGCTCAACCACTGCATCACCCGTCGAGACAACACCGGCCGGGCCAACGCGGGCCAGTTCATCGACCGGTACGTGTTCCCCGACGGCGAGCTCGCCGGCGCCGGCACCATCGTCACGGCGATGCAGGACGCCGGCTTCGAGGTGCGCCACCTCGAGGACCTGCGCGACCACTACGCGCTGACGCTCAAGGCGTGGTGCCAGAACCTCGTCGACCACTGGGACGAGGCGCTCGATGAAGTGACGCCGGGCCGGGCCAAGGTCTGGGGCATCTACATGGCAGGATCGAGGTTGGCCTTCGAGAGGAACGAGATCCAGTTGACCCACGTCCTGGGCGTGAACACCCCCGCCGAGGGAAGCTCCTCCTACCCCCTGCGAGTCGACTTCTGATGCGGATCGCCACCTGGAACGTCAACTCGATCCGCAGCCGCATCGGGCGCGTCGTCAGCTGGCTCGAACGTCACGACGTCGACGTCCTGGCGATCCAGGAGACGAAGTGCCGTGAGGACCAGTTCCCGGCCCTCGAGCTGAGTGCGCTGGGCTACGAGTACGCCCATGTCGGCGTCAACCAGTGGAACGGCGTCGCGATCATCTCGCGCGTCGGCCTGGAGGACGTCGAGCGCTCGTTCGGCGTCGACCAGCCGATGTTCGACGACCTGCTCGAGCCGCGCGCCATCGGCGCCACCTGCGGCGGTGTGCGGATGTGGAGCCTCTACGTGCCCAACGGGCGCGACCTCGACCACGCCCACTACGCCTACAAGCTCGACTGGCTGGCGCGGCTCCGCGCCTCGGGCGAGGCGTGGCTGGCCAAGGATCCCGACGCCCAGATCGCGCTGACCGGCGACTGGAACATCGCGCCGCAGGACGACGACGTGTGGGACATGGCCGTCTTCGAGGGGCGCACCCACGTGTCGCCCGCCGAGCGCGCCGCGTTCTCCGCGATCGTCGACGCGGGCTACGCCGACGTGGTCCGGCCGCACACCCCCGGCCCCGGCGTCTACACGTACTGGGACTACACCCAGCTGAGCTTCCCGAAGAAGAAGGGCATGCGGATCGACTTCGTGCTCGGCTCCCCGGCCCTGGCGGCGCGCGTCGAGGGCGCGTTCATCGACCGCGAGGAGCGCAAGGGCAAGGGCGCCAGCGACCACGCACCCGTCGTGGTCGACCTCGCCGACTGAGTCAGGCGCGGCGCTCGCGCGCGTTCTCGACGCCGGCCTTGAGCAGGATGAACGGCAGCAGGAACGAGGCGAGCGCGGCGGCGAGCCAGACGATCACCGCGGCGATGAGCCAGGTGCTCAGGCCCGAGATGGTCAGGGCATCGCCGAAGAGGCTGGCGATCCACAGCGCCACGAGAGTGGAGACGATGCCGACGCCGCCGAGGAAGGCCTCGGCGTTGCGCTTCACCACGACGAGGATGAACGGGGACAGGATCGCCTGCGCCAGGGCGAAGATCACGACCGTGATGACGAATCCTGAGGTGGTGACCTCGAGATCGTCCAGCACGGCGTTGGCCACGAGCAGGCCGATGGCGGCGGAGACGAGGTTGATGGCCGCGCGGATGAGCAATCGGATCATGCCCGAACTCTAGGGCCCCCGATGGGCTGCTGCCCAGCGTTCAGTCGCCCTCGTCCACGACGAGCGCCTCGCGATCGACCTGGTCGGCCCGGAACGCGGCGCGGCCGACCATGTGCGCCGAGACCGGGGCCGTCAGCAGCTGGAACAGCGCGACGACGGCCACGAGCGTGAGGTCGCCCACGCTCTCGATCCGCAGGGCCAGCCCCGCCAGGATCAGCAGCAGCCCGAACGTCTGGGGCTTCGTGGCCGCGTGCATGCGGGTGAGCACGTCGGGGAAGCGCACGACGCCGATGGCGGCGACCAGCGCGAACGCGGCCCCCAGGATCAGCAGGGTGCCGGAGAGGACGTCGACGGCCAGGCTCCAGTCCATCACTGGCCACCGCCCGACGCCTGCGCGGCGTAGCGCGCGATGCTGACCGAGCCGAGGAACGCCACGAGCGCCAGCGCCACGAGGATCGGCAGGGTGGTGTTGTGGCGCCCGATCGCCGCCTCGACGCCGATCGCGCCGACGCACGCGGCCACGAACACGTCCGACGCGACGGTGCGGTCGAGCATGGTCGGGCCGCGGACGATGCGCACGAGGCACAGCAGGCCCGTGAGGCCGAGCAGTGCGGCGCAGACGATTCCGACGAAGGTCATGCGTGCTCCTCGAGGAGTCGGCGTTCGCTCTCGTTGATCTCGGCCTTGGTGCCGATGGCCTTGAGCAGGCGGTGCTCCTGCATCCGGGCCTTGCGGCGGGCGGTCTCGATGCGCTCGGGGGTGCCGGCGTCCAGCACGTGCAGCCACATCCGCTGGCCCTCGGAGTCGAGCTCGATGAGCAGCGACCCGGGCACCAGCGAGATCAGCTCTCCGGTGAGCGTCTGGCGCAGCTCGGACCTGCTGACGAGGTCGATCCTCAGCACGGCGCTGGGCGGCGGCGCCTTCGGACGGATGGCGAGCCAGGCCACGCCGAAGCTCGCGACGCTGAGGTCGGCGAGGAACCGCGTGATCAGCACCACGGAGGCCCAGGGCCGGACCGTTCCGTCCACCGACACGCGGGGGAAGGGAAAGACCATGACGATGATCGCGCTGACGAGCAGACCGCCGATGAGGTTGATGGGGGTGACCTCGCCCCACAGCAGCAGCCACACGACGGTGAGCCACAGGATCACCGGGACGTGCCACACGTGCAGGCCCCGTGCGCGGTCAGCCATCGCCCAGCACCGCCTCGATGTAGGGAGTGCGCTCGTGCAGCTCGTCGGCGGCGCGCTCGGTCATCGCGAACAGCGGGCCGGCGAACACGGTGAGCGCGATGGTGACCAGGCCCAGTGCGATCGTCGGCAGCGCCATCCGGGACGGCAGTCGCTCACCCTCGGTGTCGGTCTTCCAGGTGGTCTCGCGCTGGGTGGCGGTCGAGACGCCACTGCGGCCGTGCAGCGAGCCACCGAGTCCGGCCGGTCCGAACGGCACCGGGGTGTCGTCCTCGGGATCGGCGAGCGGCTGCCAGAAGGCGCGGTTCCAGATCTTCGCGACGGCGTACAGCGTCAGCAGGCTCGTGGCGACGGCGGCCCCGACGCCGAGCAGGGCGAGCGAGTCGCCGGCCTCGACGCCGGCCTCGAGCAGCGCCAGCTTGCCCAGGAAGCCCGAGAACGGCGGGATGCCGGCGAGGTTCATGGCCGGGACGAAGAACATGACGGACAGCACCGGGGCATAGCGGGCCAGCCCGCCGAGCCGGTCGAGGTTCGTCGTCCCGGATCGATACTCCACCAGCCCGGCGACCAGGAAGAGCGTGGTCTGCACCGTGATGTGGTGGATGATGTAGAAGATCGCGCCGGCCACGCCGAGCTCGCTGCCCAGGGCGATGCCGAAGAGCATGTAGCCGATGTGGCTGACCAGGGTGAACGACAGCACACGCTTGATGTCCGACTGCGCGACCGCGCCCATGATGCCCACCACCATCGTCAGCACCGACGCCCACAGCAGCAGCGTGCGCAGCTCGTGCGTGGGGAAGAGCAGGGTCTGGGTCCGCAGCATCGCGTAGACGCCGACCTTGGTCAGCAGGCCCGCGAACACGGCCGTGACCGGTGCCGGGGCGGTGGGGTAGGAGTCGGGGAGCCACGCCGACAGGGGGAACACCGCGGCCTTGACCGCGAAGGTCAGCAGGAGCAGCAGCTGCAGCATCGTGGCGGTGCTGTCGGGCAGGTCCTGCATGCGCAGCGCGAGCTGGGCGAAGTTGATGGTGCCGGTGGCGGCGTAGACGCAGGCGACCGCGATCAGGAACAGCGCCGACGAGGCCAGGCTCACGATGATGTAGATCGTTCCCGACCGCACGCGGGCCTCGGTGCCGCCGAGGGTGATGAGCACGTACGACGACGCCAGCAGGATCTCGAAGCCGACGAACAGGTTGAACAGGTCGGCCGAGAGGAAGGCGTTGGAGACGCCGGCGCTCAGCACGAGGAACGTGGGGTAGAAGACCGAGAGCGGGGTGTCGCGGCCGAACTCGACGATGCCCTGGCCGATCGAGTACAGCAGCACGCACAGCGTGACGATCGTCGAGATCAGCAGCAGCAGGGAGCTCAGCCGGTCGGCCACGAGGCTGATGCCGATCTCGGCGGGCCAGCCGCCCACGTTGAACGCTTGCGGGCCGTGCTGGTCCGCGCGCACCAGCAGCACCGAGGCCGAGGCCACGACGGCCAGCAGCGTGAGAATGCTGATGACGCGCTGGGCCCCGGCGAACCGGCCGAACGCCAGGCACAGGCCCGCGCCGAGCAGGGGCAGGATCACGGGGGCGAGGACCAGCTGGTCCAGCAGGCCGTCGCTCATGCCGTCACCTCCGTGGAAAGAGCACCGTACGCCGGCGCCGGCATGAGGGCTGCATGACTCACTCGCTGGCGCTCGCTCATGCGGGCACCTCGTCCTCGGGGGCGAGCGTGGAGTCGCCCGCGTAGCCCTCGTCGGGAAGCTCGGAGTCGGCCTCGTCGAAGGTGGCCGAGACCTCGTCGCGCTCGGCGCGGCGGCGGATCAGGTCGTCCTCGACGTCGTCCTGGACGTCGTCGGTGCCGGTCAGCTGCCAGGCGCGGTACGCCAGCGCGAGCCCGAACGCGGTGGTGCCGAGGGTGATCACGATCGCCGTCAGCGCCATCGCCTGGGGCAGCGGATCGGCCATCGGGTCACCGGACAGCCCCAGGATGGGCGCCGCGCCGGCGGGTCCGGAGACCACGAGGAACAGCACGTTCAGGCCGTTGCCGATGAGGACGAAGCCCACGAGGATGCGGGTCAGGCTGCGCTCGAGCACGAGCGTGACCCCGCTGCCCACGAGGACGCCGACGACGGCGATCAGCATCAGGTTCGCTGTCACACCGGCACCTGGTCCTTCCGGGGGTCGGGGGCGCCGCCGTCCTCGTCCTCCATGTGGGCGTCGATGCCGCTGCCGAGGCTGCGCAGGACGTCGAGTGCGAGGCCGACGACGACGAGGTACACGCCGATGTCGAAGAAGACCGACGTGACCAGGTGCAGCTCGCCGAGCACCGGGATCGGGACGTCGATGATGGCGCTCTGGAGGACGCCGCCGCCGAGCAGCGTGGGCAGCAGGCCCGAGAGGGCCGCCACCGCGAGGCCGAGGCCCAGCACGAATCCGGCGTCGACCGGCGCGGCGTTGTCGAGCTCCTCGCGACCGCCGGCCAGGTAGCGGATCATCAGCGCGAGGCCCGCGATGAGACCGCCGGCGAACCCGCCACCGGGGGAGTTGTGGCCCGAGATCATGAGGTAGACCGAGAAGACGATCACCGTGTGGAACACCAGGCGGGTGACGATCTCGAACACGATCGAGCGGCGCTGGTCGTGGAGGTTGGCCGCGAGCCAGGCGTTGGAGTCGGGGGTGACCACGCGGCGCGGGCGGACCTGGCGTCCGGCGCGGTCGGTCAGCAGGAAGATCAGGCTCGCGATGCCGGTCGCGGCGACGACGAGCACGCTCAGCTCGCCGATGGTGTCCCAGGCACGGATGTCGACGAGGGCCACGTTGACGATGTTCTTGCCGCCGCCGTACTCATAGGCCGGCTCGGCCCAGCCCGCGGAGATGGGGGTGGCGGTGCGGGCGTTGGTGGCGACGAACGCGAACCCGGCCACCGAGAGGCCCACGGCGGTGCCCAGGCCGACCCGCCACCAGCGGGCGATGTTGAACGGCCGGTCGCTGAAGAACGGGGGGAGACGGCGCAGCACGAGCACGAACGTGACGAGCAGGAACGTCTCGACGAGCACCTGGGTGAGCGCGAGGTCGGGGGCGCCGTGGGCGACGAACAGGATCGACGTTCCGTAGCCGGTGACGCCGAGCAGGAGCACCGCGCGGAGACGGCGGCGCGACCGGACGGTGAGCACGGCCGCGGCGATCATCACGACGCCGACGACGATCTGCAGGGGGTTGTCGGAGACCCGGACCTCGGGTCGCTCCCAGGCCCGCACGAGCGCGGTGCCCGGCACCACGACGAGCGTCACCAGGATGATGCCGAGGTAGACCGGCAGCGAGCCTCGCTGCGTGCGGCCGGTGACCTCGACGGCCAAGCGGTCGACCCCGCGCATGACGGCTTGGTAGGCGCGCTCGGCGTCGGGGAACGGGAGCCGGTCGACGATCGCGTGCTGGGCGGCCGCCACCGGACGGCGCCACACGAACAGGGCGATGCCGGCCGCGACGGCGAGGATCGAGAGCCACAGGGCCGGGGTGAAGCCGTGCCAGAGGGTCAGCACCGCCTCGTGCGAACCGGGCGGGAACTGGTCGGAGTAGGTGGCCAGCCGCGGGGTCAGGAACGGCCCGGCGAGACCGGCGACGAGGCTGAGGGCAGCGAGCACGGCGGGCACGGCTGCGAACCACGGCGAGAAGTCGCGCGGCCTGCACGGCTCGACGCCGGGCTTGTCGGCGAACGTGCCCCAGACGAAGCGGGCGCTGTACGCGACGGTCAGCACCGAGCCGATCACGATGCCCGCGAGGGCGATCAGGCCCCAGGCCGGGTGGCCGAGGTCGTGGCCCAGATCGACGAAGGCGGCGAGCGCCGCCTCCTTCGCGGTGAAGCCGAACAGCACGGGCAGGCCGGCCATCGACGCCGCGGCGACGACGGTGGTGACGAAGAGCAGGGGGCGGGCCTGCCGCAGGCCCGACAGCTCGCGCAGGTCGCGCGTGCCGACCGAGCGGTCGATCACGCCGACGACGAGGAAGAGTGCCGACTTGAACAGTCCGTGGGCGCACACCAGGGCCAGCCCGGCGAACGCGGCCGACCGCGTGCCCGCGCCGACCACGGCCATGAGGAAGCCCAGCTGGCTGACGGTGCCGTAGGCCAGCAGCAGCTTCACGTCGTACTGCCGCAGCGCGCGCAGGCCGCCCAGGATCATCGTGGCGACGCCGAGGCCGATCAGCACCGGGCGCCAGCCGGGGGTCTCGGCGAAGGCGGGGGCCAGCAGGGCGACGAGGTAGATGCCGGCCTTCACCATGGCCGCGGCGTGCAGGTAGGCGCTGACCGGGGTGGGGGCGGCCATCGCGCCCGGGAGCCAGAAGTGGAACGGCAGCAGGGCCGACTTGGAGAGCGCGCCCACCAGGACCAGCGCGATCGACGCGGTCACCGCGGCACCCGGCTCGGGCGGATCGGCGAGGATCTCGCTCAGGCGCGCGGTGCCGCTCAGCTGGTGCAGTCCGACCAGGCCCACCAGCATCGCCAGGCCACCGAACGTGGTCACGATGAGCGCGTTGAGGGCGGCACGGCGGTTGGCGCGGCGCTCGGGGTTGTGGCCGATCAGCAGGAAGGACAGGACGGTCGTGAGCTCCCAGAACACGTAGAGCACGTAGACGTTGTCCGCGAGCACCAGGCCGAGCATCGCGCCGGCGAAGGCGGTCAGGACGCCGGAGAAGCGCCAGATCTCGGTGTCCTTGGGCCGGAAGTACCAGGCGCAGTAGACGAGGACGAGGGAGCCGACACCCGTGACGAGCAGCGCCACGATGCCGCTGAGGGAGTTCACGGCGAAGTCGAGATCGAGTCCGATCTGGGGAATCCAGGCCACTCGCTCGTACGTGGGATCGCCGTCGGTGGCCCGCGAAACGGGCCCCAGGAGCCACACGAATGACGCCGCCGGGACCAGCGCGAGGACCAGGAAAGCCCGTCTATCCAGCATGCGGACGAGCGCAGGGGAAGCCGCTGCAACGAGAAAGTGCAGCGCGACGAGGAAGACCATGGGCTCGGCTCAACCCTAGCGGGTAGCCCCCTGTGAACTGTCCGGCAGGAGTGCGAGAATGGGCGCCATGGCCGACCCCGCGAACTCCCGTTCCCCAGGTCTGCCGTCAGAAGGTCCCGGGACTCGGACCGGGGCCGAGATCTGGGTACGGCGGATCGTCGTCGTGCTCGTGCTCGTGGTGGCGGCTCTCGTCGTCTACGGACTGCTGGCCGCGGCTCTGCCGCGCTGGTGGGCCCAACGTGTCGGGAACCAGGTCGACGGACGCATGACCGTCGGCATCTTCTGGGGTGTGTTCTACGGCTTCATCTTCAGCTTCCTCCCGGTGCTCGTCGTGTGGCAGGTCCGACGCCCGTTCCTGAAGTGGCCGTGGAAGGTCGGCGTCTTCCTGGTGGCGCTGCTGCTGGCGGCGCCGAACTGGCTCACCCTGGCGATCAGCCTCGGCGACAACAGCGCGTCGGATGCCGGATGGATCACGCTGGTGAACGAGGCGCCCGGCTTCCAGTGGGCGACCTTCTTCGGCGCCCTCGTGGGCGTGCTGGCGTCGTTCGCCCTGATCGCCACGATCACCGCGGCGCGGCGACGCAAGTCGAAGGTCTCCGAGCTACGAGGTCAGTTGGCGGAACGGGACGCGGCGACGCGGGCGGGGACGGCAGAGTCGAGCGTCGAGCACCGAGAGGAACCACCCCATGCCTGAAGCGTCCGCCAGTCCCACGTCCGAGCCGGGTCGTCCCGGCGCGGGACGGCGCGCCAAGAACGTCCTGCCCCCGCGCGAGGACCCGAATGCCTGGTACCGCCAGCCGCTCGCGTCCCTCGACTTCGAGACCACGGGCATCGATCCCCACCGGGACCGGATCCTGAGCTTCGCCGCGCTGTCGGACGTCGGCGGGGACCTCATGGGCATGGTCAATCCCGGCGTGCCGATCCCCGAGTCCTCGGCCGACATCCACGGCATCACGGCCTCCGACCTCGCCCGCGCGCCGATGTCGGCGCAGGCGCTGCGTCCCGTGCTGGCCTGGGTCCACGACGTGATCGAGCGCCGGATCGGCCTGGTCGTCTACAACGCCTCGTTCGACCTCACGCTGCTGCGCGCCGAGGCCATCCGTCACGACCTCGACCAGCCCGACTGGGACCGGCTGCTCGTCGTCGACCCGTTCGTCATCGACTGGGGCATCGACCGCGAGCGCGAGGGCCAGCGTCGGCTGGCCGACGTCGCCGCGCACTACGGGGTCCGCCTCGACCGGGCGCACGACGCGGCCCACGACGCCCGCGCGGCGCGCGAGATCGCGATCACGATGGGCAAGAGCTTCGAGAAGGCGATCGGATCGAGCCTGACGATGCTCATGGCGCAGCAGCGCTACTGGATCGCCGCGCGCACGATGGACTGGAACAAGCGCGCGCACGAGCTGGGCCGCGGGCTGACGATCCCCGACCTCAACTGGCCGTTCGCCTGAGTCAGTCCGAGGCCAGCGCCGCGTCGACCACCGACTTCGCCGCGGCCTGCACCTCGGCCAGGTGGTCGGCTCCGCGGAACGACTCGGCGTAGATCTTGTAGACGTCCTCGGTGCCCGACGGACGCGCGGCGAACCACGCCGACTCCGTGGTCACCTTCAGGCCGCCGATGGCCGCGCCGTTGCCGGGAGCCTCCGTCAGCACCGCCGTGATCGGCTCGCCGGCCAGCTCGGTGGCCGTGACGTCGTCGCGACTCAGGTTCCCCAGGCGCGCCTTCTGCTCGCGGTCGGCCGGGGCGTCGACGCGGGCGTAGGCCGGATCGCCGTGCCGCTCGACCAGCTCGCCGTAGAGCACGCTCGGCGTCTTGCCGGTGGTGGCGATGATCTCCGAGGCCAGTAGTGCCGCGATGATGCCGTCCTTGTCGGTCGTCCACACGCCCCCGTCGCGCCGCAGGAACGACGCACCGGCCGACTCCTCGCCACCGAAGCCGAACGAGCCGTCGATGAGTCCCGGCACGAACCACTTGAATCCGACGGGGACCTCCACGAGCGGGCGGCCGATCTGCTGCGCGACCCGGTCGATCATCGAGGACGACACCAGGGTCTTGCCGATCTGCGCCCCGGCCGGCCAGTCGGGGCGGCTGCCGCCGAAGAGGTGGGCGATCGCGACGGCGAGGAAGTGGTTGGGGTTCATCAGGCCGGCGTCCGGGGTGACGATGCCGTGCCGGTCGGAGTCGGCGTCGTTGCCGGTGGCCACGTCGAACCGGTCGCGCTGCTCGATGAGCGAGGCCATGGCGGCTGGCGACGAGCAGTCCATGCGGATCTTGCCGTCCCAGTCCAGCGTCATGAACCGGAAGGTGCCGTCGACGAGCGGGTTGACCACGGTGAGGTCGAGCCCGTGCCGGTCGGCGATCTCACCCCAGTACGCCACGCTCGCGCCACCGAGCGGGTCGGCACCGATCCGCACGCCGGCGCCCGCGATGGCGGCGAGGTCGATCACGTTCGGGAGGTCGTCGACGTACGTCCCGAGGAAGTCGTAGGGCCGGCAGGCGGCTCGGGCGCGGGCGAACGGGATGCGGCGCACGCCTGAGAGGCCCGCGGCGATGAGCTCGTTCGCCCGGGCCGCGATGACGGACGTGGCGTCGCTGTCGGCGGGACCACCGTGCGGCGGGTTGTACTTGAAGCCGCCGTCGGCGGGCGGGTTGTGCGACGGCGTCACGACGATCCCGTCGGCCAGGCCGGTGGTCCGGCCGCGGTTGGCCCGCAGGATCGCGTGCGACACCGCGGGCGTGGGCGTGTACCCGTCGCGGTCGTCCACCAGCACGTCGACGTCGTTGCCGACGAGCACCTCGATCGCCGTGGCCCACGCGGGCTCGGAGAGGGCATGGGTGTCGCGCCCGATGAACAGCGGCCCGTCGATGCCCTGGTGGGCGCGGTAGTCGCAGATCGCCTGAGTCGTGGCCGCGATGTGGGCCTCGTTGAACGCGGTGTTCAGGCTCGACCCGCGGTGACCGCTGGTGCCGAACGCCACCTGCTGCTCGACCACGTCGGGGTCCGGCCTCAACGTGTAGTAGGCCGTCACGAGATGGGCCAGGTCGACGAGGTCCTCCGCCGCGGCCGGCTGTCCTGCGCGCTCCGTCATGCGTCCATCATGCCGTTTCCGACGCTTCGCACCCGGTCGACGATCTCGGAGGTGAGCAGGTCCGGGTGGGTGTCGGGCAGCCAGTGGCCACTGTCGACCTCGACGAAGCGGAAGTCGCCGCTGACGTGGTCGCCGCAGCGCTCGGCGCCGTAGCGGCCGATCGCGAGATCGGTGGCGCCCCAGACGAACGTGGTGGGCACGGTGACGTCGGGCGTGGCCGAGAGCTCGGGACCCATCGCGCGGTACCAGTTCAGCGTGGCCGTGAGGGCGCCCGGCTCGCTGAGCTTCACGACGTAGGCAGCCTCGTCCTCGGGGTCGACGTCGCCGCCGTACATCGCGCGCAGGCGGGCGCCGTCGTCCTCGAGCAGCACCTCCTCCGCCTTGCCCGGCCGGCGCAGCAGGCCGATGTACGCGCCGCGCTGCTGCTGGTCGGGGTCGCCGGCCAGCGCCTCGTTGTAGGCCGCGAGGTGGGGCACGGATACGGCCGTCAGGGTCAGCACCCGGTCGGCGTGACGGGTGGCCGCGACCCACGAGACCGCGGCGCCCCAGTCGTGTCCGACGAGGTGGAACCGCTCGTGCCCGAGCGCCGCCATGATCGCGACGACGTCGTCGGCGAGGATCTCGGCGCGGTAGTGCTCGACCCCCTCGGGACGCGCCCCCGGGCTGTAGCCGCGCTGGTCGGGGACGACGACCCGCAGCCCCTCGGCGGCGAGGCGCTCGGCGACACCGCGCCACGAGCGGCGGTCCTGGGGCCAGCCGTGCAGCAGGACCACGGGCGTGCCGTCCTCGGGGCCGAACAGGTCGAGGTCGAAGGTGAGGCCCGCGGCCTCCACGGTGCTCACACCGCTCCCGCGGGGAGCTTCGGCCAGCAGTCCGTGGCCCGCGTCGCATCGAACCCTCCGGCGGCGCGGCTGCGCGCCTCCTTCTGGACGATCGCCGTGGTGAGCAGGAACAGGGCCAGCGAGTAGGTCAGCATGACGACGAAGCCGCCGAACGCGGATTCCTCGGGGACGCGGTCGGCGATGCGCGCCGCGATGAGCCCGTCACTGAACAGGAACAGCAGCGCGCCGATGCCGGCCCGGAGGTCGACCGCGAGGGCCGTGGCGGCCGTCGAGGCGAGCAGCAGGGCGTAGACCACGACCGGGACGCGAAGCCCCGGCTCGAGGCCCGACCACACCCAGGCCAGCAGCAGGACCGCTCCCGCCGCGAGGGCGAGCGGGATCCAGACGGTGCGGCGCAGCACGTCGAGGGCGCCGCGGCGGACGAAGAAGGTCACGAAGCACACGTGCGCCGCGGCGAACGACGCCATGCCGGCGATGAAGAGGCCGTCGATCTCCAGGAAGAGGTCACCGAACAGGCAGAGGACCAGCGCGATCGCGAGGAGTCGCGGACCGCGCTGCTCGATCACCCACGCGACGAGGAGAGGGGCGAGGAGGCACTTGGTGATGCTGTCCCAGGGCTGGGCCTGCGCCAGCACGAGGGCCAGGTGCACCACGACGGCGATGCCGAAGGCGGCGAGCCAGGGGCTCCGGAGCGAGTTCATGGGCTCACCGTAACGCGGCTCACACGTGCACAATGGATCCATGAGCACCGGAACGATCCAGGAGTTGGACCAGGACGAGTGCCGTGAGCTGCTGAAGGTCGGCCGGTTCGCGCGGATCGCGTTCGACGCCGGCGACCGCCTGGAGCTGCTGCCCGTCAACTACGCGTACGACGACGACACGATCCTGATCAGCACGAGCCGCACCTCGGGCCTGGCGACGATCGTCGATCGGCGGTTCGTGCTGGAGGCGGATCACCACGACGACACCTACCAGACCGGCTGGAGCGTCATCGTGCGTGGAACCGCCCAGGAGGCCACCGCCGAGCAGCTGGAGTCGTTCGGCACCCGACTGCCGAGCTCGTGGGCCGGTGCGACGGGTGCGTCCACGCACATCGCGATCACGATCGAGGAGATCGGCGGCCGGCGCGTGCGTCAGTTCGCCAGCTGAGCCGGTCGGGACCGCTCAGTGCGGCGACATGAATCAGTGCGGCGACATGAATCCCAGAGATGTGCGGCCCAGCCCCGGGAACACGGTCCCGACCCCCACCTCCGGGAAGCGCGTCTGCAGGATCTCGGCCAGGACGTTGCGGTAGTCCGTGGTCACGGCGAGGTCGCCGTCGACCTGCCGCCCGTTCGCGAGCGTGGGCCAGTTCGCGTAGTAGCCGCCCTTGACGCCCGCGCCGAACGCGAAGACCGCGTTGCCGTAGCCGTGGTCGAGTCCCGCCGCCCCGTTCTGGCCCAACCGCCGGCCGAACTCGCTGAGCGTCACGATCGTCACGCGTGAGGCGTGCGGGCCGAGATCGGTCAGGAACGCCGCGATGGACTGCGACATCTGCTCGATCTGGCGGCTGATCCTCCACGAGATGTCGACGTGGTGGTCCCAGCCGCCGAAGTCCACCGCGATCGCGCGCACCCCGACACCCGAGCGGATCAGCGCGGCGGAGCTCGCCAGGGCCTTCCCGAGCTCGTTGTGCTCGGGGTAGACCGCCCCGTTCTGCGGCCCCTTCTTCTCCTCGGCGGCGATCGGGCCGCTGCGCCGGTCCAGCGCGATGGCCTCCTGGCCCGCGCGCCCGATGACGGTCCCGGCGTCGCGATACATCGTCGAGAGCACCGAGCGCAGCCGCGGGCCGAGGGTCGCGTGGTCGGCCCAGGGCACCGAGAGGGACGAGAAGTCGGACGTCGCGAACGACGGCTCGGGCCCGATCAACGAGGTCGGCATGACGGTGGACCCGACGCGGATCCCGTCGAAGACGTCGTTGGACGTGAAGCAGCCGATCACGCGGTTGAGCCAGCCGATGCGCTCCGACGAGCCGGGGTCGGCGTCCTCGACCAGCTCCATCGCCTCGAAGTGCGAGCGGTTCGGTGTGGGCAGTCCGACGGCGTGGATGGCGGCCATCCTGCCGCTGTCCCACAGGCTTGCCAGCGGCGCGAACGACGGGTGCAGGCCGAAGGTGGCGTCGGGCCGGAGCAGCTCGCCCTTCTTGACCGCGATGGACGGCCGCGCGGCGTAGTAGGCCGGCTCGGCGTGGGGCACCATCATCGACATGCCGTCGGCGCCGCCCCGCAGCGACAGCACGACGAGGATGTTGCCGTTCGTGGCTCCGTACGCCGTGGACGTCAGCACGTCGCCGAACATCACCGTGGAGACGCCGGCCATGCCGATGAGTCCGGCGGACTTCAGCACGTTGCGGCGGGTGACGCCGTAGTCGGCGCAGGCGTCGTCGTGGCCGTTGGTCATCGCAGCATCGCCTCCGGCGCGTTGAGGATCGCCGTACGGATGAGGGTGAGCATCCAGGCGAGGTAGCCGGTGTCGCGTTCCCAGGCCTTGGTGAACACGTGGGTGGCGGGGTTGCCGATCAGCTTCGCGGCACCGTCGACCGTCTCACGGGTGGCCTGGCGCCCGGTCATCATCACGGCCTGGTGGTGCACGAGGTCCTCGAGGGGGAGGGGCCACACCGGCGGGATCAGGTCGCGCACCTGCGGCTTCGTGGCCTGCGTCAGGGTGCTGGTGGTGTTGGCGGCCCACGTGTGGGTGGTCCACGTGCGCAGCATCCGGGCGGGGGAGAGGTACGTGTCGGAGTTCTCGGGGAAGCCGTCGGGCCGCGGCCACGAGAACAGGGCCTGCCCCGTCCAGGTGCAGTGCCAGGTGAACGAGTCGAGATGGGTGCCCGACCCCGCGCCGGTCGGCACGATGTCGCAGGCGCGCTGGGTGGCCAGCACGTCCTCCACCGGAGTGCGCGCCTTGCGGAACGCCGCGGCGCGGAAGCCGGGATGGCGGACGAGCGTGCGCAGGCAGGCCTTGATGTCCGTGCCGGAGTCGAGGTACGTGGCGGCCACGGCGTCGACCGTGCTCTGCGGCGGATCGTCGCTGACGAATCGCACGCACAGCCGGTGAGCGATGCGCGCGGCGGTCTCGGGCCGGCCCGCGAGCCAGTCGAGGTAGGCGTTGACCTGGGCGCGGCCGTCGGCGGCGGCGTTCTCGAACCTCCGTCCGAGGACGGTGACGGCGCCGACGTGGTGCCGGCTCGGGTCGTACCCCGCGGCGTAGTCCTTGCCGACGGCCACGGTGAACCCGGTGAGCAGCCGGGCCGAGCTCTTCACGTCGTCCTCGCTGTAGCCCGCGGTCCGTCCCACGGTGTACAGCTCGAGCAGCTCGCGACCCAGGTTCTCGTTGATCTGGCTCTTGGTGTTGCGATGGTTGGACAGGTAGCCCGACATCGACGGATGGGTCACGGCCGCGCGCAGGAGCTCGCGGTAGGTGCCCAGGGCGTGCGGTCGGATCGCCTTGGCGTCGTAGTCCATGCGCCACGGGAAGCTCGAGTCCTCGCCGGCGGGGATGTGCAGCAGGTTGGACCAGAAGTCGACCATCACCTCGTGCACCTGGAACCGCGCCGTCACGCGTCGGCTGAGGGTATGACGGACGAGGTCGTGGCCGTACTGACCACCGTTGTGGACTCCCGCTCGCGCGTTCTCCCAGGCCAGGGCGGGGGAGTCCCGCAGGTGGGGGAACCAGGCCAAGGTGGCGTCCGCCTCGGGGTCGGCGCCCGGTGACAGCTGCGCCTCGAACCACGCGTCGGCATCCTGGTGGCGCAGGACGTCGGCGGCCAGGCGCCCGTTGTACCCGTAGGTGAAGCGGCGCACCAGGTGCTGGGCGGACTCGGGGAGCCGAGGCCGCGTGCCGGGAAGGGTGACCATCAACAGGCCCCCGAGGCCCTGGTCGTGGCCGTGTCGGAGGCGATCAGGACGGTGAGCCAGCGGGTTCCGTCCACCGCCGGCGCGGCCACGCCGTACTCGAAGCCGGGAGCCTGGTGGCACAGCGACAGCAGGCGACCCGTCTCGCCGTAGGGGGAGGACAGCCAGGCATCGACGGAGTCGCGCACCGCGGTGGTGGAGCTCGCTCCGCCCAGGGCCCGCGTCACGGCCGTGACGGTTCGACCCCGGCACTCCGCGGCGGGCACCTGGCGGCCGGCCCCACGGTGCTCGGCGGATCCGGGATCGACGGCCCGGCCGCGGGAGGCCATCCACGCGGAGTGTCGGCGGGCGGACTCGGTGAGGCAGGCCTCGGCGCCACGATCCTCGGCCGACTGCACCTCGGGGCGTGCGTACGTCCTCCGGGCGGACTGCACCGCAGCGAGCAGGGTCTTCTCGTCGGCGCTGAGCGTGGCCGGCCGCGTCGGGGCGGCGCGCTTCGCCGCCCGGGCGGTGACGGTGAGGGTGGTCGAACGAGCGCTGGCGTGACGGTGGACCCGGCCGCCGGTGCGGTGCTTCACCCGCGGCGCGACGGCGCGGTAGCGCGTGGCTCCGGCCGCAGGCCTGACCCGGACGGTCGCGCTGCCGCGGACCTTGCGGGAGGCGGCGTTGCGCCAGGCCTTGCGCTTCGTGTCCCACCGCTGCAGTCGGACCGTCCGAGGATGCTTCGTCGACGTCCGGATGCCGAAGGTCACCGTGCCTCCGGCGTCCACGGTGCGAGGCGTGGCACTCAGGCGCAGGGCCGGCTTGGCGGCGGCGGGAGTGACCACGGTGGTCGAGGTCAGGCCGAGGGCGGTCTCGCGCTCGTCGGCGATGACGATGGCGCCGCCGACCAGCACTGTCGCGACGGTCGCCACGACGAGCATGGTGGCGATGCGACGGAGGTGACCCATGAGACCGAGGATGACGGAGCGACGGGGTAAAAACTGCAAAAGAACGGCCCACCCCCCGAGGGGGTGGGCCGTCGTCACCCAGGGGATGGGCCGGGTCTAGTCCGTTCGGATCAGGGGCGGTCCGAGGAGGCCTCGAAGAGCGAGCCCTGCTCACCCTGCGGATCCTCGCCGGTGAGGTTGGCCAGCGCACGACGCACGTTGGTGAGCTGCGCGTTGATGCTCTCGCGACGGCGCTCGATCTCGGCGACCTCGCGCTCGGACTCGAGGCGGACGCGCTCGGCCTCGGCCTTGGCCTTCTCGACGATGGTGATCGCCTGGCGGTGGGCCTCGTCGGTGCGCTCGCGCTCGGTGCGCTCGGCCTCGACGCGCTGGGTCTCGGCGTCGGCCCGGCGGGCGGCGAGGTCCTTCTCGAAGTCGGCGACGGCGCGCTGGTGCTCGGCCGTGATCCGGTCGAGCTCGGCCTGGGCGGCCTCGGTGACCTTCGCGGCCTCGTCGAGGGCCTGCTTGCGCACCTGGTCGGCCTCGGCCTGCGCCTCCGTGCGGGTGGCCTCGGCGTAGTCGTCGGCCTCGCGCCGGGTGGCGCCGGCGTACTCGTCGGCCTCGCGGCGCGTGGTGACGTCGTAGGCGTCGGCCTCCTTGCGGAGCCGGCGCACCGCGTCGGCGGCGTCGGTGCGCTGCTTCTCGATCTCCTTGGCGGTGGCCTTGCGCAGCGTGGCCGACTCCTCCTCGGCGAGGCTCAGGATCTGGCCCACGCGGGCGCCGAGATGGGAGAAGTTGGGCTCGGTCACCGAGGCCAGCCGCTCCTCGACCTCGGCGATCTGCTGGCGCAGCGCTTTCGCGTGCTCCTTGAGCGTGGCGATGTGGGCGTCGACCTCGGCGGGATCGTACCCACGCATGACGGTGCGGAAGGAGGAGTTGGGGCTGCTCATGGTGTCACCAGTGTCTCAGAGGGGACAAGCACGCCGCAGGCCGTCGGGAGGCGGGACGGGTGGCCCGCATCACGTCGTGGCGTCGTCCCTCGATGTCGCCGGGCCCCCGGTCAGGGTGCTCAGCATCTGGCGCAGGTTCGCCAGCTGATCGTTGATGCTGTCGCGTCGTTGCATCGCGGCGGCAACTTCTCGCTCCGACTCGGCCCGGATGCGGTCGGCCGTGGACTTCGCGTCGTGGACGAGGCCGTTCGCGCGGGCCTGGGCGTCCTCGATCAGGCGTCGGGCCTCGCGCTCGGCGTCGGCCCGCTCTGCCTCGGCGGCGGCGCGCTGCTCGCTCACCCGGCTCTCGATCTCGTCGAGCCGGGACCGGTGCTCGGCCTCGGCGTCGTTGAACTGCTGCTCCGCGGCGTCGCGGCGGGCCGCCATGGCGACTTCGAAGTCGGCGTTCGCCGCGGCGGCCTTCGCGCGCTGGCGCTCGACGAGGGTCTCGGCCTCGTGGCGCCGGGTGGCCACCTCGCGCTCGGCGGTGTCGAGCAGGTCGGCAGCGGTGCTCCTGGCGTCCTCCACGGTGCGGGTCGCCTCGGCCTCGGCGTCGGCCCGCGTGGCCTCGGCGTGCACCTGCGCCTCCTCGCGGAGGCGGGAGATCTCCTCGTGGGCGGCGGCGCGGGAGGCCTGGACCTCGGCCTCGGCGGAGCCGCGCAGCTCGGCGGCCTCCTCGCGCGCGAGGGCCAGGACCTGCACCATCCGCTCCCCGAGGTGCTCGAACGACGCAGGCTCCTGCGGGCGCTCCTCCTGCGCCGGGGCACTGTCGGGACGCTCACGGAGGGACTCGACCTGGCTCTCGAGCTCGGTGACGCGCGCCTGGACCTGGGCGGGGTCGAAACCGCGCAGCACGATGCGGAAGTCGGCGGTGGACTCGGTCATGCGGATGGGTGCTCCTCGCTGCCGGGGTGATGGGTGTCAGGGCCCGAGAGAACCGTGATGACGTCGGAGAGACGGGCCAGCTCGTCGGCTGCGCGATCGCGCGCGACCAGCAGGGCGTCGGCCTCGTGGCGGGCCCGCTCGACGAGGACGCGGGCCTCCTCCTTCGCCTGCGCCAGGCGCTCGCGCGCCTCGGCGAGCAGGGCGGTGGCCTCGTCGCGCCGGGCCTTGCTCTCGCGCAGCGCGTCGCGCTGGGTGGTGAGGACCTCGTCGCTCACCCGGGCGCGCAGCAGGCGGGCGCCCGACTCGGCCTCGCCCAGGCGGCGCGAGGCCCGCTCCTGCGTCGCGTCGGCCATGGCCTGGGCCTGTGAGCGCAGCCGCGTGGCCTCCAGTCCGGCCTCGACGAGGATCCGCTCGGCGCGCTCCTGGGCGTCGGAGAGGACGTCGTCGGCGGCCCCGGCCAGGTCAGCGGCGGCGGCCTCGGTCTCGGCGAGCTGGGCGGAGATCCGCTGGCGGATGCGGCCGGCGAGCCCACCGGCGACGAGTCGCGTGTGCCGCAGGACGGCGGCGGCGTCGCGGTGACCCTGCTGGCGCATCCGCTCGGCCTCCAGCCGGCCGTTGCCGACCAAGAGGTCGATCGTGGTGCGGGTGTCGTCGAGCTCGGCGCGGGCGGCGGCGATGGTGCGCTCGGACTCGGCCCGGGCGTGCTCGATGCTGCTCTCGGCCTGCTCGCGGGCGTGGGCCAGCAGCCGCTCGGACTCCGATCGGGCGCGGTCGGCCTCGTCGATCGCGGACTCCACGACCATCTCGGCGTTGCGGGTGGCGGCCTGTGAGATCTCGAGGGTGTGCTGCTCGGCCTCGTTGACGATGCGCTCGACGTACTCCTCGGCCTCGCTGGTGCGGCGCTCGGCGTCGGCCTCGGCCGTGCCCACCCGCGTCGTCGCTCGCTCCTCGGCCCGGCGGGTGATCTCGTCGGCCCGCTCGCGGGCGTCGGCCAGGAGCCGACCGGCCTCGACCGCAGCCTCGGTGAGCATCGCGTCGGTGCGCTCGCGCGCCTGCGCGAAGACGGACTCGGCGTCGCGCTCGGCGGCCTCGCGGCGCTCCTCGGCGTCGCGCACCAGCATCGTGGCCTGCTCGCTCGCGTCGGCGACGATGGTGGAGGCGTCCTCGGACGCTCGGTCGAGCTGCTCGGTGACGTTGACCAGCTGGGCCTGCGCGGTGTCGCGCACGTGACGGGCGTCGTCGTAGAGCAGGTGCGCCTCGGCCTGCAGGCGCCTGGCCTCGGTGGTGATGCGGTCGGCCTCGGCGGCCGCGGAGGCCTCCAGCTCGAGGGCCACTTCCTGGGCATGGCGCAGCAGATCGGCGACACCGCGGGCGTGGGCGGTGGCCGATCCGGATCCGGTGGTGTGATCGGCCGACATGATCTGCCCAGTGTTCCATGCGGACCTGCCCCGATCGAGGGGGTGAGACGGGCCTTTTCGTCCGGTGAGACAGGTGTCACTACGAGTTCGACCCGCCAGTAGGTCGACTGGGGACGCCCGGCGGACAGGACGGCGTCGGCGTGGGTCCCTACGATGGCGGGAGCCGGGCGGACCGCGTCGACGCGAGCCCGGACCACCGCCGCCCAGCGGCGACCCGAACGTGAGGACGAGCATGACCACCACGACCCGCGAGATCCACTTGGCCCAGCGCCCCACGGGCCTGCCCGGACCGGAGACCTACCGGTTCGTCGAGCGCGAGCTGCGCGACCTGCGCGAGGGCGACGTGCTGGTGGAGAACATCGTGCTCACCGTCGACCCCTACATGCGCCCCCGGATGAACGACGTGAAGTCCTACGTCCCGCCGTTCAAGCTCGACCATCCCCTCGACGGCGGGGCGATCGGCGTGGTCGTCGAGTCCCGCTCCGACGCGCTGCCCGTCGGCAGCATCGTGCGGCACGGCCTCGGCTGGCGTGAGCACGCCGTCCTGGCCGGCGAGTACGCGACGAAGATCGAGCTGAACGGCCTGCCGTCCTCGTACTTCCTCGGCGTGCTGGGCATGCCGGGCATGACGGCCTATGCGGGCCTGTTCGACGTCGCCGCGTTCCAGCCCGGCGACTCGGTGTTCGTGTCGGCCGCGGCCGGCGCCGTGGGCAGCCTCGTCGGCCAGTTCGCCCGACTCGCCGGAGCCGATCGCGTGGTCGGCAGCGCCGGCTCGGCCGAGAAGGTCGCGCTGCTGGTGGACGAGCTGAAGTTCGACGCCGGCATCAACTACCGCGAGGGCGACGTGATGGGCCAGGTCGGCGCCGCGTTCCCCTACGGCTTCGACGTCTACTTCGACAACGTGGGCGGCGACCACCTGGAGGCGGCGCTCGAGCACATCAACGAGCGGGGCCGGATGGCCCTGTGCGGCTCGATCTCGGGCTACAACGACCCGAACGCCAGTGGCCCGCGCAACATGTTCAAGGCCGTGGGCAAGCGACTCACGCTGCGCGGCTTCATCGTGAGCGACCACGAGAGCGTGCGGCCCGAGTTCGAGCAGAAGGTGGGGCAGTGGCTCACGGGCGGCGACCTCGCCTACCGCGAGACGACGTGGAACGGCCTCGACGCCATGCCCGAGGCGTTCGCGGGCCTGCTCACCGGCGCCAACACCGGCAAGGCGATCGTGCGCCTGCGCGAGGATCCGACCGTCTGACCGTCCGCCTCGGGGATTGACAGGATTACTGAGTGGACTCATAATTGAGTGGGCTCGGTAGATGGTCGATCGGCGACCGGTCGGGTCCTCGCCGCGCCGCGGCACGACTCATCACGCCGACCTCCCCGAGGAGATGCACCATGCGGGCCTTCGTCATCGACGACTACAAGCAGCCTCTACGCGAATCGGAGGTGCCTGAGCCCGTCGTCGGCGAGCGCGACGTGCTGGTCGACGTGGGCGCGGCCGGGGTGAACCAGCTCGACGAGAAGCTCCGCACCGGAGAGTTCAAGCAGATCCTGCCGTACGCCATGCCTCTCGTCCTCGGTCACGATGTCGCGGGAACGGTCGTCCGCACCGGTGCGCAGGTGCAGGGCTTCGCGCCGGGCGACCGGGTGTACGCCCGCCCGCGCGACCACCGGATCGGCACGTTCGCCGAGCGCATCGCCGTCGACGAAGCCGACCTCGCGCCGGCTCCCGCCTCGGTCGGCCTCGTCGAGGCGGCCTCACTGCCCCTCGTGGCGCTCACCGCGTGGCAGGCCCTCGTGGTCAAGGGGCAGGTGAAGCCGGGGCAGCGCGTGCTCATCCACGCCGGGGCCGGCGGCGTCGGCTCGATCGCCATCCAGCTCGCCAAGCACCTCGGCGCCCACGTCGCCACGACGGCGTCCGGGAAGAACGCCGACTTCGTCCGCGACCTCGGCGCCGACGTGGTGATCGACTACCGTGCCCAGGACTTCGAGCAGGAGCTGGCCGGGTACGACCTCGTCCTGGACAGCCTCGGCGGGGAGAATCTCGAGAAGTCGCTGCGCGTGCTCCGCCCCGGCGGGAAGGCGATCGGCATCTCGGGGCCGCCGGACCCGGCCTTCGCCCGCGAGCAGGGCATGAATCCGCTGCTGCGCCTGGCGATCGCCGCGTTGAGCCGCAAGATCCGCAAGCAGGCCAAGCGTGCGGGAGTGACCTACGAGTTCCTGTTCATGACCGCCGACGGCGCCCAGCTGCGCGAGGTCGCGGACCTGGTCGACCAGGGCGTCCTGCGCCCGGTCGTCGGCCAGACCTTTCCGTTCGCGCAGACACCGCAGGCCCTCGAGGCGCTGACCCGGGGTGGCCTCCGGGGCAAGGTCGTCGTCACCGCTGCCTGACCCCACCGCGGCGCAGGCTGAACGTGCTGCGCGCCACCGCTCTGAAGGAGCCTTCGCATGAGCACCGCCGAACCGGTCAACACCTCGTACGCGAACGCGCCGACGAGGACCGTCACCACGCAAGGGACGACATTCGCCTACCGTGAGCTCGGTCCCGAGGGCGGTCCTCCAGTGGTCTTCTTCGTGCACCTCGCCGCCACGCTCGACAATTGGGACCCGCGCATCGTGGACGCCATCGCGGCGAACCGCCACGTGATCGCGTTCGATCAGCGTGGCGTCGGCGGCTCCTCGGGTGCCGTCCCCTCCACGCTCGAGGAGGCCGCGGACGACGCTCACGCGTTCATCACCGCGCTCGGCTTCGACACGATCGACGTCTTCTCCTTCTCGATGGGCGGCATGATCGCCCAGGACCTGGTCGTCAAGCATCCGGGCCTCGTCCGCAGGCTCGTCCTCACCGGCACCGGCCCCCGTGGCGGCAAGGGCATCGACAAGGTCGCGCGCACCACCTACGGGGACATCCTCCGGGCCACCGTCACGCGGTCGGATCCCAAGGAGTTCCTGTTCTTCAATCGCGACGAGGCTGGCAAGAGGGCGGGGAAGGCGTTCATCGAGCGACTCCAGGAGCGCACGACCGACCGCGACGATGCGATCAGCACGAAGGCGTTCAACGCCCAGCTGAAGGCCATCCGGCGCTACGGCCGCTCCCGCCCGTCGGACCTTTCGGTGGTCACCCAGCCCACCCTGATCGCCAACGGCGACAACGACCGCATGGTTCCCTCAGTCCTGTCGGAGGACCTGCACCGGAGGATCGCCGGATCCGAGCTGATCATCTACCCGAACTCCGGGCACGGGGGCATCTTCCAGTACGGGGAGGAGTTCGCCCCGGTCGCCGCCGACTTCCTCGCCCCGTAGCGGCCGGGGCCGGTCGCGTCGGGCGCCTCGGACCCTCATCCGGGCAGGATCGCCGCGAGCTGGGCGCGCATGGTGGCGAGGATCTCGGGGACGCTCGCGTCCGCGGTCGCGCTCGGCGCCAGGTTCAGGAACATCACGGCCGAGACGACGCCGGCCATCGCCGCTGCCTCCTCGCCGCCCAGCCGCGTCCGTTCGCTCAGGAGGTCGGCGATCGCCCGCTCGGTCTGCGCGACGATGGACAGCGCCTCGGCGTGGTGGGGCTCCGTCGGGTCGCCGAAGACCATCTCGCGCAGGTAGGTCCGTCCGTTGTCGACCTGGACGCGATTGCACTCGACCACGGGGGAGAGGAGGGCGAGCAGGCCGTCGAGCGCGCCGGTCGTCCCGGCGGCCGCCGTGCGACCCCGCTCGAGCGCGCTCGCGTAGTGGGCGTTCTGCACCAGGAGCAGCAGCTCGCCCTTGGTCCGGGCGTAGAGGAACAGGGTGCCGGTGCCGATGTCCGCAGCGTCCGCGATCTGCTGCGTCGTGACGTCGTCGACACCGTGTTCGGCGAACAGCTCACTGGCAGCCGCGGTGATGCGGTCGAGCTTGGCCTGCTTGTTCCGCTCGCGTCGCCCGGGCGGCGTGGGCGCCACTGCCATGGAGGGCCTCCTGGAATAAATGATGACTGAAGTCAGTTATGAGTGTAGTCACTGTCGTGGTGGGGCGGATCGACGCAGCGATCCTCCCACGCCGGTGCGGGACCAACCTGTCGCGCACCGGCGACCGTGACCGTCCCATTCGCTCCCCTGTCCTCGCGGGCCGGGAGTCAGACCGAGAAGGAAAGTCCTCATGACCTCACTCAACGGCGCCGTCGTCCTCGTCACCGGCGCGAACGGCGGCATCGGCACCCACTTCGTCCGCGAGGCCCTCGCTCGGGGCGCGTCGAAGGTGTACGCCACCGCCCGGAGCCCGCGCGACTGGAACGACGAGCGCGTCGTTCCGCTGGCGCTCGACGTCACCGATCCCGAGTCCATCCGAGCAGTGGTCGAGGCCGCTCCGGACGTGACGGTGCTGATCAACAACGCCGGCGCGTCGGTCTCCACCCCGGGCATCCTCGCCCACAGCGACGAGGAGATCCGCCGCAACGTGGAGACGAACTTCCTCGGCCCGCTGTTCCTGGCTCGCGCCTTCGCGCCCGTCCTGTCCGCGCGGGGCGGGAACGCCGCGATCATCGACATCCACTCGGCCCTGTCGTGGCTGGCCGTCGCCGGCATCTACTCGGCCACCAAGGCCGCGCTCTGGTCGGCGACCAACTCGCTGCGACTGGAGCTCCAGCCCTCGGGTGTCCAGGTCGTCGGCGTGCACGTCGGCTACGTCGACACCGCCATGGCCGCCCACACCACCGACCCGAAGCTGGATCCGGCGGTGCTCGTCGCCACGGTCCTCGACGCCACCGAGGCCGGCGAGTACGAGGTCCTCGCCGACCAGACCTCCGTCCAGGTCAAGGCCGCGCTCTCGGCGCCGCTCGAGGCGCTGTACCCGCAGCTCGCCGCGACCCGGTGAGCAGCGCGGGGCGGGACGAGCGCGCCCTTCGCGCCTGAGGGGGACCCCGCCTCGTCAGTGCGACTGGCGTTGCAGAGCCATCAGCAGCGCACCGCGTCCGGCCTGCTCGAGGTCCGCGCGCAACGCCTCCACGGCCGACTCCTCGTCGATCAGCAGCTTGTCCATGAGGTCACGGTGCAGGGCGGCCAGCTTCGCGACGGTGAAGTCGGGGCGCAGGTTGGCGAGCAGGAGTCGGAGCTCGTCCTCGCACGACTGGTGGGCCGCGAGGAGCCGCTCGTTGCCGGATGCCTCCACGATCGCGCGATGGATCTGGCCGTGGGTCTCGATGAGCGTCCCCCAAGGCGTGTCCTCGGGCAGGGACTCGAGTCGTCGCACCGCGTACTCGACGGGGGAGAGGTCCGCGCGCCGGCTCAGCGCGAGTCGCAGGCTGCCGAGCTCGACCACGCTGCGGAACTCGAAGACCGTGTCGATCCGCTCCCGGGTCAGCGCCGGGACGCGCGCACCCTTGTGGGGCTCGTGGACGACGAGCCCTGTCGCGGTGAGCTGCTTGATCGCCGCGCGAACGGTGTGGCGGCCAGCATCGAAACGCGCGGTGAGCTGCTCCTCGCGGAGGTGCTCGCCGGGAGCGAGGTTCCCGTCGAGGAGATCCGCTCGCAGTGCGGCGACGATCCGATCGGGAGCGCTGATCCTCAGTGGCGTCCCTGCGGAGCCGTCGGCGGACTTCATGCGCAGATCCTTCCACTGGCGGTGCTGGGAGCTGACCGACGACCGGAGCGACGTTCCTTGTCGCGATGGGATGATTGTGGCACAATCGCGTCGAATTGTGACACAATACGCGGACGCGAAGGGAAGCCACTCATGGCGATCGCACCATCCAGGCCCCGCACGCAGCGCAGGCTGCCCCGTTGGAAGGTCCTCGCGCCATTGCTCGGCGTCCGTCGCTGGGAGCGCGACCGTCTGACGCGGCGGTTGCGGCGCGCCCTCACGGTCCCGGATCTCGCCGACATCGCACGTCGCAGGACGCCGCGGTCGGTCTTCGAGTACGTCGACGGAGCGGCTGAGGCCGGACTGGGTCTCGAGCGCGCCCGCCAGGCCTTCGCGAGGGTGGAGTTCGACGCCCGCGTCCTGCGTGACGTGGCCTCGGTGGACACCGGCACCACGATCCTGGGTCGCAGGGCCGACCTCCCCCTCATCCTGGCGCCGACCGGGTTCACCCGGATGATGCACCACGAGGGCGAGCCCGCGGTCGCTCGCGCGGGCGCGACCGCAGGGGTCCCGTACACGCTGTCGACGATGGGCACGACGTCGCCGGCGGACCTCATGGCCGCAGCGCCCACCGGCCGGAACTGGTTCCAGCTCTACCTGTGGCGAGACCGTGCCGCGACGCTCGAGCTGATCGAGTCGGCCCGTGCGGCCGGGTACGACACGCTCGTGCTGACCGTCGACACCCCGGTGGCGGGCAACAGGCTCAGGGACGCGCGCAACGGACTGACCATCCCTCCCACGCTCAACGTCCGGACCTTGCTCGACATGTCCAGGCATCCCTCGTGGTGGGCGAACCTGCTGACCACCGCACCCCTGGAGTTCGCTGCGCTGCGGAAGTTCGACGGCACGGTGGCAGAGCTGGTGAACACCATGTTCGATCCCGCGGTGAGCTTCGAGGACCTCGCATGGCTCCGCAGTCAGTGGGCCGGCAACCTCGTCGTGAAGGGCCTGCAGTCGGTCGACGACGTCCGACTGGTGGTCGACGCCGGTGTCGACGGCATCGTCGTGTCGAACCACGGTGGACGGCAGCTCGATCGAGCAGCCACGCCCCTGGAGCTGCTCCCCGCCGTCGTGGACGCCGTGGAGGGTCGCTGCCAGGTCTTCCTGGACACCGGAATCCTCTCCGGCGCGGACATCGTGGCAGCCCTGGGGATGGGAGCCGACGCCTGCATGGTGGGCCGTGCCTACCTGTACGGCCTGATGGCAGGAGGCGAGCGCGGGGTGGACCGCGCGCTCGACATCCTCCGTTCCGAGATGACGCGAACGATGCAGCTCATGGGTGCGGCGTCTGTCGCCGACCTGCGCGGGAGGGCGCTGCTCCGACCGTGAGATGACGCCGCCGGCGCAGGCCCGGCCCCGGGTCAGTCGCGAGCCGGCGAGGATCGGCTGTGGTCGTCGTCGACCAGATGGGTGCGGTCCCACGCCGACATGACCATGAGCGTCTTCGTGCCCGCGACGATGCCGGTGCGGCGAATGGCGTTGACGACCTGTTGCAGGTGCTCGACGTTGCGGACCCGGAAGCGCACGAGGGCGTCCGGGTCGCCGGCGATCGTGTAGTACTGCTGCACCTCCGGCACGCGCCGGGCGATCTCCTCGATCTTCTCCGTGGCCGTGTCCCCGGTCAGCCGGATCTCGGTGAAGGCATCGATCTCGCCGACGGCCGCGTCATCGATGACGGCGACGTATCCCCGGATCACGCCGGTGTTCTCCAGCTTCTCGATCCGCCGCGCCACCGGCGCGCTCGACAGGCCCACGCGGCGTCCGATCTCACTGACGGGCATCCGTGCGCTCCGTCGCAGGAGGTCGAGGATCTGTCGGTCGATGGCGTCCATTCCGGGCTCCCGTAGACATAGAGGATCATGCGTCGTCCACACGATTCTAGGGGTCGAAAGGACGCAAGACGCACGGATGGGTCCACATTCGCAGGGATCGAGCGGAATGGTTGCGTGGAGACGTGACGCGCACCACGCTTCTGCTGAACCGCCGACCGGAGGAGCGCCATGACCGTGGAGACCCGCACGACCGAGCCCTGGTCCGTCCTTGACGTGACCGGGCACCTGCGCACGGACGACCGCGTCCCGAGCGGCGACACGGCCCTCGACCTGCGCGGGGCCTACCGCGACATGGTGCTCGCCCGACGTGTCGACGCCGAGGCGATCGCCCTGCAGCGCCAGGGTGAGCTCGGTCTCTGGCCGTCCATGCTCGGGCAGGAGGGCGCCCAGGTCGGTGCCGGCTCGGCCCTGCGGCCCCAGGACGTCGTGTTCCCCACCTACCGGGAGCACGCGGTGGCCTGGTGCTTCGGTGTCGATCCGGTCCAGCTGCTCGGTCTGTTCCGTGGCACGACCATGGGTGGCTGGGACCCGCGCGAGCGGAACTTCAACCTCTACACCCTGGTCATCGGGGCACAGACGCTGCACGGCGTCGGATACGCGATGGGGATCGTCCGCGACGGCGACGTCGGCACTGGTGACCCCGAGCGCGACCGCGCCGTCCTGGTCTTCCTCGGTGACGGCGCCCTCAGCGAGGGCGAGACCAACGAGGCCTTCGTCTGGGCCGCGGCGCAGCAGCTCCCGGTGGTCTTCTTCTGCCAGAACAACCAGTGGGCCATCTCGGCGCCCTTCTCGGTGCAGAGCCGGATCCCCGCCGCCGAACGGGCCCAGGGCTTCGGCTTCCCCGGTGTGCGCGTCGACGGCAACGACGTCATCGCCTGCCACGCGGCCACCCAGGAGGCCCTCGCGACGGCTCGCGCCGGTGGCGGGCCGACCCTCATCGAGGCGGTCACCTACCGGCGCAATCCCCACACGACGTCCGACGACGACCTGCGCTACCGCAGCGGCTCCGAGAACGACGAGTGGGAGGGCCGCGACCCGATCGACCGCCTGCGACTGCTGCTCACCGGCGCGGACGCCCCCGAGCGCCTCGACGACGACTTCCTGGCCGAGCTGGCGCAGGAGGAGCAGGCCCTCGCTGAACGGCTGCGGACCGGGTGCCGCGCGCTTCCCGTGCCGTCACCCGAGGACCCGTTCGTCCACACGCTCGAGCAGACGCCTGCCGAGCTGGCCCGACAGCGCGACGAGCACCTGGCTTTCGTCGCCGCCGGAGAAGGAGACCACGCATGACCACCGCGCTGGCCCACGCCCTGAACGCCGGCCTGCGTCACTCGATGGAGTCCGACGACAAGGTCCTGCTGATCGGCGAGGACATCGGCGAGCTGGGGGGCGTCTTCCGCGTCACCGACGGACTCGCGAAGGACTTCGGCGAGGACCGGGTCGTCACGTCGCCGCTCGGTGAGGCCGGCATCGTCGGCAGCGCCATCGGGCTGGCCATGGCCGGCTACCGACCGGTGTGCGAGATCCAGTTCGACGGCTTCGTCTTCCCCGCCATGAACCAGATCATCACCCAGCTCGCCAAGTACCGTCACCGTTCCGAGGGGGCCGTCTCGCTCCCCGTGGTCATCCGCATCCCGGTCGGCGGTGGCATCGGCGCCATCGAGCACCACAGCGAGTCGCCGGAGGCGTACTTCGCCCACACTCCCGGCCTCCGCGTCCTGTGCCCCTCGAGCGCGCAGGACGCGTACGACCTGCTCGGCCAGGCCATCGCCTGCAACGACCCCGTGATCTTCCTCGAGCCCAAGCGCTCGTACTGGGCCAAGGGTGACGTCGACGCCACCGCCGCGCCGTTGCCGATGGACCGGGCGCGCATCGTACGTCCGGGCGACGACCTGACGCTGGTGACCTACGGGGCACTCGTGCCGACCGCGGTCAAGGTGGCCGCCGCGGCCGCCGAGGAAGGACGGTCGATCGAGGTCATCGATCTCCGGTCGCTCTCGCCGATCGACGACGCGACCATCGTCGCCTCGGTCGAGCGGACCGGCCGGCTGGTCGTCGCCCACGAGGCGTCGCAGACCGCGGGACTGGGCTCGGAGGTCGTGGCGCGCGTCCAGGACCAGGTCTTCTACTCGCTGGAGGCGCCGATCATCCGGGTCACGGGATACGACACGCCCTACCCGGCCAGCCGGCTCGAGCACGACTGGCTCCCGAACCTCGACCGCATCCTCGACGCCATCGACCGCAGCTTCACCTACTGAGGGCAGCAGACCACATGACGAACGTCCAGCAGTTCCACCTCCCCGACGTCGGCGAGGGCCTGACCGAGGCCGAGATCGTGACCTGGCTCGTCGCGCCGGGCGACGTCGTCGAGGTCAACCAGACCCTCGTCGAGATCGAGACGGCGAAGTCCCTCGTCGAGCTCCCGTCGCCGTTCGCGGGCGAGGTGACCGAGCTGCACGCCGCTGAGGGCGAGACGGTCGACGTCGGCAGGCCCATCATCAGCATCGCGACCGCCGGAGCCGCGCCGGAGGAGGCACCCGAGAGCCCGGCCGGGCCCGCGGAGGCCGAGCACGAGGCGGCCGACGCCGACGAGCCGAAGCTGCTCGTCGGGTACGGCGCGAAGGAGACGAGTGGCCGGCGTCGGCGCCGTGCTGCCCAGCAGGCTCAGGCCGAGAGGCCCGCGGCTCCGTCGGCGCCCGCAGCGGCACCGGCCGGGCCCGTCAGGACCAAGCCGCCGGTCCGGAAGCTCGCGAAGGTCCTCGGCGTCGATCTGACGTCGCTCACGCCGACCGGACCCGGCGGCATCGTCACCCGCGCTGACGTGCTCGACGCCTCCTCGAGCAACGGCGCGTCCCCCGTGGCCCCCGACCCCGTCGCGACCACGCCCACCGACGCCGCACCGGCCGAGATCCGCATCCCGATCAAGGGCGTGCGCAAGCACACCGCGGCGGCCATGGTCAGCTCGGCCTTCACCGCGCCCCACGTCACCGAGTTCGTGACGCTCGACATCACCGCGACGATGGACCTGCGGGCCCGGGTCGCCGCCCGGCGCGACTTCAAGGACGTCAAGCTCAGCCCCCTGTGCTTCATCGCCAAGGCCTTCCTGCGCGCCATCGAGCGCACCCCCTCGGCGAACTCCCGGTGGGACGAGGCGGCACAGGAGATCGTGCAGATGCGCGAGGTCAACCTCGGCATCGCGGCGGCGACGCCCCGGGGCCTCGTGGTGCCGAACATTCGCAGCGCGCAGCGTCTGGGACTGGCCGAGCTCGCCACGGCCATCGCCGACCTCGCCGCCACGGCCCGGTCGGGCAAGACCCCGCCCGAGGCCATGGCGCAGGGCACGGTCACCATCAGCAACTTCGGCGTCTTCGGCGTCGACACGGGCACCCCGATCCTGAACCCGGGGGAGACCGCGATCCTCGGTGTCGGCACGATCACGCGCCAGCCGTGGGTCGTCGGGGAGGGCGCCGACGAGCGTCTGGAGCCCCGGTGGGTCACGACCCTGGCGCTGTCCTTCGACCATCGGGTCATGGACGGCCAGCAGGGGTCGGAGCTGCTCGCCGACACGGCGGCCTTCCTGCGCGATCCCGCCCTCGCAACGCTCTGACCCGCACCACACGAGAGGTTCACCATGACCCAGAAGTTCGACGTCGTCGTCCTCGGAGCCGGACCCGGCGGCTACGTCGCCGCGATCCGCGCGGCCCAGCTGGGCCAGCGCGTCGCGGTGGTCGAGGAGAGGTACTGGGGAGGCGTCTGCCTGAACGTCGGGTGCATCCCGTCGAAGGCGCTGCTGCGGAACGCCGAGATCGCGAGCACCTATCGCCACCACGCTGCCGACTTCGGCATCGTCGGTGACGTCTCGTTCGACTTCGGGGTGGCCCACGACCGCAGCCGCAAGGTCGCCGACGGCCGGGTCAAGGGCGTCCACTTCCTGATGACGAAGAACGGGATCACCGAGCTCGACGGTCGCGGGGTGCTGACCGGTCCGCGGACCATGGACGTGCGGCGCCCCGACGGGACGGTCGAGCAGATCGAGTTCGAGCACGCCATCATCGCCACGGGGTCGCGGACCAGGATGCTGCCCGGCGTGGAGCGGTCGGCCCGGGTCGTGACCTACGAGGAGCAGATCCTCGACCGCGACCTCCCGGGGTCGATGCTGGTGGTGGGAGCCGGTGCGATCGGCATGGAGCTGGGCTACGTCGCCCGGGCGTACGGCGTCGACGTCACCGTGGTGGAGTACCTCGACCGCGCACTGCCGAACGAGGATCCCGAGGTCTCGAGGGAGATCGCCCGGGCCTACAAGAAGCTCGGCATCGACGTCCTCACGTCGACGAAGGTCGAATCCGTCACCGATCATGGCGACCGGGTCACGGTCGTGTACTCCCGTGGCGACGTGCAGGAGAGCGTTGACGTCGACCGGGTGCTGGTGTCGGTCGGGTTCGCGCCCAACGTCGAGGGCATCGGTCTGGAGGCGGCGGGCATCGAGCTCGACGAACGCGGAGCGATCGCGATCGACGAGAGGATGAGGACGAACGTCCCCCACATCCACGCGATCGGCGACGTGACGATGAAGCTCCAGCTGGCGCACGTCGCCGAGGCCCAGGGCATCGTGGCGGCCGAGACGATCGCCGGAGCGCAGACGATGGAGCTCGGGGACTACCGCATGATGCCGCGGGCGACCTTCAGCCAACCTCAGGTCGCCAGCTTCGGGCTGACCGAGGCCGAGGCGGTCGCCGAGGGCCACGAGGTCACGGTCGTGAAGTTCCCGTTCTCGGCCAACGGCAAGGCCCACGGGCTCGGGGAGCCGACGGGCTTCGTCAAGCTGGTCGCCGGTGCGGAGCACGGCGAGCTCCTCGGCGGTCACCTGGTCGGCCCCGACGTGTCCGAGCTCCTGCCCGAGCTGACGCTCGCCCAGAAGTGGGACCTCGGCGCGTTCGAGCTGGCGCGGAACGTGCACACGCACCCCACGCTCAGCGAGGCGCTGCAGGAGACCTTCCACGGCCTCGCCGGCCACATGATCAACCTCTGACCCGCCCGCCCGGCCAGCGCACCGCGCCCCTCGAGAGCAAGGAACCCCATGCCCGCCCAGCGCCTCATGCCCACCGACGAGTCCGCCGACCTCATCGAGCTGACCCGCAGCATCGTCGACAAGGAGCTGCGTCCGGTCATCGCCGGCTTCGACGCGTCCGCGACCTTCCCCCGAGACGTCTTCCGGACGCTCGGGCGGGCCGGTCTGCTGTCGCTGCCGTACCCGGAGGAGGTCGGGGGTGGTGGCCAGTCGTACGAGGTGTACCTGCAGGCGCTGGAGGAAATCGCCTCGGCGTCCGCTTCGGTCGGCGTCGGGGTCAGCGTGCACGCCCTGTCGTGCTTCGGGCTGTTCACCGCCGGGACCGACGACCAGAGGCAGGAGTGGCTGCCCGAGATGCTGTCGGGTGAGCTGCTGGGCGCGTACTGCCTCTCGGAGGCGCACGCGGGCTCGGACCCCGCGGCCATGCGGACCCGCGCGGTGCGCGAGGGGGACGAGTACGTCATCACCGGCGCCAAGGCGTGGACGACGCACGGTGGCCGGGCCGACTTCTACAAGGTCATGGCGCGCACGTCGGACGACGGCCCGCGAGGCATCAGCTGCTTCCTGGTGCCGGCTGACACACCCGGCCTGACGGCCGACAATCCCGAGCAGAAGATGGGCCTGATGAGCTCGACCACCGCGACGATGCTGTTCGACGGCGTCCGCGTCCCGGCCGAGCGACGCCTCGGAGCGGAGGGGCAGGGCCTGCCCATCGCGCTGGCCGGGCTCGACGCGGGGCGCATCGGCATCGCCGCCGTCGCCACCGGCCTGGCGCAGGAGGCGCTCGACGTCGCACTCGCGTACGCCAAGGAGCGGGAGGCGTTCGGCAAGGCGATCATCGACCACCAGGGACTCGCGTTCCTGCTGGCCGACATGGCCGCCGCGGTCGAGTCGGCCCGTGCCACCTACCTCGCCGCGGCCCGACTCAAGGACGCGGGCCGTCCGTACTCGCGGCAGGCGTCGATCGCCAAGTTGGCCTGCACCGACAACGCCATGAAGGTCACGACCGACGCGGTGCAGGTCCTGGGCGGCGCCGGCTACACCAAGGACTTCCCCGTCGAGCGGTTCATGCGCGAGGCCAAGGTGATGCAGATCTTCGAGGGCACCAACCAGATCCAACGCCTCGTCATCAGCCGCAGCCTCGCGCGCTGACCCCCCCCACGACCCCAGGAGAACCATGCAGCTCATCGACACCGCCGCCATCGTCACGGGCGGGGCGTCCGGACTCGGCGCCGCGACCGCGCGAGCCCTCGCCGAGAAGGGTGCGACCGTCCACGCGCTCGACCTGCCGGCGGCGATCGAGCAGGCGTCCCAGGTGCCCGGAGTGACCTACGTGGCAGCCGACGTGACCGACGAGTCCCAGGTCGGCGCCGCCGTCGCGACGGCCAGCGCCGACGCTCCGCTGCGCACCGTGGTGAGCTGCGCCGGCATCGCCCCGTCGGCACGCATCCTGGGCCGCAGGGGCGTCCACGACCTGGCCCTCTACGCCAAGGTCGTGCAGATCAACCTCGTCGGCACGTTCACCGTGCTCGCCCTGGGGTCGGAGGCCATCGCCGCGACCGAGCCCGACGAGCACGGCCAGCGCGGGGTCATCGTCAACACCGCCTCGATCGCCGCCTACGACGGACAGGTCGGCCAGGTCGCCTACGCCTCGTCGAAGGGCGGCGTCGTCGGCATGACCCTGCCTGCCGCCCGCGACCTCGCGCAGCACGGCATCCGCGTGTGCACCATCGCGCCGGGCATCGTCGACACGCCGATGCTGGCCACCGTCAGCGACGAGTTCCGGGCGGGCCTGGCCGCCGGCGTCCCGTTCCCGCAACGCCTGTGCTCGCCGGCCGAGTACGCCCAGCTCGTCACGATGGTCGTCGATCACGACTACCTCAACGGCGAGACCATCCGGATGGACGGCGCCCTGCGGATGGCGCCCCGATAGGCGACGGAGTGCGAGCTCGTCGCGCCCTCGGCCGTGGGATGATGCCTCGATGAACGCGTCGGCCGGACCCGAGCGCTCCGGTGTGCCCGACTGGCTCCGGATGCTCGACGACGACGTGTCGGCCAACGAGATCGAGGAGCATCGCGCCCGTCTCCTGGCGGAGGCTCCGGCCGAGCGGCACGCGGCGCTGCAGACGGAGGTCGACCTCGTTCGGACCATCCGCGACCGCCTCGACGAGCGGCGTCGGGTGGCGCGTGAGCTGGCGGCACTGAACGACCTCGCGCGACGGCTCGCCACCCTGCACGACCCGGCTGACGTGCTGCAGCAGGTGGCGGTGCAGGCGCGCCAGCTGCTCGCCGTCGACGTCGCCTACATCATGCTGCGCCAGCCCGACGGGATGCTGCGCATCGAGTACGCCGACGGGTCCATGGGGTCGGCGCTCACCGGCATCGAGCTGCACGAGGGCGAAGGTCTGGGCGGCGAGGTCGTGCGCACCGGACGGCCCATGTGGACCCGGTCCTACCTCACCGACGAGTCGATCGCCCGGCTCCCTGCCGGCGACGCCGCGGCCGTCAGCGAGCAGCTGGGAGGCATCGTCGGCGTGCCACTGCGTGTCGGCGCCGAGCCGACCGACACGCTCGGCGTCCTCCTGGCGGCCGATCGTCGGCCCCGGCGGTTCCACGAGCACGAGATCGAGTTGCTGGCCGCGCTGGCGGCGCATGCCGCGGTCGCGCTCCGCAATGCCACCCTCTTCGAGTCCTACCAGGCCGCCCTCGACGAGGTGAGCGAGAGCAACACGACCTTGCAGCAGGCGAGCGAGCTGCGCGAGACTCTGGCTGATGTCGTGGTGCGTGGCGGCGGCGTCGCGGACGTCGCCGATGTCATCGCGCGTGCCGTCGGTGCGGCCGTCGCCGTCGTCGATCGCACGGGGGAGGTGCTCAATCCCGGACCTTCGGTCGCCGAGGTGCCCGTGCCGGACGACCTCTCCCGGTTCGACGACGCCCGGACGCACACGTGGGAGACCGAGTCGGGACACCACGTCTCGGCCACGGCGATCGCGCTGAGGGACGGTGTCGGAGGAGCACTCGTGGTGGCGACGAGCGCGCCCATGAGCCCGAACGCGCTGCGCCTGCTGGAGACGGGCGCCGTGGCGGTGGCGCTCGCCGTGGTGTCGGAGCGAGCCGTGGCCCTCGCCGAGCTGCGATCGCGCGGCGAGCTGCTGGCTGCGGCGCTCACCTCAGGTCTCGACGAGGCCGGCCTGCGTCGTCGGGCTCGAGCCGCCGGGGTGGACCTGGACGCGAGCGGCTCGGTCCTGGTGCTCGACCACGGAGTGGAGGCCGAGCGAGCTCAGCGACGTCTGGGTGAACGGGTCGCGGCCGCCCTCGGTGGCTGGTCGGCCGACCACGCCGGCCACACCGTCGTGCTGCTGCCACGCGTGGAGCCGGTCGTGGCTCGCGACCGCGTGGTGCGCGTCGAAGGACCCGAGCTGCCCGGCGCGGTCGGCGTCGCGGTCTGGCCGGGCGGGGTGACGGCGCTGCGCGCGGCGCACGAGTCGGCGCGCCAGACCGCCGCGCTGCTCGTGGCTCTGGATCGCGGCCACTCCTGTGCGCTCGTCGCCGAGACCAGTCCTTACGCGTCGTTGTTCGGGAGGGCCGGCCGCGGGGACGCCAGGGCATTCGTCGACGACCAGATCGGCGCGCTCGTGCGGCACGACGCCGAGAGGAACCGCCACCTGGTCGACACGCTGGAGACGTACCTGGGCCAGGCGCAGCACCACGCTCGCACCTGCGCGGCGCTGCACGTGCACGTCAACACCCTCTACCAGCGGCTCGACCGGATCACCGAGCTGCTCGGTGACGACTGGCGCGGCACCGACCGCGCCCTGGAGCTCCAGCTCGCGCTGCGGTTGCGCAGGCTCGCGGAGCGCCTCGACACCCACGGGTGAGAACCTCCACTCGGAGCGCACAACGCCGGAGAGTTCCTCCATGTGACGCGGGCCACAGGCCTGGTCTTCTGATTCCCGTGACCACCACATCCATCCGTAGGCGCCGCGCATGACCACGTCCGTCGCGCGGGACGTCGCGGTCACCGCCATCGCCGAGGAGCTCGTCGGTCTGCTGCCCGCGGGGGCCGTGCTGACCGAGCCCGACGTCATGGAGGGCATGAGCCGGGACCAGGCGGCGTGGGCGCCGTACGGACGACCCGCCGCCGTGGTCCGCGCCACGTCCACCGACGACGTCGTGCAGGTCGTCCGTGCCTGCCTGCGGCACGGCGTTCCCGTCGTCGCCCGCGGCGCCGGCACCGGGCTCTCCGGCGGAGCGAACGCCCTCGACGGCTGTGTCGTGGTCTCGCTCGAGCGCATGAACCGGGTGCTGGAGATCAACCGCCTGGAGCGGCTCGCCGTCGTGCAGCCCGGCGTGGTCAACGACGTGTTGCGCGAGACGGTGGCCGAGCACGGTCTCTGGTACCCGCCGGACCCCGCCAGCTCCCCGTGGTCGACGATCGGCGGCAACGTCGCGACCAACGCCGGAGGGCTGTGCTGCGTCAAGTACGGCGTCACCCGCGACTACGTCCTGCAGCTCGAGGTCGTCACGGGCCGCGGTGAGGTCGTCCGGCTCGGCCGGCGCACCGCCAAGGGCGTCGCGGGCTACGACCTGATGGGCCTCGTCGTCGGGTCCGAGGGCACGCTCGGCATCGTCACCGAGGTCACCGTCCGCCTCCGCCCGCTGCCTGCCCCGGCCGTGACGGTCGCCGGCTTCTTCTCCTCCGTCGTGGATGCCGGCGCGGCCGTGCGGGCCGTGGGCGAGGCCGGCCTGGTGCCGTCCGCACTCGAGCTGGTCGACCGGCACTGCCTGCGGGCCGTCGACGCGTGGAAGAACATGGGCCTGTCGACCGAGGCCGAGGTCGTCCTGCTGGGCCGCTTCGACGAGCCGGGCGAGACCGGCGAGGCTCTCGCCGAGCAGATGGTCGCGTGCTTCCGTGGCGCCGGCGCCACCTGGGCCGAGCGCTCGACCGACGAGGACGAGGCCGAGGCGCTGTTCGCCGCCCGCCGCCTGGCCTATCCAGCGCTCGAACGCCTCGGACCGGTCCTGACCGAGGACGTCTGCGTCCCCAAGGAGCAGGTGCCGGAGATGCTGGCGCGCATCGAGCGCATCGCGGTCCGCCACGACATCGTGATCGCGAACATCGCCCACGCCGGGGACGGGAACCTGCACCCGCTGCTGGTGACGCCCCCGGGCGACGAGGTGGCCCGGGCGCGCGCCGAGGCCGCTTTCGACGACATCATCGCCGACGCCATCGCGCTCGGGGGCACCGTCACGGGCGAGCACGGCGTCGGCCTGCTCAAGCGCGAGGGCCTCACCGCCGAGCTGTCGGCCGAGGTCGTCGAGATGCACCGCGCCGTGAAGGCCGCCCTCGATCCGTCCCACCTGTTCAACCCCGGCAAGGTCTTCACCTCGCCGCCGACCACATCGACCGCACCCCCCACAGGAGAAATGTCATGACCCGTCCGTCCACCACCCGCAAGCTCTTCGGTGCCCTCGGCGCCGGGGCGCTCGTCCTCGCCCTGGCCGCATGCGGTGGCGGCGAGGATGGCGACGGCGACTCGGCCGCCGCCGCGAACCAGCTCACCTGGAACTACAGCCTCCCCGACTCCGCCCCGGTGCTGCTCGGCATCGAGGAGGGCATCTTCGAGAAGCACGGCATCGACCTCGTCGCCGAGGAGGCCGCGGCCACCGACCTCGTCGGTGCCCTGATCTCCGGCAAGGTCGACCTGAGCGTCAACACCGGCCCGGGCATGGCCGTGGCCGCCGGGCAGAACGTCCCCGTCGTCGCGGTCAGCGGTGTCAGCACCTTCGAGGCGGGCGCCTCGGGCAGCTCGGGCTCGGCGCTCGTCGTGCCGAAGGGCAGCGACATCACGACGCCCAAGGACCTCGAGGGTCGCAAGGTCGGCGTAAACCTGCTGAAGTCGGCCTCGGAGTTCGGGGTGCGCCAGGTCGTCGTCGACGACGGAGGCGACGACAAGAAGGTGGAGATCGTCGAGGTGCCCTTCGCTGCCGTCGCCGACGCCTTCGCCTCCGGTGACATCGACGCGGCCCTCGTGGCCGACCCGTTCATGACGCAGCTGATCGACGGTGGCGCCGAGGTGCCGTTCGGTGATCCGATCGAGACGGTCTTCGCCGAGTCGCCCCGCCTGGTCATGACCGCGACCCGCGAGTGGGCCGACGCCAACTCCGACACCGTCGACGCCCTGCAGGACGCCGTCGCCGAGTCGATCGAGCTGGCCGACGAGGACCCGGACAAGCTCATCCCGATCTTCGAGAAGTACTTCAAGATGAAGCCGGAGGTCGCCAAGGCCACGAAGATCAACAAGCTTCAGGCCGACATCTCGCCCTCGAGCTTCGACACCATCAACGACGTCCTGGCCCAGTACGGCGGCATCGCGAAGCCGATCGACGTCGAGCAGGTCGTGGCGAAGTGACCGTGTCCGAGCGCGTCGCGGAGGATCGGGAGGTGGTGTCCGGCGCAGCGACGTCGGCACCGGTCCCGCCCTCCGCGGCGCGGCGGACCCGCCGCGCCGTGCCCGCCCTGGTCAGCCAGGTCGCGGCCGTCGCGGCGGCCCTGGCCGTGTGGTCGTGGCTCGCCGTCACCGACCAGGTCAGCGACTCGGCGCTGGCCGGCAGCGTCGAGTCCTTCGCCCGCCTGGCCGAGGTGCTGGGCACCTCCGAGGCCTGGACCGCCATCGGTCAGACGCTCACCGCCTGGTCGATCGGCCTCGCCGTGGCCCTGGCCGTGGCCATCCCGATCGGGCTGCTGCTGGGCCGGAGCACGCTCGCCTACCGCAGCTCGAGGTTCACGATCGACTTCCTGCGCACGATCCCCGCGCTCGGCCTGATCCCCCTGGCGGCGCTCGTCTACGGCGCGAGCCGGGAGGCCGTGCTGCTCATCGTCATCCCCGCCTGCATCTGGCCCCTGCTCCTGCAGACGATCTACGGCGTGCGGGACACCGATCCACTGGCGATCGAGACGGCTCACAGCTACGGGCTCGGCCGGTGGTCGATCCTCGGCCGCGTCGTGCTGCCCAGCGCCATGCCGTACATCGCCACGGGCGTGCGGCTGTCGGCGATCATCGCGATGCTCCTGGTGATCTCGGTCGAGCTGCTGGTCCTGGTGCCCGGCGTCGGCTCACTGATCGCCGTGGCGCAGCGCAACGGCGAGACCGTCGACGTCTACGCCTACACGCTGCTGTCCGGCTTCCTCGGCCTCGCCGTCGTGCTGCTGTTCAGGCGCCTGGAGCGTCGGGTCATCGCCTGGCACCCGTCCGTTCGGGGGCACCGATGAGGCGCCGGCTGACGGCGCTGGCCGTCGAGGCCTGGCTGCCCGTCGCGCTCGTGACCACGTGGTGGTTCGCCTCGGCCAACAGCACGTCGATCTACTTCCCGCCGCTGCAGACGATCCTCGAGCGATTCCAGGAGCTGTGGCTCTTCGAGCGGGTCCCGACCGACGTGGCGTTCAGCCTCACCAACCTGGGTCTGGGACTCGTTGCCGGGCTGCTCGCAGCCCTGGCCGCGGGCGTGGCGCTGGGGCTGATGCCCCGGGTCAACACCGCCCTGACCCCGCTCTTCGAGTTCATGCGCGCGACGCCCATCGTGGCGCTGCTCCCGCTCATCGTGGCGATGTTCGGTCTCGGCGTGACGTCGAAGGTCGTCATCATCGCGCTGGGCGCGTTCTGGCCGACCTTCCTCAACACCGTCGACGGGGTGCGCGCCGTGGACCCCCTGGTGCGCGACGTCGCTCGCACGTACCGGCTCTCGGCGGCCACGCTGGTGACCCGGGTGATGCTCCCCAACGCCGCGCCGCAGATCATGGTCGGTGTGCGGACCAGCGTCTCCGTGGCCGTCGTCGTCATGGTCGGTAGCGAGCTCTTCGGGTCCAGCGAGGGCATCGGCTACTTCATCCTGCAGTCGCAGCGCAGCTACGCGATCGCCGACATGTGGTCCGGGCTGATCCTGCTCGGTCTGATCGGCTACGCCCTCAACCTGCTCAGCGCCGGCGTCGAGCGGCTCGTGCTGTCATGGCACGAAGGCCGTCGTGCCGGTTCGACCACCGTCGCCGCCGGCGGCGCCTGATCCCTCGGAGTCCTCATGAACCAGTCATCCACGGTCCCCGCCGTCCGCATCGCCGGACTGCAGCAGACCTTCGACGTCAACGGAGCCTCGCGACACGTGCTCGACGGCGTCGACCTCGAGATCCGGACGGGAGAGACCGTCTGCGTCGTGGGCCACTCGGGCACGGGCAAGTCGACGTTGCTGCGCTGCGTCGCCGGGCTCCAGCGGCCCAGCGGGGGAGAGGTCGCGGTGGCGGGGCAGGCCGTGGCGGGTCCGCCGGACGACCTGGCGGTCGTGTTCCAGGACTACGGCCGCTCGCTCATGCCGTGGCTGCGCATCCGCGAGAACGTCACGTTGCCGTTGCGTCGCTCGCTGTCGCGGCAGGAACGCAACGCCCGTGCCGCCGAGGCGCTGGCCGCCGTCGGTCTGGACGGTGTCGAGCGGCTCTACCCCTGGCAGGTGTCCGGCGGCATGCAGCAGCGCGTGGCCATCGCGCGAGCCCTGGCCTACCGGCCGCAGGTGCTGCTGATGGACGAGCCGTTCGCGTCGGTGGACGCCCAGACCCGTGCCGACCTGGAGGACCTGGTCGTGCGCATCGCGGCCGAGTCCCGGCTGACCCTGATGGTCGTCACCCACGACATCGACGAGGCGGTCTACCTCGGCGACCGGGTCGTCGTGCTGGCGGGCAAGCCGGCGCGGATCGCCGCCGACCTCGAGGTCGACCTGCCGCCCGGCCGCGACCAGCTGACGACGAAGGCCGATCCGGAGTTCCTGCGCCTGCGCGGCGAGGTCATGAGCCTCATCCGCCGCGAGACGGCGAGCATCGCCGAAGGGGTGTCGGCATGAGCGCCACGATCGAGGTGGTCGAGGCCGTGGCCGGGCCGTTCGAGGTGTTGAGCCGGCCCGGCACGACCGAGCCGGTGCTGGCGGTGCACGGTGTGTCCAGCAACAACCGGTTGTGGTCGTGGGTCCTCGACGCCGCGCCGGAGGTGAGCATGATCGCTCCCGACCTCGCAGGCCGCGGAGGGTCGCCGGCGCGCCCCGGTCCGTCCTCGGTGGCCGAGCACGCCGACCAGCTGGTGACCCTGCTGGACGCGCTGGGACTCGATCGTGTCCACCTCCTCGGCATGTCCCTGGGCGGCTTCATCGTCAGCGAGCTCGCCGCCCGTCACCCTGAGCGCGTCCGCACCGTCACCCTGGTCGACGGCGGGCTGCCGCTCGACTTCGGCGAGCAGGGACCGCCGCCGGCCGCGGCAGTGGCCTCTCAGTTCCGCGCGCAGTACGCCGCCGACCGGGTCTGGGCCGACGAGTCGGCGTACCTCGACCACTACCGGGGGAGCGTGGCGCCGTTGACGGGCGCCGACGACCCGCGCATGCGGACCCTCGTGGGGCATGACCTCGCGGAGGTCGACGGCGGGCTGTCGGTGCACCGGGACCTCGAGACGGTCGTCGACGACGCGGTCTCGGTCTTCACCTCCGAGGCTCCGGCCGCGGCGCTCGCCGCCGTGCGGGCACCGATGAGGCTGGTCTACGCGCCCTGGAGCATCGGCGTCGACTCGGCTCCGATGTACGCGTCCGCCCACGTGGAGCGCTTGGTCGCGACGACGCCGTCGCTCGTCTCAGCCGCTCTCGTGGACGGTGTCGATCACGCGGCGATCATCATGACCGACCACGGTGCGGCGGCCTGCGCCGCGGCGCTGCGTGCCAACCTCGAGTCGTGAGTGAGGCGAGGGGCGCCCACGCGTCCCCGTCGCAGCTGCCCCGTGGTGGGCCCCGTGGGACTCGAACCCACAACCCGCGGATTAAAAGTCCGCTGCTCTGCCAATTGAGCTAGAGGCCCGCGCCGGTGGCGCAGGGACCAGTGTGCCAGCCGGGACGGGGACGCTCAGCCCCGGCGGAGCATCGCGCGCGACTCCAAGGCCTGTCGCCCCGAGCACCCGACTTTTGTGACAGGAGTCGGTCCGGGGTGCCCGAGCAGCCCGAAAGGTGTCACAAAAGTCGGGCGAGGGGTGGCGCGGTGCTTCGGGCACCGTCAGCCACGGCGGAGCATGGCGCGCAGCTTGCGCACGAGTCGGACGACGAGTCCGCCGGGCGTGACGCGCTCGAGGCGGTCGATCCGCGTCGTCAGCTCGTCGATGCGCTGCTGCTGGCTCTTGAGCTTCGCGTCGCGCTGCTCGGCCAGGCGGGCGTGCCGCGAGCCGGCGCCCTGGTAGGTGGGCGTGTTGAACGGGTACTCGTAGCGCTTCGGGTGTCGCGTGAGGTCGATGACCATCGCGTGCCGCAGCCACTCGAGCCGGGAGGCCACCTCGGACAGGTCGGGTGCCGCCAGGGTGTGCACGGCGGGCGGGAGCGAGGCCTGCGCCAGCCGCTCGTCGAACTGCGAGCCGTCGCGGCCGTCCTGCCAGCGGTGCTCCAGGCCGTTGCGCTCGAGGAACGCGGTGTAGCGGCCGAAGCGCTCGGGCATGGCATCGTGGAACGGCGCGAGGTCGGTGGCCTCGGCGAGGTCCTCCGCGCGGATGGGCTCGTCGAAGTGCGGCTGCAGCCGGTGCGGCATCCGGTGGTACTCGGCCAGCTCGAGCGTGCGCGAGTCGTGCGCCAGCATGAGCGCGGGCGTGCCGGCCAGCAGCGCCGCGACGTTCCCGTGGAAGCGCGTGCCGTAGACGAAGTCCTGCTGGGCCAGGAAGTCGTACCAGGTCCAGGTGTCGACGAAGAGCCGCATGCGGTCCTGCTGGTACAGCGGGTGCCGCAGGTGCGTGGGCACCAGGGGATCCGTGACGTGGGGGTGGGGGACGCCCCACAGCAGCAGCCGCAGGTCGTGCTGGTCCTGGCCGACGTAGGTGAGGTTCTGGTGCCGCGCGGCCTGCTCGGTGGCGAACGCGCCGATTCCCGGCACCTCGGGGGTCAGGTTCAGCCCGAGAGCCGCGTCGACGCCCAGCTCTGCCGGCTCCCGCACCTTCAGGTCGGGGCCCTGCAGGAACAGCGACGGGCAGCCGATGACGTCGATCGCGGCGCCGGGGAACCCGAGGTCCACGAGGAAGTCGCGGGTGAACTCGCCGCGCACGCCGATCGAGGGGGAGCGCTCCAGCACGGCCGCCACGAAGCGACGGCTCACGTCGCGGACGCTCGCGAGCGCGTCGAACGATCGGTCGGCCGGGGCCTGCGCGCCGATGCCGATCACGGTGGTGGGGATCGTCAGCTGCTCGATGAGAGCGGCGAGGTGGTCGAGCTTGTCCGCGAAGTCGGCGCGGAACGAGTTCGCCATCGGCACGACGAAGTGGTCGAACTCCTCGTTGATGCGGGCGGCGTCCTCGGCGGTGGCGGTGCGGCGCTCGCTCAGGGTGGAGTTCGCGACCAGCTCGTGCGGCGCCACGTCGAGGGCCTTCCACACCGAGTGTTGGAACAGGAAGTTCCCGCTGTTGGAGTTGAAGACGTCCTGCGTCAGCGTCGTCTCGGGTACGACTGCCGTGAACGGGTCCTTGCCCGCGCGGATCAGGATCCGAGCCATGGCGTCAGTGTGGCAGAGCAACCCGCGCCCGCGTGTGTGTGACCCTCGTCACCTCGTCTCCCGTCCGCCGGGATGGCGACGTAGACTGACGGCGTCACTTTGTCTGGTACCCGCTCCGGGACTGGAACGAAAGGCAACACACATGTCGCACCCCCGCGTGGGTGTGGTCGGCGCCGGCCGTGTCGGTGCTGTCCTCGCCGCCCGGCTCCAGCGAGCCGGCCACCATCTCGTCGGCGTCAGCGGACGCTCGGACGCGTCGCACCTGCGCGTCCAGACCCTGCTCACCGACATCCCCGTGCTCGACCGTGCCGAGGTCGTCCGCCGGGCCGAGATCGTCATCCTGGCGGTGCCTGACGACGCACTGGCCGACGTCGTCGCCGAGCTCGCGCCCCTCGCCGGTCCCGGCCGGCTCTTCGCGCACACCAGCGGCCGCCACGGGCTGGCCGTCCTCGCGCCGTTCGTCCACGCCGGCGCCCGCGCCATCGCGATGCACCCGGCGATGACCTTCACCGGCACCGAGGTCGACATCGACCGCGGCTGCGTCTTCGGCGTCACCGCCGAGCCCGCCGACCGCGACGTCGCCGAGACCCTCGTCGCCGACCTGGGCGGCTCGGTCATGTGGGTCGAGGAGGCCGACCGCGCCACGTATCACGCGTCGCTCGCCCACGGCGCCAACCACCTGACCACGATCGTCACCCAGGCGATGGACCTCCTGCGCGAGATCGGCGCCGACGACCCGGCCGCCGTGCTGCGCCCCCTGCTGGCCGCCGCGCTCGACAACACGCTGGACTACGGCGACGCCGCCCTCACCGGCCCCGTCGCCCGTGGGGACGTCGACACGGTCCGCGCCCACGTCGCGCACCTGCACGACCCGTCCGTGCGACGCACCTACGCCGCGCTGGCCACCGCCACCGCCGACCGCGCCGAGTCCACCGGCCGGATCGACACCGACACGGCCGACGCCGTGCGCACCGCCGTGATCCGCGAGAAGGTCCGCTGATGCCCACCGTCGTCCGCACCGCGGCCGAGCTGCGCGCCGCCACGTCCGGCACCGTCGCCCTCGTGCCCACGATGGGCGCGCTCCACGACGGCCACGGGAGCCTCATGGAGCACGCGCGGCCGCTCGCCGAGACCCTCGTCGTCTCGATCTTCGTCAACCCCACGCAGTTCGCGCCGGAGGAGGACCTCGACGCCTACCCGCGCACCTTCGAGGCCGACCTCGAGCGATGCGACGCCGCCGGCGTGGACGTGGTCTTCGCGCCCACGGTCGAGGAGATGTACCCGCACGGGCTCGACGGCGCGATCATGGTCGACCCCGGCCCGCTCGGGTCGATTCTCGAGGGCGCCGCGCGGCCCACCCACTTCCGCGGGGTGCTCACCGTCGTCGCGAAGCTGTTCGGCCTCGTGCGTCCCGACGTCGCCGTGTTCGGCGAGAAGGACTACCAGCAGCTCACGCTCATCCGGCTGATGGCACAGGAGCTGTGCCTGGGCGTCGACGTCGTCGGGTGCCCCACCGTGCGCGAGGCCGACGGCCTGGCGATGAGCTCGCGCAACCGCTACCTGACCGCGTCCGAGCGCGAGCGTGCCGCCGCGATCTCGGCCGCGCTCCGTGCCGGCGTCGACGCCGGTCCCGACGGCCCCGAGGCCGTCCTCCATGCTGCCGGGAAGGTGCTGGCCGACGCCGGCATCGACCCGGACTATCTCGTGCTCACCAGCCCTGACCTCGGACCGGCGGAGGCCGGCCGGGAGTCTCGCCTGCTGGTGGCCGCCCGGGTGGGCCGACCGCGCCTGCTCGACAACTGCGCGGTCCCTCTCGGGGCCGACGCGAAGAACCGAGGGAAGTGACCCGATGCTGCGCACCATGATGAAGTCCAAGATCCACCGCGCCACCGTGACCCAGGCCGACCTGCACTACGTCGGCTCGGTCACCGTCGACGAGGACCTGCTCGACGCGTCAGACATCCTGCCCGGCGAGCTCGTGCACATCGTCGACGTCACCAACGGCGCCCGCCTCGAGACCTACACGATCGCCGGCCCCCGCGGCTCGGGCGTCATCGGGATCAACGGCGCCGCGGCCCACCTCGTGCACCCCGGCGACATCGTCATCCTCATCGCCTACGCGCAGGTCGACGACGCCGAGGCGCGCCGGCTCGAGCCCAGCGTCGTGTTCGTCGATGCCGACAACTCGATCGTCACGCTCGGCCACGACGCCGCCGAGGTCCCGGCCGACTCCGGCCTCAAGCGAGGCGACCTGGTGACCGTATGAGCGAGCGCGGGCGCGTGACCGTGGGGTCGGAATGACCCTGCTGGCGATCGACGCGGGCAACGCCGAGACCAGCATCGGGCTGTTCGACGGCGACGAGCTCGTCGCCGACTTCGTCGTCGCCTCCGACGAGCGCCGGACCTCCGATGAGTGGTTCCTCGTGGTGGAGGGCTTCCTGCGCCGCTCGGGGCTGCCCGAGGTCGACGAGATCGCCATGTGCTGCACCGTGCCCGCCCTGCTGGTGGCGCTGCGGCGCACCTACCTGCGGTACTACGAGAACATTCCCGCGTGGGTCGTCGGGCCCGGCGTGAAGACCGGCGTGCCGATCCACACCGACAACCCGCGTGAGGTCGGCACCGACCGCATCGTCAACGCGCTGGCGGCGAAGGAGCTCTACGGCGGCCCCGCGATCGTCGTCGACCTCACCGGCACGGCCACCGTGGTCGATGCGATCGACGCCAAAGGTCGCTACCTCGGCGGCGCGATCGCGCCCGGCGTCGAGGTCTCGCTCGACGCGATCGTCCGCCGCAGCGCCCAGCTTCGCAGCGTCGAGATCACCACGCCTCGCGACGTCATCGGCAAGAACACCGTGGAGGCGCTGCAGTCCGGGATCGTCTTCGGCTTCGCCGGCCTCATCGACGCGATCGTCGAGCGGATGATCGAGTCCCTCGGCGAGGACCCCGACGACGTCTCGGTCATCGCCACCGGCAGCCACGCCGCCGTCGTGCTGACCGAGTGCGAGACGATCACCGCCCGCGACCCGAAGCTGACCCTCCAGGGCCTGCGCCTCGTCGCCGCGAAGAACCGCTGACCGCGTCCCCCTGCCCACTTTTGGAACAGGATCCACGTTCTGACGCGGTCGGCACGTGGATCCTGTTCCAAAAGTGGCGACTGGAGACGTCGGACACGCGGCCGCGGCAGCAGGGCTGAGGTCAGACCAGGGCCGGCCGGGCCGCCGAGACGTCGTTCGTGGTGATGCCGTCCACTCCGAGGGCCGCGAGCCGCTCGATCTGGCGCGGGTCGTCCACGGTCCAGGCGGTGAGGGTGCCGCCGCCGGCGTGCACGCGGTCGACCAGGGCGCGGTCGACCCGGCGGGCGCTCACGTGGAACTCGTCGAAGCGGTCGATGTCGGTGGCGTTCGGCCGGCCGCGGGTCACCAGGCCCACGGCGTGGTGCACCGGCAGGGCGGCCTCGGCGAGGGCGCGGTCGAAGCTCATCAGCGTGACGCGGCTGTGCCCGCCGAGCTCCTCCAATACGGCACGGACGTAGGAGCGCGGGTCCGCGGGCGCCGACTTCATCTCGACCACGAGCCGCACCTCGGTGCCGCGCAGCGCGTGCACGACGTCGCGCAGGGTGGGCACCGGAGTGCCGGCGAACGCCGGCGACTTCCAGCTGCCGGCGTCCAGCTGCGCCAGCTCGGCCAGCGTGAACCGCTGCACCGACAGGCCGACCTTCGAGGTCTGGACGTGGCGGATGTTCGTCGTGCGAAGCGGCGAGCGGTCGTGCATCAGCACGATCGAGCCGTCCGCGGTGGGCTGGACGTCGAACTCGAGGGCGTCGGCCCCCAGGCGCACCGCTTCGCGGAGCGCGGGAATGGTGTTCTCGGGGTGCGTCGCGCTCTGGCCCCGGTGTGCGGTGATCCGCGGAGCTGTCGTCATGCCTCCACGGTGCCCCGCCGACCTGACCGTGAGATGAACGCAGGCTGTGGATCCGCCGAACATGCGACGCCCGCCGGAGGCCGGCGACCTGTCCGGCCGACCGCGCCGGGGCGCGCTAGCCTCCGGGGATGAGGATCTTGCGCCTGGTCGCCGACGTGTTCTGGTTCGTCAGCCGGTGGAGCTTCCGGTCGGAGCCGGCACCGAAGGGCCCCACGATCCTGCTGGCGGGCCCCCACACGTCGAACTGGGACTTCGTCCTCATGCTGGCCATCGCGTGGAAGTCCGGCTTCCGGCCCCACTTCCTGGGCAAGAAGGAACTGTTCCGCGGCCCCGCGGGTCCGTTCATGCGGGCGCTCGGCGGCATCGAGGTCGACCGCCAGAACCCGGCGGGCGTCATCGACGAGCTCATCGAGCACGCGCGGTCGGGCGACAACTTCCAGCTCGTGATCACGCCTGAGGGCACCCGCGGCAACGTCAAGCGCTGGAAGTCGGGCTTCTACCGGCTGGCGCGAGAGGCCGACCTGCCCGTCACCCTCGGCTACTGCGACCGCACCACGATGACCGCCGGCCTCGGCCCGACGATCCGCCTCACCGGGGACGTCCGCGCCGACATGGACGTCATCCGAGCGTTCTTCGCCGACAAGGCCGGCGTCCGCCCCGAGCGTCGCGTCGAGCCGCGGCTGGCCGAGGAGGACCGCCCGGCCGAGTGACCGTGGGCCACGCCTTGGCCTCCGTCGCTCGACTTTTGTGACGCGGTTCGGGCGAAATCGGACCAGGCCGGCGAATGTCGTCACAAAAGTCGCGGCTGAGGCGGGGAGCGTCGGTGTGCAGGTGGGGCCGACTAGACTCGTGCCTCGTGACCGAGACGCCTGAGCTTCCCGAGGACGACCTGCCCGAGCAGATGCGGGTGCGCCGGGAGAAGCGCCAGCGGATGCTGGACGCCGGCGTCGATCCGTACCCCCTGCTCGTCGAGCGCACCCACACGATCCGCGAGATCGTCGAGGCGCACGATCCCGAGCAGCTCGGCCCCGACGCGCACACCGGCCTGACCGTGTCGATCACGGGCCGCGTCATCTTCCTGCGCAACACCGGCAAGCTCTGCTTCGTCCGCCTGCGCGAGGGCGACGGCAGCGAGATCCAGGCGATGCTCTCCCTCGCCGAGGTGGGGGAGGAGTCGCTGGCCGACTTCAAGGCGCTCGTCGACCTGGGCGACCACCTGGGCGTCACCGGTGAGGTCATCACGAGCCGCCGCGGCGAGCTGTCGGTCATGGCCTCGCAGTGGCGGATCGCGGCCAAGACGCTGCGTCCCATGCCGGTGGAGCACAAGCCGCTCTCCGACGAGGCCCGCACCCGGATGCGCTACCTCGACCTCGTGGTCCGCGAGGAGGCCCGCCAGAACGTGCGCGTCAAGGCCGCCGTGCTGAAGTCGCTCCGCGCCACCCTGGACCGCCACGGGTACATCGAGGTCGAGACGCCCGTCCTGCAGCACACCAACGGCGGCGCCGCCGCGCGCCCGTTCCACACGCACCTCAACGCCTTCGACGAGCCGCAGCTGCTCCGCATCGCGCTGGAGCTGCACCTCAAGCGCTCGCTCGTCGGCGGCATCGACAAGGTCTACGAGATCGGCAAGACCTTCCGCAACGAGGGCGTCGACAACACCCACAACCCCGAGTTCATGATGCTCGAGGCGTACGAGGCCTACGGCTCCTACGACACGATGGCCGAGCTGGTGCAGGCCCTCGTCGTCGATGCCGCGCGCGCCGTCGGCAAGACGGTCGTCACGGGTCGCGACGGCACCTCGATCGACCTCGAGGCGCCGTGGCGCCGCGCCACCATCCACGAGCTCGTGGCGGAGGCCACGGGCGCGGCGATCGACGTGCACACCCCCGAGGAGCAGGTGCGCGAGGTCGCTCGCGACCACGGCGTCTCGCTGCAGGACGGCTGGGGCGCGGGCGAGGTCGTGCTCGAGCTCTTCGAGAAGCTCGTCGAGCACACCCTCATCCAGCCCACGTTCGTGTGCGACTACCCCGAGGCCGTGCGCCCGCTGGCGAAGAAGCACCGCACCACCCCGGGCCTGGTCGAGGCGTGGGACCTCATCATCAACGGCGTCGAGCTGGCGCCCGCGTACTCCGAGCTCAACGACCCGGTCATCCAGCGCGAGCGGCTCGAGGAGCAGGCCCGCCTCGCCGCGGCCGGCGACCCCGAGGCGATGGACGTCGACGAGGACTTCCTACGGGCGCTCGAGTTCGGCATGCCGCCCGCCGGCGGCATCGGTCTCGGCGTCGACCGGCTCGTCATGCTGCTGCAGGGCATCGGCATCCGGGAGGCCATCCTCTTCCCGGTGCAGCGCCGCGAGTAGGTATCACCCGTTGCGCGACTGATCTCGTCATCGACATCAGTCCGCAGGGACGCACTCGGGGCGTCGGAGGCGGAACCTTCGATACCTCAGAGGTGTCCCCCCATGAGAACCGCTTCCGAACAGCTCGACGCCCTCCGGGGCCAGGTACGTGAGGTCGCCCCGGCGGTCACCGGCGACGAGGACCTCGGTCCCTTCAAGCTGCTGCCCGGCGTCTGGACCAATGAGCCCGACCTCGCCGGCCGCGGTTGGAACATGATCGCGCTGCCGTTCGGCCCGCCCCAGGGCGCGACCTTCCGGCCCGCGTACCGGCTGCTGCTCCACCAGTACAACGAGAAGCTCACCTTCAGCCTCGTCGACAAGGCCGTCCCCAACCGGGGCATCGCGCCGGCCGCCGGAGGCGTGACCCCGCACGCGGACCAGCTGCTCGTCGCACTCGACTACGAGCAGGGCATCAACCAGCTCGTCGGCGAGGACTTCCCCGCCTCGGGCCTGCAGGGCGACCCCGGTGGGGCGATCCACCACGAGCCGGGCCTGTTCCTCAACATGTCCGACCCGTTGAACGAGGACGTCGTCGACATCGCGCGACTCGCGACGGTCCCGCACGGTGACTCCGTGCTGGGGCTGGGCACCGCCTCGATCTCCGACGGGCCGCCGACCATCCCGCCCATCAACGCGCTACCGCTCGGCGTCAACCAGGACATCGAGCAGAACCCCTACCTGGCGCCGTACAAGCACTTCCACGAGAACCTCTTCCGTGGACTGTTCGACCCGCTCGACTCGACGGCGCTGCTGAAGGCCGCGAACGAGGGCGTGGACATCGTCCGCACGACGAAGCTGGAGTTCGACAGCACCGTCGCCACCGGCGGCATCTCGAACATCCCCTTCATCGTGCGGCAGGCGAACGCCTCGGAGATGAAGTCGACCTTCTGGATCCAGGAGGTCCGGCGCGAGGACGGCAGCACCGGCCTGCGCCTGCAGTACGTGCAGGTCGTCCAGCTGGACTTCTTCGACCGCTTCGACGGCGGCCCGGGCCGGATCAAGTGGCCGCACGTCAGCATCAACACGCTCGCGAAGGTCGAGGACGCTCCCGTCCCGTCCCCCGCCGGCTACTCGGTCATGCCGAGCTGAAACCACTCCCACCCTTCCTGACAGGACCACCGAGATGACCGACATCCGCTTCGAGGGCGACTTCATCCACCTGGAGGGCCTCGTCGTGCGCGCCACGGCGAACGACCTCATGCTCGACGCCACCGCGCGCCGCAAGACCAACACCCCGTTCCGGCGGGCGCTGGTCCACGACTTCGACGACGGTCTGACCCTCAACTGGGACAGCGACTATCCCGGCGGGGTCAGCGTCAACAGCTGCAAGCAGATCCTGGGCTTCAACAACCGGGACTGGCTGATCGTCCGCAGCCGGATCATGCAGCAGTTCGGCACCGACTTCATGCTCGACGGCGGCGCGGAGCGGCGAGGCCGGTTCTCGACCTCGATCCGTCGCAACCCGTTCCGTCGTGCGCTGGTGCACGGCTTTGGCGACCAGCTGGTCGTGAACTGGGACCGCGACTACACCGGCGGCGTCGTCGTGAACGGCCGCGTCACGATGCCCGACGGCGCAGTCGTCGCGGGGCAGGACGTGGCGGCCACCCTCACGACCCTCACGGGTCAGGTGACCGCACTGACGACCGAGCTGACCGCGGCCACGGCGGCGATCGCCGACCTCACGGCCCGCGTGACCGCGCTGGAGACCGAGGCCACGACATGAGCGTGCGGTCGGTGCGCCAGGCGATGTCCGCGATGGGCCTGGGTGGCGCCGGGAACCTCTCGGTGATGCGCGACGTGCTCGGATTCTGGCGCGGCACGCCGCCCCCTGACCCCAGCACGGGGTCGCCGGTGCAGGTCACGCTCGGTGAGGCCTTCACGGCGCTCGAGCGCAAGCACGTCCACCTCAACCTGATCGAGGTCGGCTTCGACGCCGCCTCGGTGACGCTGGCCGAGGCCGACGAGCGCGTCGACTACGCCGTGCACCGGATTCGTCGGATCTACGCCGACGCGTCGCTCGGGCTCGGCCGGGTCCAGTACTTCTGGATCGACGTGCCCGCGGCCGACGGGTACGAGGACCTCGGCAGCGAGTCCGAGGCCGACGACCTGTCCGACGACTGGGGCGTCCCGAACGACGGGGTCGACATGTTCCTCGTCGCGAACATCAGCGACGACTTCGTGGGGATCTCCCCGGTGCCCGGCGACTGCAGCAAGGGCGGGAAGTCCGACGGCCTCGTCGGCGGCGAGGTCGGCCGCGCGGCGGAGGCCTTCTCCCGCACCGCGGCGCACGAGCTCGGCCACTTCCTCGACCTCTCCCACAACCACGGGGACGACTGCCCGACGGCCACGTCGGCGCGGGAGAACCTCATGGCCCAGACGCGGTGCGCGGTGAGCGTCCGCAGCTCGGTCCTGTTGACCTCGGGCCAGGGCAGCACCGTGCGCGGCCGCTGCCAGACCCGTGCGGGCCAGTGAGCCCCGCACGCGAAAGGACGCATCATGCCTGACACCACCCCCTTCGAGCAGCGCGACGACGATGAGCTCGTCGAGCTCGCACACCGCTCGCGCGGCGACATCGCCAAGGAGTCGCTCGTCGCCCTCGTGCGGCGCGACCCCGCTCGCGCCACCCCCGTGGCCGTCGAGCTGCTGACCGCACACGCCGAGCCGCGGGTGAGGTCGCTCGCGGCGGTCACCCTGGGCCGCAGCCAGGATCGCGATGCGGCGGCTGCCCTGACCCGGGCTCTCGCCGACGCCGATCCCACCGTCGTGCGCCGTGCCGCGCAGTCGCTCGCCCGCGTGGGCGACGCGTCGGTGCTCCCCGAGCTCGCGCGGTCGCAGCCGCCCGAGGCCACGCCGGCCGGGCGCGCGGTGCTGACGGCGCGCCTGCTGATCGGCTACCGCAACCACCACCCCGAGCTGCTCGTGCCGGCCACGGCCGAGGTCACGGAGTTCGGACGGCGCCGGGGCGAGGAGATCGCCTTCGGCGGCCGGGCCAAGGTGACGAGGGCGACCGTCCTGGCCGCCGTGCGCGCCGAGGTCCCGGCCCTGTCGTTCGCACCGCGTGAGCTGCTGATGTTCACGTGCTCGGGGGCGGCGGGAGCCGTGGCCCTCGCGGATGACGTCGGCGAGGTCGACCTGTCGGTGCCGCAGATGCTCGGCGTGATGGTGCGCGAGCGCGTGTGCTCCGAGCGGTACTCGCTGGACTGCTACGTGCTCAGCGACGACCGCGACGCCACCGGCGGCCGGCGCCCGTACCTGTGGCTCGTGCGACCGAGCGGCCGCGTGGTCCACGTGGGTCGCGTCGAGGTGGCCGACGACCGCGCCCGGTTCTCGGTCAGCGGCTCGGTGGCGCCCTACGCCAACCCCGTGAAGGTGATGGGCGAGCGGACCGCGTCGGGCACCCTCACGATCGAGTCGGCCCTCGTGGGCAAGCCGGCCACGGGAGCGGCGCGGGCGGCGACTCCTCCGGCCCGCGAGGCCCTCATGCGGTGAGAGGAGGCGCGGAACCGGCAGCGTCCGGATCCCGGGACGGCCGCCACGCGTGCGCGTCGTTTGGCAGGTTGAGGCCATGACCACCCCGACCGAGACCCAGCGAGCCGACCGGCGGGCGTCGACCTCCAGGCCGATCCACGACCTGCTGGCCGAGCGCTGGAGCCCCCGTTCGTACGAGCCCGATCACCAGGTCGCCGAGGAAGAGCTCACCACGCTGCTCGAGGCGGCGCGGTGGGCCCCGTCCGCGCAGAATCGCCAGCCGCGACGGTTCATCGCCGGCCGCCGTGGGACGCGGCTGTACGAACGGCTGGCGTCGACCGCGAACGAGCGCAATCAGGTGTGGGCGCCGCGCTCTTCGGCGCTCGTGCTCGGCATCGTCGAGCGGACCGCGGCCGACGGCTCGAACCAACGGTTCGGTGAGTACGACCTCGGGCAGTCGATCGCCCACCTGTCGATCCAGGCGCAGCATCTCGGGCTGCAGGTGCGGCAGATGGGCGGCTTCCACGCTGAGCTGGCGGCGAGTGAGTTCGGCCTGCGTCCGCCGCTCGTTCCGTTCATCCTCGTGGCCGTGGGCCGGGCGACCCCCGTCGAAGCGCTCGAGTCGGAGTTCGTCGAACGTGACACCGCCCCGCGTGAGCGACTGCCGCTGGACCAGGTGGTGCTCGATCGATCGTGACGCGGGATTGCGGGGAGGGACTCGCTAGGCTGTGGCCCGACAGTGACGATCAGGGCGGTCCATGGCGTTCGAGAAGAAGTACAGCGACGAGGTGCGCGACGCAGCGGTGCGTCGCGTCGTCGAGCGCCGACAGGCCGAGCCGGGCAACCGGGCAATCCTGCGCGAGGTCGCCGAGGAGTTCGAGGTCGGCGAGCAGTCCCTGCGCATCTGGGTGAAGCGCCTCGACGACGGGATGTTCTCCTCCGGCGACGCCGTCCGCCTGCGCCAGGCCCCCAAGGACCAGCTGCTCGCCCGGATCGCCGAGCTCGAGGCCGAGCTGGCTGCCGCGAACGAAGAGATCGAGGTGCTCAAGCGGGCGTCGGCGATCTTCGCGGCCGAACTCGCCAAGCGCTGACCCGCCGACCGTCGTCCACATGTCGGGACGACGGGGAGGGAGGGTTGTTCCGGTCGCAGACTGAACATCGTCACCCACCCGCAGGAGCGATCGATGTCCGGTTACGACTACATCAGTGCGGTCACCGGCTGCACGACCGAGATCCCGGGCCGCTTCACGATCAGCGGCCCGTCCTTCCAGCTGCTCGCGGACGGCTCCGTCGCGACCGGAGGTCCCGGCAGGGCGCCCGGGCCGCTGGACCTCCTCGTCTCGGCCCTGGTCACCAACCTGCTCAACGTCCTGCACGGGGCTGAGGAGCTCGACGTCGACGAGGCGGATGTCCGCACCGTCCACGTGCGTGCCCGCACCTCGCGCTACACGCCGGACCGTCTGAAGGTGGGGCGGGTGGAGATCGAGGTGGTGATCGATGAGCTCGACCCGGCCGCCGCCGAGATCCTGCTGGAGCAGTACCGCCGTGGATGCCGCGTGCTGCCGGCCGTCGAGACGGTGCTGGACGTGCGCATGCGCGCCGTCGCCGCCGCGGACGCCGCGGCCTGACTCTCTCTACCGTCTATACTAGAACTTCTAGTATCCGTGTCGTATGTTCACGGCTCCGTATCGTAGAGAAGACAACCCCATGTACGTTTCACTGCACCTGAGCCCGCAGAGCCGAGGCGCCGAGGACGATGCCGAGATCATCGCGAAGCTGGCCGACACGGCAGTCGAGGCGGAACGCCACGGCGTCGCCTCCATCGGCCTGACCGAGCACCACCTCGCGGGCTACAACACCTACGTCGACTCGTTCATGATGGGCGCGCACCTCGCCGCACGGCTGACCACGGCCCACCTCTCGCTCACGGTCGTCCAGATGGCGCTGCACCACCCGCTGCGGGTCGTGGAGAAGACCAACCTGCTGGACAACCTCATGCGCGGCCGCCTGATGGTCGCTTTGGCTCCCGGGTCGGCCTCCCCGGTCGAGCTCGGTGCCTTCGGCGTCGAGTCCCTCGACCGGAACCTCGTCACGGCCGAGCGGATCGAGGCGGCGTTCCGGGCCTGGGAGTGGGACGGTGACTCTGCCGGCGTCGACGTCGGCACGAGCGTCGACCGCGGCGTCGTGACCGGGAGGATCAGCCCCGCGCCCTACCGGCTCCCGCGGCCGCTGATCGGCCGCGCGACACGCACTCCGGCGACGATCCAGCGGCTGGGCGCCGAAGGGATTCCGGCGATCCTCGGGCAGTGGCTGACCAAGGACGGCGACAACCGCGAGCAGCTGGCCCTGTACGAGGACGCCCTGCTGGCCGGTGGCCACGACGACGCCATCGCGCAGGAGTGCCTGCGCTGGCTCGGCTTCGGGCTGACGATCGTGGTGGCACCGACCCAGGCGGAGGCCGAGCGCCGGTGGAGCGAGTACGTCGAGCTGGGCGGTGAGGGCCCTCAGCCCGGGAAGCTCGGCGGGGCGGACGAGTGGCGCGCGGAGTGGACCAGACGGGAGGTGGCCCGGGCCTCCGGGTCACTGGTCGGCGACCCCTCGCGGATCGTGGAGGAGATCCAGGCGATGGAGGCGGCCGGTGCCCGCCACGTGCGCATCATCCCGGCCCTGCCCGCGAACCGACTCGACGACCGTGACGAGATCTTCGACCTGATCTTCTCGGAGATCCTGCCGCACGTCGGTGCCGAACGGCTGCCGGAGCCCTCCCGCACGCGTCAGACCGCGAGCAGCGCCTTGGTGTAGTCGTGGTCGGGCGCGAGCACGACGTCGGCCGTCGCTCCCTGTTCGACGAGCCGGCCGTGCCGCATGACGGCCACCCGATCGGCGACGTCGGCGACCACCGCCAGGTCGTGCGTCACCAGGAAGTAGGTCAGACCGAACTCGCGCTGGATCTCGCCGAGCAGCTCGAGCACCTGCGCCTGGATCGTGGCGTCGAGCGCCGACACGGGCTCGTCGAGCACCAGCAGACGTGGCTGCAGTGCCAGGGCACGGGCGATGGCGACGCGCTGTCGCTGTCCGCCCGACAGCTCCCGCGGCCGCCGGTCGGCATACGTGGACGGGAGCCGCACCAGGTCCAGCAGCTCCGCGGCCCGCTCGCGCCGGCTCCTGCGGGTGCCGATCCTGAAGGCATCGAGCGGCTCGGCGACGATGGCACCGACGCTCAGCCGCGGATTCAGCGACTCGAAGGGGCTCTGGTACACGATCTGGACCTCACGGCGCAGGTCGCGCAGCGCCCGGCGGTCCAGGCTGCCCACGTCCCGCCCGAGCACGTCGACCCGGCCGGTGTCGGGGCGCTCCAGGCCGAGGATCATCCGGCTCGTCGTCGTCTTGCCGGAGCCGGACTCGCCGACCAGGGCGAACGTCGATCCGCGCGGCACCTCAAGCGAGACGCCGTCCACGGCCTGGGTGGCCCGGTGCCCGTCGCCGAACCGCTTGCGGACGGTGGTCAGGCGGATCGCGGGGTCCGGTGAGACGGCTGCCGGCGTACGGCGCGCCCGGTGCCGGTACGCCTCGGCGATGCTGAGCACGCGCCCCTGCTTCACTCGTACCGAGCTCGCCAGCAGCTCGCGGGTGTACCGGTGCTGCGGCGCGGCGAAGACCTCGGCCGTCAGGCCCGACTCCACGACGCGCCCTCGTTCCAGCACGATCACGTGCTCGGCGTGGTGCGTCGCGAGCGCGAGGTCGTGCGTGATCAGCACGACGGTGCTCGCGTGCTTCCGGCGCGCCTCGTGGATGCTGCGCAGGACGTCCTGCCCGACCAGGACGTCGAGCGCGCTGGTCGGCTCGTCGGCGATCACCAGCTGCGGGCGCTGGCTGAACGCCATCGCCACGAGGATGCGCTGCCGCATGCCGCCGGAGAGTTCATGGGGGTAGCGGCGCAGCAGCTCCTCGGGTCGCTCGAACCCGACGTCGCGCAGGTCCTCGGCGATCCGAGCCTCGACCTGCGCGGTGGTCAGTGCCGACTTGGCCAGCGTGAACGCCTCACGCAGCTGGTGCCCGATCGTGCGGGTCGGGTTCAGCGAGGCGATCGGATCCTGGGGCACGAACCCCAGCTGCCGACCTCGCAGCGGTCGGAAGGCCTTGTCGCTGCGGGCCAGCACGTCCTCGCCCTCGAGCGCGATCGCGCCCGACCTGACCGATCCGTTGTGGGGGAGCAGGCGCACGATCGCATGGGCGAGCGTGCTCTTGCCGGACCCGGACTCGCCGATGATCGCCGTGACCGCTCCTCGGGGGATGTCGAGGGACACGGAGTCCAGCGCCGTGTCGACGTCGTCGTCGCGCCGGTAGGTCACGCTCAGGTCCCGGATCGCCAGGATCGTGTCGGTGCCGGTCATCGGTGGTCCTCCTGCAGGAGATAGGCGATCCGGTTGAGCAGCACGACCACGGCGGTCAGCGCGACGCCGGGGATGATCGCGACCCACCACGCGTGGGCGAGGTACTTCTGGCCGCCGGCGATCAGGACGCCCCACTCCGGAGAGGGTGGCGCCTCCCCGAATCCCAGGTAGCTCAGTGACCCGATCGCCAGCATCGCGAGTCCGAAGTGCAGGGCGGTGTACGACAGCACGGGCTGGAACACGTTGGGGACGATGTGCCGCGTGATCGTGCGGACCGGCCCCGCGCCGTAGGTCCGGGCCGCTTCGACGAAGGTGAACGTGCCCGACTGGATGACGACGCCGCGGACGAGTCGAGCGAAGCCGGTCGCCTCGCCGAGCCCGATCGCGATCGCGGCCACGTAGGCGCCGCGGCCGTAGGTGGTGATGACGGCGAGGGCCAGCAGGACCGAGGGCACCGCCATGACGGCCTCCGTCCCGACCCCCAGGACGCGGTCCAGCCAGCCGCCCGGACGCAGGCCCGAGGCGATGCCCACCGCGCTGCCCAGGACGAGTGCCACCACCACGGCCAGCGCCGCGGAGAACAGGGAGATCCGCAGGCCGTGGACGACCCGTGCGTAGAGGTCCCGGCCGATCTCGTCGGTGCCGAACCAGAAGGTTCCGTCGGGTGCTGTGAAGGGCACGCCCTCGAGCTCGAAGGGGTCGTGGACCGCCACGAGGGTCGGGAACACCGCGATCACGACGAGCGCGCCGAGCAGCAGCAGGTGCACGTGCAGCTCGCGGAGTCGCCACCGGTGGCGCCGTGCCGGCGGTTCCGCCGTGACGAGGCCAGCGAGGTCGGGCGCACCGGTGTCGAGCCGGGTGGGCTCCGAGGTGAGGGTCTGGGTCATGAGGAGATCTCCTGGTGGACGGCGGCGCGGCGGCGCAGGCGGGGGTCGAGCAGGACGTAGCCGATGTCGACCAGTGCGTTGATGACGACGTAGACCAGGGCCAGCACCACGACCAGGCCCAGGACCACCGTGAGGTCGACGGCCTTGACCGAGTCGACCATCAGGCGGCCGATGCCGATCCTGGAGAACACGACCTCGATCACGACGGTCCCGCCGAGCAGGCCGCCGACCCGCAGGCCGAAGATCGCCAGGAAGGGGAATGCCGCATTGCGCAGGCAGTGGCGCCACAGCGTGTGGAAGCGACCTGCGCCCTTCGCCGGTGCGGTGACCGCGGCGTACGTCGTGGCGATCTCGGTTCGCAGGCTGCTGATCAGGACCTGGGCGAACTGCGCGGCCCCGAGCAGCGCAAGCACCGTCGTGGGCAGGACCAGGGCGGACAGGCTCTGGCTGCCGCCGCTGGGGAACCAGCCGAGCGTGATGGAGAAGACGTAGATGAACAGGATGCCGATCCAGAACACCGGCAGGCTCACGTAGGCCGAGGGGAGCAGCGCCGCGAAGGAGCGCACGGCTCGCGACCGCGGGTTGACCGCGAGCACCGCGAGCAGGAAGCCCAGCGGCACGGACAGCAGCAGTGACAGCCCGGCGAGGGCGAGGGTGTTGGGCAGCGCCTCGGCGAGCAGGTCGGTGACCGGACGGTCGTTGACCAGCGAGTTCCCGAGGTCCCCGTGCAAGAGCCCGACGATGCCGTTCCAGTACTGAGTGGACAGGCTGTCGCTGAGGCCGACCTCGTCCCGGAGCAGGTCGAGGTTGAGATCGGAGATGTCCGCCTGGCCGAGGGTGTCGGTCGTCCCGATCCTTGCGAGCACCGCGTCGCCGGGAAGCACGAACAGCAGGAGGAACGCGAGGGTGTACGCCGCGTACACGACGGCCACCGCGTGGGTGGCCTTCGCCGCGACGAGGCGGGCGACGACGCGCGCGCCCGCCGTGCGCGAGGGCCTCGTGGGTGCGAGGGGTTCGGCTACGGCCATGGGTCCTGCCTCCTGAGGGGTGCGTCCGGGGGCGGCGCAGGACGCGCCACCCCCGGACCGGTCACTTGTCGAGCCAGACGTCGCCCAGCCACGGCAGGTGCGTGGCCTCGAACGTCGGCAGGTGAGTGGTGTTGCGGTAGGCGAGCGGCTGGATGAAGTCGTACAGCGGGATGTAGTACGACTGCTCGAGGATCCTGCGCGCCGCCTCGGTGGCGAGCTTCTTGCGCGGTTCGACCTCCGGCTCGGCCAGGATCTGCTCGAAGGTCGCGTCGAGCTCGTCGTCCAGGCCGCCGTATCCACCCCGGAGGACGTCGGCGTCGGGCCGCGTGCCCGAGCCCCAGCTGAACGCGTAGTCGCCGGACTGCAGCCGCTGGTTCAGCTCGGCCGGCGTCAGGCTGCTGAACTTGAGCTCGACGCCCAGGTCCTTCCACTGCGCCTGGACCACGGCGATGTTCGGCTCGTGCGAGACGGTGGAGGCGCCGTAGACCAGGTCGAACGAGAGGCGGTCACCGTCCTTCTCCCGCACGCCGTCGGGGCCGGGCTTCCAGCCGGCGGCGTCGAGCAGCCGCTTGGCCTCGTCGAGGTCGCTCTTGATCAGGTCGGACTGGTCCGACCAGAACGGGTTGCTGGCGGCATAGGCGCTGGTCGGCGCGATGTCGATCGCGGAGGCGCGCTCGAGCACCGCCTCGCGGTCGACCGCGAGGGCCAACGCCTTGCGCACGTCCAGCTCGTCGAGCCCGGGAACGTCGACGTTGGTCACGAACCCCAGCGCCGAGCCGGGCAGGGGCTCCCGGCGGATCGTGATGTCCTCGTTCGTGGAGAACTCGGTCTTGTCGGCCGGTTCCGTGTTGTGCAGCAGGTCCAGGTTGCCGGCGCGCAGCTCCGCGGCGGCGATGCTGTTGTCGGGGGTCGTGAACACCTCGATGCCCGCGAGGCGTGCCGGGCCCTGGTTCTCCGCGCCGGCCGGCGGCCAGGCGTAGTCCTCACGACGCTCCAGGACGTAGCCCTCCTCGCCGCGGCTCTCGGAGATCGCGAACGCGCCCGAGCCGATGATCGTGTCGCCCTCCTGGCGCTCGTCGAACGAGAGCTTCGACGTCTCCGGCGCGACGATGCCCAGCGGGGTCGAGGACACGGCCTGGAGGAACGAGGAGTTCGGCGAGCCGAACTCGAACACCACGGTGGTGGGGTCCGGTGCCTCGATCGAGGACAGGTCGCCGATCCACTGGTTCGCGACCGCGTACTTGGCGCCCTGGGAGCGCAGCGCGTCGAAGTTCAGCTTGACCGCTGCCGCATCGAGCTTCTCGCCGTTGCTGAACGTCACGTCGTCTCGCAGGGAGAACTCGTAGCGCGTCGCGTTGTCGTTGACCGTCCACTCCGTCGCGAGCCACGGCTCGAACGTTCCGTCGGCCTTGTTGAAGACCAGGGAGTCGACGATCCCGCGCAGGGGGACCACGGGGCCGTAGCCGGTGTTCGCGGCGGGGTCGGTCCCCTGGACGTTGGTCGACCGGTACTTCAGGACGCCGCCTTCGACGGGAGTGGACGACCCCGACGATCCGGTGTCGTCGCCACCGCAGGCGGTGAGCAACAGGGCGGCGGAGGCCAGGACTGCCGCCAGGACCCTTCCTTGGCTTCGGGGATGGCGCTTCATCGTGAGCTCGCTCTCTGGGGGGTTCGCGTCGTCGTCGGCGACGCCTGCAGACCGAAACGCTAGAGCGAAGAGCGACAGGTGAAACAACATCTCACTATATGAAACTTCTACGAGCGGACGATAAAAAAAACTAGCCTCGCACCTGTACTTCTACGAGTCACTGCTAGACCAACCCCAAGGAACGCCATGTCCAAGATCAAGATCGAGGCGACCAGCGCCGTCTTCTACTTGCCCTACTACGTCGCCGAGGAGAAGGGCTACTTCGAGGCCGAGGGCCTCGACGTCGAGCTGATCCGCAACCGGCCGAACGACGAGACCGAGCTGCGATTCATCGAGCGGCCCGAGAGCGTCTCCTCGTTCAGCAGCTTCAAGCTCTTCGAGGCCGGTCAGTCCCAGCTCTACAACGCCTGCGAGTGGGGCCAGCTGCGCCGGTCGCAGGACAGCCAGGTCAACGGCAAGGTCGTGGCCCGCCGCGCGGCCGTCGCGAGCCAGGCCATCATCGTCCGCCCGGACGCGCCGTACGACGTGCCCGGCGACCTCGCGGGGGTGCGGGTGGGCGTCAACTTCCACCACGGGTCGCACTACCTCGTCCTCCAGCTGCTCGAGGGCTTCCTGCCGCGCACGGACATCAACCTCGTCGGCATCAAGGGCAAGGAGCGGTTCGAGGCGCTGCGCGACGGCGACATCGACGCGGTCGCGGTGATGGAGCCGTGGATCACGGTCGCGGAGAAGCAGGGCTACAAGATCTTGGCCGAGGGCCACTACTTCGGCGCGGAGATCGCGGGCGAGAGCCTCGCCGAGGACGAGTTCACGCGCATCAACCGTGCGGTCAACCGTGCGGTCGACGACATCCGCGAGGACATCCGGCCCTACCTGAAGTACTTCATCGCGCAGGCCTCGAAGGTCGCCGAGCTCGAGCCCGAGGACTTCTCGCGGGGTCGGCTGCGCTACATCCACGCCGGGCCGTACCCGGAGGACCACTTCAACCGGACGCTCGACTGGATCGCCAGCTGGGGGCTCATCGACTCCGAGAACCAGTTCGTCCAGCTGGTCGACAACACGAAGCTCCTCCAGGGCGCGTGAGCCCTCTGGTGCGACGGTGGCGGCGCGGCCCGGGGGGCCGCGCCGCCGTCGTCGCGTCGAGCCCATGACCAGCGCCGCCGAGACCGACTCCGCGACCGTCGCCAACCGGGCGGCGGTCCTCGTGCTGTGCGGTGTCACGGCGGGCATGCTGCTGCTGGACCTGCACAAGGTCACGATCGCGATCCCTTCCATCGAGCGAGCGCTGGACGCCGGTCCCACCGGGATCCAGCTGGTCTCCGCCGCCTACGTCGTGTGCTTCGCCGTCACCCTCGTGCCCGCGGGCCGCATCGGCGACCAGGGCCGGCGGCTCGCGCTGACCTATGCCGGCCTGTGGCTGTCGCTCGTCGCGAGCATCGTGTGCGCCGTCGCCCCGGGCGTGGCGACCCTCGTCGTCGGCCGGGCCGCGCTCGGGGTGGCCGCCGGACTGCTGATGCCGCAGATGATGGGCATCGTCCAGCAGCTCTACGCCCCTCACGAACGCGGCAAGGCGTTCGGGACCTATGGCATCTGCGTGAGCCTGTCGACCGCCTTGGGGCCGAGCGTGGGCGGGCTGCTGATCTCGCTGCCGGTGCTGGGCTGGCGGGGCGTCTTCGTGATGAACCTGCCCGTGACGGTGGCGCTGCTGGTGGCCGCCCACCGTCTGCTGCCCGCCGTGGGCCGCGCGCAGTCCGGCGGCGGGCGCCGGCCCGACGTCGACGTCGTCGGGCTGCTCCTCGGTGCCGCCGCGCTGGTCCTCGTGCTGACGCCCTTCATCCTCACGACCGGCAGGCCCGGGGACGTGGGCGCCCGCTGGTGGGTGCTCCTTCCGGCCGGCCTGGCGGCCTGGGCGTTCGTGCGCCGGAGTCGTGGTCGCGTGGCGGCCGGCCGCTCGAGCGTGATCGACCCGTCCCTGCTGCGCATCACCTCCTTCCGCCACGGAGTGCTGGTCTCGCTGACCTGGTTCGCGAGCGGGCCGGCCGTCAACCTCGGCCTGATCATCTACCTGCAGGAGGCCCGAGGGCTCTCGCCGCTCGTCACGGGCCTGATCCTGCTGCCGTCGTCCGCCACCTCGATCCTGGGCGCCTATCTCGGCGGAAGGCTGGTGGACCGGTGGGGGCGGGTCCTGTCGGGCGTGGGCATGACCCTCGTGCTGGCGACGATCCTGGGCACGCTGGTGCTGCTCCACTCTGCCCCGTCGGATCCGGTGCTCCTCGTCGGCATCGCCCTGCTGCAGCTGGTCTCCGGGCTCGGCGGCGGGCTCGTGGTCTCGCCCAACCACACGATGACGCTCCACGACGTGCCCACCGGGCAGGGCAGTGCGGCCAGCTCGATCGGTCAGCTCGGCCAGCGAGTGGCCAACAGCCTGGGCGTCGCGGCGGCTTCGGTCGCGTACTACTCCTTGATCTACGGTGCGGGGGAGACACTCGCGTCCGCGCCCGCCGCGCTGCACCTGTCGTCGACCGACCGGACGATGGCCGTGGCGGTCTTCTTCCTGCTCCTGGCCCTGGCCGTGGTGGTGGCGGATCGGCGCCGTCAGGTGCGCGAGCTGCTGCCCGTGGGAGCCGGCCGCACGTGATCGGGTTCTGCCCACAGCGAACAGTGGAAGCCCCGCCGGTGGATGACGGTTGAGTTAAGCAACTGGACAGGGCGAGTCGGGTCACCGAGACCCGTCTATGCTGAAAAGACCAGTCCAGCAGAGGGGACCGACATGTTCGAAAGATTCACCGACCGGGCCCGACGAGTCGTGGTGCTTGCGCAGGAGGAAGCGCGCATGCTCAGCCACAACTACATCGGCACCGAACACATCCTGCTGGGCCTCATCCACGAGGGTGAGGGCGTCGCCGCGAAGGCGCTGGAAAGCCTTGACATCTCGCTCGAAGCCGTCCGCGGCCAGGTCGAGGACATCATCGGCCAGGGCCAGCAGGCACCCAGCGGGCACATCCCGTTCACCCCGCGCGCCAAGAAGGTGCTCGAGCTGAGCCTGCGCGAGGCGCTGCAGCTGGGACACACCTACATCGGCACCGAGCACATCCTGCTCGGCCTGATCCGCGAGGGCGAGGGCGTCGCCGCCCAGGTCCTCGTGAAGCTGGGCGCCGATCTCAACCGCGTCCGCCAGCAGGTCATCCAGTTGGTCAGCGGCTTCCAGGGCAAGGAGTCCGAGACCACGGGCGCCGGCACCGAGGCTCCGGCCGCCGCGTCCAGCGCCGTGCTGGACCAGTTCGGCCGCAACCTGACGCAGGCCGCCCGTGAGGGCAAGCTCGACCCGGTCATCGGCCGGGCCGACGAGGCCGAGCGCGTCATGCAGACGCTGAGCCGCCGCACGAAGAACAACCCTGTCCTCGTGGGCGAGCCGGGCGTCGGCAAGACCGCCGTCGTCGAGTCGCTGGCCCAGGACATCGTGCGCGGCGACGTGCCCGAGACGCTCAAGGACAAGCAGATCTACACGCTCGACCTCGGCGCGCTCGTGGCCGGCTCGCGCTACCGCGGCGACTTCGAGGAGCGGCTCAAGAAGGTCCTCAAGGAGATCCGCACGCGCGGCGACATCATCTTGTTCATCGACGAGATCCACACCCTGGTGGGTGCGGGTGCCGCCGAGGGCGCGATCGACGCCGCCAGCATCCTCAAGCCGATGCTGGCCCGCGGCGAGCTGCAGACCATCGGCGCCACGACGCTCGACGAGTACCGCAAGCACTTCGAGAAGGACGCGGCGCTCAACCGTCGCTTCCAGCCGGTGCTCGTCAACGAGCCGTCCGTCGCCGACTCGGTCGAGATCCTCAAGGGGCTCCGCGACCGGTACGAGGCGCACCACCGCGTCTCGATCACCGACGACGCCCTGGTGGCCGCCGCCACGATGGCCGACCGCTACGTCAGCGACCGGTTCCTGCCGGACAAGGCGATCGACCTGATCGACGAGGCCGGTGCGCGCCTGCGCATCCGTCGCGCCGCCGCGCCGCCGGAGTTCAAGGAGTTCGACGAGCAGATCGCCGACGTCCGCCGCCGCAAGGAGGGCGCGATCGACGCCCAGGACTTCGAGCTCGCCGCGAGCCTTCGCGACGAGGAGAAGAAGCTCATCGCCGCCAAGCACGAGCGTGAGCGCGCCTGGAAGGCCGGCGACCTCGACCAGGTCGCGGTCGTCGACGAGCACCTCATCGCCGAGGTCCTGGCCAAGGCGACCGGCATCCCGGTCGGCCAGCTCAGCGAGGAGGAGTCCAGCCGGCTCCTGCACATGGAGGACGAGCTGCACAAGCGCGTCATCGGCCAGGACGAGGCCATCAAGGCGCTGTCCCGGGCGATCCGCCGCGGCCGTGCCGGCCTGAAGGATCCCCGTCGTCCCGGTGGATCGTTCATCTTCGCCGGACCCTCGGGCGTCGGCAAGACGTGGCTGTCCAAGGCGCTGGCGAACTTCCTGTTCGGCGACGACGAGGCGCTGATCCAGCTCGACATGAGCGAGTACAGCGAGAAGCACACCGTCTCGCGCCTGTTCGGCTCGCCTCCGGGCTACGTCGGGTACGAGGAGGGTGGCCAGCTCACCGAGAAGGTGCGGCGCAAGCCGTTCAGCGTGGTCCTGTTCGACGAGATCGAGAAGGCCCACCCGGACATCTTCAACTCGCTCCTGCAGATCCTCGAGGAGGGTCACCTCACCGACGGTCAGGGTCGCGTCGTCAACTTCAAGAACGCCGTGATCATCATGACCACCAACCTCGGTGCGCGTGAGATCTCCAAGGGCGTCAACCTGGGCTTCTCCCAGGCCGGCGACGTCGCGGGGACCTACGAGAAGATGAAGGAGCGCGTCGGGACGGAGCTCAAGCAGCACTTCCGCCCGGAGTTCCTGAACCGCGTCGACGAGATCATCGTGTTCCCGCCGCTGACGCAGGAGGAGATCCTGCGGATGGTCGACATGATGGTTGGCTCCTTGGAGGCCCGCCTGGCCGAGAAGGACATCGACATCGAGCTCACCACCGCGGCGAAGATCAAGCTGTCGGCCGACGGCTTCGATCCCGTGCTCGGTGCGCGGCCGCTGCGTCGCACGGTGCAGCGTGAGGTCGAGGACGTCCTGGCCGAGAAGCTGCTCTACGGCGAGCTCCACGCCGGCCAGATCGTCGTGGTCGACGTCGTGGACGGTGAGTTCACCTTCACCGGCACGTCGAAGGCCGATCTCGAGCTGCCCGAGGTTCCGCCGGCCGTCGAGGCCGGTGCCAGCAGCGACGACTGAGCACCACCACCACGCAGGGCCCGGGTCATCGACCCGGGCCCTTCGTGCGTCCTCGCGACGGCGCTGCCCAGGAAGGCGCCACGCGCCTTGGCCAGACTGAAGCAGAGCTTCAGCTAAGCGGCGAACCTGACGCCGGGAGCCACGCTTCACCGGCTCCTGAGCCCCCGCCACCGACCCAGCCCCGAGCGACAAGGATTCGACCATGATTCGACTGCGGCAAGTGTGCATCGCCTCACCCCAGATCACGGACGCCGACGAGCTCGCCGAGATCTTCGGCGTCGACATCGCCTACCGTGACCCGCTGATCATCGAGTTCGGCCTGGAGAACGCCCTCCTGGGCTTCGGCGGGACCTTCGTCGAGTTCATCGCGCCGCTGAAGGACGGCACCACGGCGACCCGCTTCCTGGCGAAGCACCCCGGTGGCGGCGGCTACATGGTCATCCACGACACCGACGAGTACGAGAAGATCCGCGAGCGGGTCGACGCGCAGGGAGTGCGGGTCGCCTTCGAGAGCACGCCGGAACTGCGTGGGGCCGAGAACAACCAGGCCGACTACGGCCATGACTCGTTCCGGCACATGCAACTCGATCCTCGCTCCGTCGGCGGAACACTCATGGAGTTCAACCAGACCGACGGCAACGAGGACTACTTCGGCGCCTACGCCCCGGCCGGGATCCGCTGGCAGGAGGAGGTGCAGGGCGACGACCTGCCGCAGATCGTCGCGGCGGAGTGCACCAGCACCGATCCGGCCGCGATGGCGACGACGTGGGCGACCCTCATGGACAAGCCGGTCGAGAGCGACAGCGGTGAGGCGGTCATCAAGCTCGATGGCGGGGCCGTCGACCGCTTCGTGGCCGGGTCGACCAACGCCTTCACGCGGGTGTTCATCGAGGCGTCGGAACCGGAGCAGGTCCTCGAGCGTGCGCGCTCCGCCGGCCACGAGGTCACGGACGCGGAGTTCGAGTTCTGCGGCGTGCAGTTCGTGATCGTGCCCCGCGCCGCCACGTCGTCGGCCCGATGACGATCAACGCCTCGGTCGGCTTCGCGGACAGACCCGGGCACCAACGAGCCGTTCGCGGAGGCTCGCGACGCGTTCCCCGAGGGCGAGGGCTGGCTGCGCCACGACCTGCAGCGGGTGCGTACGTCGACTGCGTCCTGTTGGAGGCGTACGCGTCCGAGGAGTCCATCGAGGCCCATGGTGCGAAATCCGGCACTGCGCACGCTCGGGGCGTGCGCTCCACGGGACCGGTGGCGTCGCGAGACCTGGTCGGCCCCGCCTGGGGCCGACGGCCGCCGCTCGACTCGTAGGATATGGGGAGATTTCGCGCGCCAACCTGTGACGGGGAGGTCTCCATGGACGACGACGCCGGCGTCGTTGGGGACGGCTCCGCGGCCACCTTCGACGAGCCGCTGCTCAAGCACCCGTCGGTGGTCAAGGAGGTCCCCACGACCGAGCGTGGTCTCCGGACGCGCGCTTCCCTGATCGCCGCGGCCAAGGTGGTGTTCGCGCGCGACGGGTACATCGGGGCGCGGCTCACCGACATCACCGTCGAGGCCGGCTGCTCGACCGGCACGTTCTACACCTACTTCACCGGCAAGGAGGAGGTCATGGCGGCGGTCGTCAACGACGTCCTCGCCGACATGATGCGCCCGGGCGTCGGCCGGCTGCGGGACGTCGAGACCGACCCGATCAGCACCATCCGCGCCGCTCACCAGGCCTACTTCGAGTCCTACCAGCGCAACGCGGGCCTGATGGTCGCGTTCGAGCAGGCGTCCACGGTCGACCCGGGCTTCGCCGAGATGCGCGTCGTGCGAGGTGACCTCTTCGGCCGGCGCAACGCCCGCCGGATCCGGGAGTTCCAGGAGCGCGGACTCGTGAATCCCGACCTGGACCCGTGGCTCATCGCCCTGGCCCTGAATGCCATGGTCAGCCGGATGGCCCATCGCGCGATCGCCCTGAACTCGGACATCGATCTCGACCAGCTGCTCGACGTCGTCACCGAGCTGTGGGCCAATGCACTGGGTCTTGCTCGCTACAAAGGTCCCGCCTGACCCCGTCGCGCTACGGTCGACGACGTGGACCGCGCCCGCCTGCTGGACCTCACCGCGCCTGCCGTTCCCGAGGGCCTGAGCCCGTGGGTCGAGGGGTTCGGTCCGGGGCGTGACCTGACGATCGCGGAGCCCGACCCGCGATGGGTGGAGGACTTCGAACGGCTGCGGTCGCGGATCGTCGACGCGATCGGTGCAACGGCGCTCCTGGTCGAGCACGTCGGCTCGACCTCCGTGCCCGACCTGCCCGCCAAGCCGATCGTGGACGTCTCCGTGATCGTGCCGGACGCCGACGACGAGGCCGCCTACGTGCCGGCGCTGGAGTCGGCCGGGCTCGTGCTGGCGGTGCGCGAGCCGTGGTGGGAGGGGCACCGGATGCTGCGCTCGGCCGAGCCGCGCGCGAACGTGCACGTGTTCGGGCCCGCGGCACAGGAGCCGGCCCGGCAGCGGATCTTCCGCGACTGGCTCCGGGCGCATCCCGCGGACCGGCGACGCTACGCCGAGGCGAAGCGCGCGGCATCGGCGGCCGGTGGACACGTCATGGAGTACAACGCGCACAAGCAGCAGGTCCTGCGGGAGATCCTCGTCCGCGCGATCGAGGCCTCCGTGCCCTAGCCGGGCAGGGTGACGCGGCCGTCGTCGGTGAGGTCGAGCAGGCCGTCGTCGAGGAGCGAGTCGAGGCAGCGCTCCCGTTGGGCCGTGTCGGACCAGGCCGCGGCGACGAGCTCGGGCGCGACGGGTCCGTCGGCGTCGCGGACCACGGCCATCAGCGCGCCGCGGCACTGGCGGTCGGTGCCGTGCCACGCCTGGCCGCGCCGAGGTGGACCGTCGTGCGGGGGATGGCCGGCCGCGCGCCACCGGCACACGTCGGCGACGGGGCACGCCTCGCAGCGGGGCGCGCGGGCCGTGCAGACCACCGCCCCCAGCTCCATCGTCGCCGCCGCCCAGGCGGCGGCGACCGCGTCGTCCTCGGGCAGCAGGGAGGCCGCCAGGTCGCGCTCGGCCCTCAGCACGCCCTGGGACGGGTACTGCACCCCGGACACGACCCGGGCGAACACCCGCCGCACGTTGGTGTCGAGCACCACCGCCCGCCGCCCGTAGGCGAACGACGCGATGGCGGCGGCGGTGTAGTCGCCGACGCCCGGCAGCGTGAGCAGCTCGTCGTAGGTGCTCGGCACCGCGCCGTCGTGGCTCTCGACGATCGCCGTCGCGGCCGCGTGCAGGCGCAGCGCGCGGCGCGGGTAGCCGAGCCGGCCCCACGCGCGCACGGCCTCACCCGACGGAGCCGCCGCCAGGTCGGCCGGCGTGGGCCACCGCTCGAGCCACGCCTCGAAGACCGGAAGCACCCGCACCACGGGGGTCTGCTGCAGCATGAACTCCGAGACCATCACGCGCCAGGGACCAGGATCCTCGCGCCACGGCAGCGTGCGGCGATGCGTGTCGTACCAGTCGATGACGCGCCGGTGCAGCTCGGCGGGCGGGGGAGTGGTCGCAGGCATGGCGCGTCGATCCTTTCACGCCGCACCGTGCGGATAACGTGGAGCGGTGAGCAACGGGCGGGTCGGACGCGACGTCTACTGGCGGCGGAGGCTGCTCGTCCTCGCCGCGCTCCTGGCCATCGCGTGGGGCGTCGTCCAGGTCGTCGGCGGGACCCGTGGCGACGACGCGAAGGACACCGCCGCCACCGAGCCCACCCCCACCCCGACCGCCAGCACCGCCCCGGCCACGGCCGCACCCACCGACCAGGTGGCGGTGGCGATCGAGACCGACGCGAAGCCCTGCGAGCCCGACAACGTGAGGATCGTCCCCTCGGTTCCCGGCGGCCAGTTCGCCGGCGGCCCGGTCAGGATCGACCTGATGCTGACCGCGCTCGACGGCACCGCGTGCACCTTCCGGCCCAGCGCGAGCGAGCTGCTCGCCGTGGTCGACACCCAGCGCGCGCCGATCTACGACTCGTCGGTGTGCCGGGCCGCCTTCTTCGACGAGGCCGTCGCCGTGCCCGCCGGCTGGAGCACCGTCGCTCCCGTCGAGTGGAACGGTCGCGGATCGGGATCGGGCTGCGGCAGCAGCGAGGGCTTCGCGCCCCCGGGCACCTACACGCTCAAGATCGGCACCTACGGCGGCGAGCCGGGCGAGGCCACGTTCAAGCTCGCCCGCCGCGCACCGGAGACGCCCGAGACGAAGGCCACCGCGGCGCCCGCGAAGAAGCCGACGCCGAAGCCCACGCCGACGCGACCCAAGGCCAGCTCGACCGCCGGGACGGACTGACGTCAGGCGGCAGTCGGCTCAGACGTAGCGCTCGAGGATGCTGGACTCGGCGAGGCGGGACAGGCCGTCGCGCACGCCGCGGGCGCGCAGGTCGCCCACACCTTCGACGGCCTGGAGGTCGTCGAGGCTGGCGCCCAGCAGCCGCTGCAGGGTGCCGAAGTGCGTGATGAGCCGCTCCACCACCGAGCCGGGCAGGCGCGGGATGCGCGCGAGCAGCCGGTAGCCGTGCGGTGAGACGGAGGCGTCGAGCGAGTTGCCGTCGCCGATCTGCAGCGCTGAGGCGACGATGCCCAGGTCGAGCACCTCCTGCGACTCCAGCGCGGCCAGCTCGTCGAGGACCTTGATCACCTGGTCGTCGGCGCCGGCGGGCAGATAGTCGCGCACCACGAGGGTGCGCTCGGAGTCGACGCCGCCGACGAGCTCGTTGAGCTGCAGCGACAGCAGGCGACCGTCGGAGCCGAGCTCGAGGACGTACATCTCGATCTCGTCGGAGATGCGTCGCACCATCTCGAGACGCTGGGCCACGGCGGTGACGTCGCGGACGGTGACGAGGTCCTCGACCTCGAGCGCCGACAGTGCGTCGGACACCTCGTCGAGGCGGGTGCGGTACCGCTCGAGCGTCTGGAGGGCCTGGTTGGCGCGGCTGACGACGACCGTGGGCTCCTCGAGGACGTAGCGCTGGTCGTCCTGGTAGAGCGCGATCGTGTGCATCGACGCCGACACGGAGATCACCGGGACGCCGGTCTGGCGGGCCACGCGCTCGGCGGTGCGGTGGCGGGTGCCGGACTCGGTGGTGGGGATCGACGGGTCGGGCATGAGGTGCACGGCGGCCCGCATGATCCGGGTGGCGGAGGAGTCCAGGATGATCGCGCCGTCCATCTTCGCCAGCTCGCGCACGCCGGTGGCGGTGAAGGGCACGTCGAGGGCGAAGCCGCCCGTGGAGATCGAGTCGACGATCCGGTCCTGGCCGATCACGATCAGGGCGCCGGTGCGCCCGCGCATGATGCGCTCGAGTCCCTCACGCAGCGCCGTTCCGGGCGCGACGGAGGTGAGTGTGGCCCTGAGGTCCGGAACCGGCACGACATCCCCCGCTCTCGGTCATGGACGTGGTCGCCTCATCCTAGGGCAGCGCCCGGAGCGCGGCGGCCAGATCACCGGTTCGCAGCACCTTCAGGCCCACCCGGTCGAGGTTCTCGGTGCCGGTCGGGACGATCGCGTGGGTGAAGCCGATCCGCGCGGCCTCGCGCAGCCGGGCCTCGAGACCGCGCACCGGGCGGACCTCGCCGGCGAGCCCGACCTCGCCGATGGCGACGAGGCCGCCGGGCAGCGGCGATCCACCGGCAGCCGAGATCACGGCGAGCGCGACGGCCAGGTCGACCGACGGCTCGTGCAGGCGGGCGCCGCCGACCGAGGCGGTGTAGACGTCCTGGTTGCCCAGCGAGACGCCGGTCTTGCTCAGCACCGCCAGCAGCATCGCGACCCGGGACGAGTCCAGGCCGCTGGAGGAGCGCCGGGGCGACGGCGTGGTGGCGGCGACGGTGAGGGCCTGGACCTCGGCCAGCAGGGGCCGGCGGCCCTCCATCGTGACCGTGACGCACGTGCCCGGGACGGGCGACTCGTGGCGCGAGACGAACAGCCCCGTGGGGTCGGGCACCTCGACGATGCCGGCGTCGACGAGGTCGAAGCAGCCGATCTCGTCGACCGGACCGAACCGGTTCTTGGTGGCGCGCAGCAGGCGCAGCCGGCTGGTGCGGTCGCCCTCGAACTGGAGCACGACGTCGACGAGGTGCTCCAGGACACGGGGACCGGCGACGGAGCCGTCCTTGGTGACGTGGCCGACCAGGAGGGTGGCGATGCCCTCGGCCTTGGCGCGCCCGATCACCGTGGCGGCGACCTCGCGCACCTGGGTGACGCCGCCGGGGACGCCCTCGATCGAGGCCGAGCCGATGGTCTGGACCGAGTCGACGATCAGCAGGCTGGGCTTGACCGCGTCGATGTGGGTGAGCAGGCCGCCCAGATCGGTCTCGGCGGCGAGGAAGAGCTCGTCGGCGAGGGCACCGGTGCGCTCGGCGCGCAGCCGGACCTGGGCGGCGGACTCCTCGCCCGAGACGTAGAGCGTGCGGCGGCCGGCCCTGGCCCACCGGGCGGCCACCTCGAGCAGCAGCGTGGACTTGCCGACGCCGGGCTCGCCCGCCATCAGCATGACGGCGCCCGAGACCACCCCGCCGCCGAGGACGCGATCGAGCTCGGGGATCCCCGAGCCCACGGACGCCGCCTCGGTGGCGGTGACCTGGGCGATCGGGACGGCGGGGCTGGAGACCGGACCGGCGGCCGTGCGGCCGTTGCGCGAGCTGCCGCCGACGACGTCGACGGTGCCCCAGGCCTGGCACTCGCCGCAGCGGCCGACCCACTTGGCGGTGGTCCAGCCGCACTCGGAGCAGGCGAACGCGGAGGCGGTCTTCGGTGGCATGGAAGGAGCCTAGACGCGAGGTCCGACAGACCGCGGGGTCAGATGCGGACGATCCCGCCGGGCGTCTCGAACTCCGCCGCGAGGATGCCGGGAAGACCGTTCGGGGCGACCCACCGGACCTCGATCTGCTCGAGGGCGCCGACGGCCGGCTCGCCCAGCCAGTCGGCGAGGCGCTCGGGGCTGCCGGCGATCTCCAGCCCGACGAGCGCGATCTCGGACTCGGCCATCTGCGAGGGGTGCTCCTCGGCCGGGATGTCCCAGCAGGTGACGAAGGGCAGCTGCGGATCGGCGCGCATGCCGTGGACGCCGATCTGCTTCCACGTCAGGTTGTAGCCGTCGGGACGATGGCGGTTGCCCGGCACGGCGTGACGGCCGATGCGGTGCTCCACGGGCGCGATGTCGTCGACCGACACGCACCAGCCCATCCAGCCGCCACCGAGCTCGGAGCGCGCTTTGACGGCCTGGCCGAAGGGCGCCTTGTCGGAGGCGGGGTGCTCGAGCGCCTCGACGACCTCGAGGTACTGGCGGTTCTTGAGCGGCAGGATCATGTTGTTGGTGCCGAAGCGGGGGTGGATGCCGCCGGCCTGGAACACGGAGCCGAACTTCTCACTCAGCTCGGTCGTGGTCTCGATGAGACCGGCCGGTCCGACTGCGAACGACAGATGATCGAGGTGCATACGGCATTGTTGCCCGCCATGTGATCGGCGTCGCAGTCAGGGTCACCTTCGGTCCGCGGGGTGCGGCACGGGCCGCCCCGCCGCGACGAAGCGCTCGCAGTGCAGTACGAGCTCGGCGTAGCCCGCCTCGCCCATGAGCGCGGTCAGCTCGGCGCGATTGCCCACGTAGACCGGATCGGCGGCCACGTGGGCCTCGGTGTTCGACGAGCAGTACCAGTCGAGGTCGGCTCCGCCCGGGCCCCAGCCGGCGCGGGTGTACTCACCGATGCTGACCTCGGTGTAGGAGGAGCCGTCGCCCGGGTCGACCTCGCGGAACTGCCGTCGCAGGGGCAGCTGCCAGCACACGTCGGGCTTCGTCGTGTGGGGCTCGAGGCCGGTGGCCAGTGCGTGGGCGTGGAGCGCGCAGCCGTAGCCGCCGGGGAAGTCGCGGGAGTTGTGGAAGATGCAGGCGCCGTCCGCGACGCGCGTCTTGAGCTCGCCGTCCTCGTCGCGCTCGGTCCATCCGTCCCGGTGTCCCAGGTCGTGCAGCTCCCACTCGGTGGGGTCGAGGCGATCCACGAAGCCGGCGACCCGGGCGTGGTCGTCCTCGTCGCTGAAGTGCGCCCCCAGCGTGCAGCAGCCGGAGTCGGGGGCATTCGCGTAGATCCCGGGGCAGCCCGCGCCGAAGATGCAGGTCCACCGCGACGTGAGCCACGTGAGGTCGCAGCGGAAGACCTCGGTGGCGTCGTCAGGGTTCGCGAACTCCACGAAGGAGCGGGGGAATCCCAGGTCGACCTCGGGCACGGTCACACAGTAGGTCACCTGGCGGCGCCACGTAGGGTTGACGAACGTGACGACCGGGGGACGAGCCACCACTGCGTGGTGCACGATCGCGGGCGCCGCCTCGGCGCTGGTCGTGCTCGGCCTGTACTGGCCCGGTCGCCTGCCGGGTGCGGCAGCGGCCACCGAGATCCTGCTGGTCGCAGCCGGCGCCCTGCTGGGGCACGCGCTGCTCGTGGAGCGGCGGCGCCCGCTCGGGCCCGCCCTCGGCGCCGGCCTGCGCCTGCTCGTCCCTCCGTTGCTCGTCCTGGTGGCCACGGGCCTGGCCGTGCAGCGCTGGCTCGACCTCGGCGAGTGGGAGCCGGTGCTGCGCGACATCCGCGAGGCGGCCTTCGCGGCCACCAACATCCGCGGGGTCGACGCCGAGTCGCCCGTCGCCCTCTTCTGGATCGTCGCCCTGCTGGTGCAGTCGGCCGTGCTGGTCCTCGTGCTCCGATGGGTCGCGGGCCGGCTGGCGAGCGGGCTCGGCCTCATCGTGCTGGTCCTGTCGGTCGCCTCCTTCGCCTGGTGGGCCTTCGACCCGGCCGCCCACCTCGGGACGAGGTTCTGGCCGGTCGGACTCGGCGTGCTCGTCTCGCTCGCGATGGCAGGCCCGGCCGAGGCGGTCGAGCGGCGCGATCTCGCCCTCGTCGCCTGGCTCACGACCTTCGCCGTGCCGTGCATCGCCGTCCTCGGCTCGGGCGGGGTCCTGGCCACCGTCACGGGCGCCGTGGTCGGCCTCGTCCTGGTCCTGAGCGGCCCCGCCCCGGGTTCGCCCGCCGTGCTCCTCGGCCCGCGGGTGGCCGCGTGGTTCGGCGCCGTCGCGTGGGCCGGCCTGTGCTGGGCCGGACCCGCGCTGCGCCTCGCGCCTGAGGTGTTGGGCCGCGACCTCGGCCTGCGCGACCGTGGCGCTCTCCTGCTCGTGGTGGGCGCCGCCGCCGTCGCCACGGTGGGTCTGGTCGCCGCCGTCCGCGCCCTCGTCGATCGCGGGGGAGTCTGGGTCGCCGTGGCGGCCGCCTCGGTGCTCGCGGCGTTCCTGGTCACCGTGCCCGGCATCGACCGGGTGGAGGCCATCGAGAGCGACGTCGCGCGGGTCGAGAGCGTGATGACGGCCGACCTGCCCGCCTGCCTCGGCGCGATGACGATGGCCGCCGTGAGCGAGGGTCGCGACTGCGCCAACCCCGAGCTCGACGGCGTCATCCGTCCGCCGTTGAACCGGGCACGGTGGGACTTCGAGTCCTACCTCGACTGCTGGTCCGTCCCGGACGACGCCGACCTCGACGTCTGCCAGCTGGGCGAGGACGCGAGCCCGGATCCCGACGTGCCCCGCGTGCTCGTGCTGGGCGACTCCCACGCCCGCGTGCTGCTGGGGGCGTTCCGCCGGCTCGACGAGCGCGGCGTGGTCGAGGTGGACGCCGCGGCGAAGGCCAGCTGCGGGTGGAGCACCCTGCCGGTCCTGGACCGCAAGGACACCGAGCGCGGACCGAGGTGCGACGTGTGGCGCGCACGGCTGGCGGACTGGCTCGAGGACCATGTCCGTGACTACGACGTCGTCGTCACGACCGCGTACAACGGCCGGATGAAGGGCCCGAAGCCCCGCCAGGTGGCCAGTCACGTGGAGGCCTGGAAGCCGGTGGTCGAGGCGGGCGTGCCGGTCGTGGCCCTGCGCGACAACCCCCGGCTGCGGGAGGACACGCTGGACTGTCTGACCGAGCTCGACTCGCGCGACTGGTCGAAGTGCGACGTCCCGGTCGAGGACCTCGTGCCGGAGTTCGATCCCTTCGAGCCGGCGGCCGAGCAGCTCGAGGGTGCCCACTTCGTCGACACGATGCCCCTGTTCTGCGTGGACGGGCGGTGCCCGGCGGTGATCGGCGGGGTCAACGTCTACCGCGACTACAACCACGTCTCGGCGACGTACTCGGCCACCCTGGCGCCGGTCCTCTACCGCGAGATCGCGCGCACCGGCGTGTTCGAGCCGCGGCGGACCGCTGCGCAGGCCGTCGCCTCGATGTCAGACTGAGACCCATGCGCATCGGCGTCCTCGACATCGGCTCCAACACGGGGCACCTGCTCATCGTCGACGCGTTTCGCGGCGGACCCCCGGTGCCGGCCCACTCCTTCAGCGAGCCGCTGCGGCTCGCGGAGAACCTCGACGCCGAGGGCCACCTCACCGGCGAGGGCATCGACCGGCTCGCCAAGTACGTGGTCGAGGCGGGCTCCCAGGCCGAGGACAAGGGCGCCGAGCGCGTGCTGGCGTTCGCCACCTCCGCGGTGCGCGAGGCGGGCAACGCCGACGAGGTGATCGCCCGCGTCGCCGAGGCCAGCGGCACGCAGCTGCAGATCCTTCCCGGCGACGACGAGGCGCGGCTGACGTTCCTCGCGGTGCGTCGCTGGTTCGGCTGGTCGTCCGGCCGGTTGGGCGTGTTCGACATCGGCGGCGGCTCGCTCGAGCTGGCGGTCGGGTCGGACGAGACGCCCGACACCGCGACGTCGCTGCCGCTCGGCGCCGGCCGGCTGACCCGGGAGTGGCTCGACCAGGGCCTCGACCACGACGCCATGCGTCGCGAGGTGCGGCGCGAGATCGGTGCCGTCGCGGGCCCACTGCTGCGTGGCGGGCCGTTCGATCGCGCCGTCGCGACCAGCAAGACCTTCCGCTCGCTGGCGAGGATGTGCGGGGCGGCGCCGTCGGGCGAGGGACCCTACGTGCGCCGCACGCTCCGGCACCGTGACCTCGTCGACCTGGCCCAGGAGCTGCGGGTCGCGTCCGACGAGCAGATCGCCGCGATGCCGGGCGTCTCCGCCCTGCGTGCGCACCAGATGCGAGCGGGCGCGGTGGTGGCGGAGGCGACCATGGAGCTCTTCGGCCTCGAGGAGCTGCTCATCTGTCCGTGGGCGCTGCGCGAGGGTGTGCTGATCGAGTACTTGGACCACTTGTGACCAGGACCGCTCTAGGCTGGGAGGCGTGAGCATGCGCTCGAGCCAGCCGATGGTCTCGCTGTCCACGTCGTCGGTCTACCCCGAGGGCACGGCAGCCGGCTTCGCGACCGCGGCGCGGCTGGGCTACGACGGGGTCGAGGTGATGGTGGGCCTCGACGACGTCAGCGCCGACACCACCGCCATCAAGGCCCTGGCGTCGTCGCACGCCATCCCCGTGGTCTCGATCCACGCGCCCTGCCTGCTGGTGACCCAGCGCGTGTGGGGCACCGACCCGTGGGGCAAGCTGCACCGCAGCGCCGAGATGGCGCTCGACGTCGGCGCCGACACCGTGGTGGTGCACCCGCCGTTCCGCTGGCAGCGCGAGTACGCGCGCGGGTTCGTCGACGGGATCGCCCGGCTCGAGGACGAGTACGACGTGGCCTTCGCCGTGGAGAACATGTATCCGTGGCGCTCGGGCAAGCGCGAGTTCCAGGCCTACGCGCCGGGGTGGGACCCGGTGCCCTTCGAGTACGAGAACGTCACGGTCGACTTCTCGCACAGCGCCACCTCGCGGATCGACTCGATGCGGCTCATCGACGACCTGGGCGAGCGCCTGACGCACATCCACCTCGCCGACGGGTCGGGGTCGATGAAGGACGAGCACCTCATCCCCGGCCGGGGCACGCAGGGGTGCGACAAGCTGCTGGGCCACCTCGCGGACCGGGGCTTCACCGGTCACGTCGTGGTGGAGGTCAACACCCGCAAGGCCGCCGACCGCGACGCCGACCTGCTGGAGGCGCTGGCCTACGCGCGGCTGCACCTGGCGCCGACGCCCGTCTGAGCCGGATCAGGACCGCTGGGCGACGCAGAACTCGTTGCCGGCCGGATCGGTGAGCGTGACCCACCGGAAGTTCTCGTCGCCGCGCTCGGCGACCAGCCCGGCGCCCGCCTCGCGCAGCCGGGCGACCTCGGCGTCGAGGTCGTCGGTGAGCACGTCGAGGTGCAGGCGGTTCTTGCCCGGCGTGGGGTCCTCCACCTTCTGGAAGGCCAGCGTGGGGCTGTCGGGAACGGAGACGATGACGTACCAGCCGTCGTTCTCCTCGGTGATGGTGCCGCCGGTCTGCTCGGCCCACCAGGTGGCCAACGCCGTGGCGTCGGTCGTGTCGCACGTGATCATCGCTGGAGTGACAGTCATGGATTCACGCTACGACCGTGCCCCGACAGTCTGGTGGCGATGAGCGAGCCGACGATCAGCTGGAGCTGGTGATAGACCATGAGCGGCAGGATCATCAGCGGGAACGTGGTCGCGGAGAACAGCACGCTGGCCATCGGCAGGCCCGCCGCGAGCGACTTGTTCGTCCCGCAGAAGTAGATCGCGATCCGGGCGCCCCGCCCGAAGCGTCGCCCGGCCACCCAGCACAGCACCGACGAGACGGCCAACAGGCCGACGCACACCGCGCCCACGACGGCGCCGTCGCCCCAGTCGAGCACGCTCCACACGTCGGCGTTCGTTCCCCGGCTGAAGCCGGCGTAGACCACGAGCAGCACGGTCGAGCGGTCGAAGCGGCGCAACCCCATCTCGTGGCGCATCAGCCACGGCCGCAGCCACCGGCGCGCGACCTGCCCCGCGAGGAAGGGCACGAGCAGCAGGCCGACGATCCGCAGGACGGACTCCGCGTCCACCGTGACGTCGCCCCCGAGCACGAGCGCGACCAGCAGGGGCGTGAGGAAGACGCCGAGCAGGCTCGACGTCGATGCCGCGACCACGGCGATCGCGCGGTCGCCGCCGGCGATCGACGTGAACGCGACGGACGACTGCACCGTGGAGGGGACGAGGCACACGAACACGAGCGCGGCGAGCAGCTGCTGCGAGATCACCGAGGGCGCCAGCGGGGACAGGGCCAGTCCCATCAGGGGGAAGACCACGAACGTCACCGCCACGATCACGGCGTGCACCCGCCACGCGGTCAGGCCGTGCACCACCTCGGCGGTCGACAGGCGCGCCCCGTAGAGGAAGAACAGCGCGACGATGCCCACCTGCACCAGCACCGACACCACGTCGAGCACGACGCCCTGCGCGGGCAGGACGATCCCGAGGCCGGCCAGGCCCAGGATCATCAGCACGAAGGGATCGATGCGCACCGGGCCACGATAGGCCCGGTCGGCACGCCGTCGCCCGCCGGTTGCCGCCCGGTCACGTGCGGTTCGTCCCACACTGGCACCGTGACTTCCATGAGTGAGACCACCATCGGCGCCGTCTGCGTGTTCTGCGGAGCGCGCGACGGAGCCCGTCCCGAGTACCTCGCCGCGGCCGAGCAGCTCGGTGCCGCGCTGGCCGGCGCCGGCGTCGACCTGGTGTTCGGCGGCGGCGGGATCGGCATCATGGGCGCGGCATCGCGTGCCGCGCGCGAGGGCGGCGGCCGCGTCGTCGGCGTCATCCCCCAGTCGCTGCTCGAGCGCGAGGGCGGCCATCGCGGCGATCCCGACATGCACGTCGTGGAGACGATGCACGAGCGGAAGGCGCTGATGCACCAGCTGTCGGACGCGTTCGTCGTCCTGCCGGGTGGGCTCGGCACGTACGAGGAGTTCTTCGAGATCCTGACGTGGCGCCAGCTGGGCTTCCACGACAAGCCGATCGTCGTGGTCGACACCGAGGGCTACTACGGGCCACTGCGCGAGATCGTCTCGCACGGCGCGGCCGAGGGCTTCATCGGTCCGCGTGACGAGGAGCTGTTCACGATCGTCCGGTCCGTCGAGGAGGCGCTCGCGGTCCTGGGGATCGACGCGTGAGAGACGCGGGTCACGCCTGAGAGCAGGGTCGGGACCGGCGCCGGCCCGGGGGGAACTACCCTCGATCCCATGAGGATCGCGGTCGTCGGTGGCGGGGTCATGGGTGGCACGCTGGCCGAGGCGATGGCCCGCGCGGGCCACGACGACATCGTCGTGATCGAGCGCAGTGCCGAGCGCCGGGCCGAGCTGGAGGGCCAGGGGCATGCCAGCGCCGAGGACGTCGCCGCGGTCGCCGGTGCCGACGTGATCCTGCTCGTCGTGAAGCCCCAGGACGTCGCAACGGTGCTGCCGCAGCTCGCCGCCTCGGTCGACGCCGGTGCCACCGTGGTCTCGCTGGCGGCCGGCGTGCGCAACGCCACGATCGAGGCCGCGCTGCCCGAAACCGTCGGCGTCGTCCGCGCGATGCCGAACACGCCGGCCGTCATCGGGCGCGGGATGTTCGGCGTCTCGCCAGGGAGCCGGGTGCCCGCGGATCGGCTCGAGGCCGTGGTCGACCTGCTCGGCGCCGGCGGCGAGGTCGTCGTGGTCGACGAGTCCCACCAGGACGCGGTCACCGCGGTCTCCGGATCGGGACCGGCCTACCTGTTCCACCTCGCCGAGCACATGATCGCCGCCGGGGTCGAGGGCGGACTCGACCCCCAGGACGCCCGCACGCTGACCGTGCAGACGCTCGTCGGCGCGGCCGAGCTGCTGGCCGGCTCGGACGAGTCGCCCGAGGAGTTGCGCCGCCGGGTGACCTCGCCGAACGGCACCACGCACGCCGCGATCACCACCTTCGACCAGCACGGGGTGGGCGAGGGGATCCGGGCCGGCGTTCTCGCCGCGATCGCCCGTTCGGCGGAACTAGGGTGACGGGCATGGACGATCGCGCCGCGGTGGTGTTCGACGAGCACCTCACCGACTACGACTTCGGGCCCTCGCACCCGATGGCGCCGATCCGGGTCAAGCTGACCATGGCGCTCGCCGAGGAGCTGGGGGTCCTGGAGGACCTCGACGTCGTGGGCGCCCGGCCCGCCACCGAGCGCGAGCTGCTCAGCGTCCACACGCCCGACTACGTCGAGCGCGTGGTCAACCTGAGCAAGCACCCGACGCACACCGACGCCGCCCACGGGCTCGGCACCGAGGACAACCCGGTCTTCCGCGGGATGCACGACGCCAGCGCCCTCATCGCCGGAGCGAGCCTGGAGGCCGCGCGCCTGGTCTGGACGGGCGAGCGCAAGCGGGCGATCAACGTGAGCGGCGGCCTGCACCACGCGATGCCCGGCCGCGCGAGCGGCTTCTGCGTCTACAACGACGTCGCGATGGGCATCCAGTGGATGCTGGACCACGGCGCGCAGAAGATCGTCTACATCGACGTCGACGCCCACCACGGCGACGGGGTGCAGGCGATCTTCTACCACGACCCGCGGGTGCTCACGATCTCGTTGCACGAGTCGCCGCAGACCCTGTTCCCCGGCACGGGCTACTCCACCGAGGTTGGGGCCGAGGGCGCCGAGGGCTCGGCGGTCAACGTCCCGCTGCCGCCCGGTACCTCCGACGCCGGCTGGCTCCGCGCCTTCCATGCCGTGGTCCCGCCGATCGTCCGCGAGTTCGCGCCCGAGGTGATCGTCAGCCAGCACGGCTGCGACTCTCACATGGACGACCCGCTGACCAACCTGATGCTGAGCGTCGACGGCCAGCGCGCGTCCTACCTCGCGGTCCGCGACCTGGCCGAGGAGGTCACCGCGGGCAGGTGGCTCGCCACGGGCGGGGGCGGCTACGCCGTGGTCGACGTCGTGCCGCGCGCGTGGGGCCACCTGCTGTCGATCGTCAGCGGGCACCCGCTTCCCCCCGAGACCGAGACGCCCGAGGCGTGGCGGCGGGCCGTGGAGGAGCTGCGCGGTCAGCCCGCGCCCACGCGGATGACCGACGGCCGGCGAGCGCTCTACCGGCGCTGGGAGGACGGGTACGACCCCGCCTCGTGGCTCGACCGATCGATCCAGGCGACCCGCACCGAGACTTTTCCGCTGATCGGCCTCGACCCCTCGTACTGACCGAAACCCCCGGCGTAACTGCCGGTTTAGGGGTACGGTCGCGGTACACATGGAGCGGGTCGAGCGCGGACGGTACGCCAGACGGCCATGAGTTTCAAATTTTTCGTTCCCAGGTGACCCTTCTGCCACTACGCTTCACACCAAGCACGCGCGCTCACTCTCCGGTGGGGAAGCCGGAGAGCGCGCGTGCCCCTGGGAGGATGGTGTGAGATGTCTGAGGGAACCCGCTTCATGACCGTTGCCGAGGTCGCGGACCAGATCCGTGTCTCGAAGATGACGGTGTACCGGCTCGTGCATTCCGGCGAGCTCGAAGCCGTGCGTGTCGGCCGTTCCTTCCGTGTGCCTGAGCACGCGGTCGAGGAGCTGCTGCAGAAGTCGTTCTACCAAGCCGGCTGATCCGGCCCGAGGTCCGCGGGGGGCGGACCGACGGTCGCTGACGTTCCACTGCCCACCGCTGTGTGCATGCGGGGTGCGATCGCCTAGGGTTGGTCTGTCCTGTGTGAAAGATCAGATCGAGGTGAGTCGTGGGTTCTGTCATCAAGAAGCGCCGCAAGCGGATGTCGAAGAAGAAGCACCGCAAGATGCTGAAGCGCACACGCGTGCAGCGCCGCCGTCTGGGCAAGTGACCAATGACCGGGGTCGTCCTCGTCACGGGCGCGGCCACGCCGGGCGTGGCTCTCGCCGCGAGGCGCATCGCTGAAGCTGGTGATGCCAGGGTCGTCGCAGTCGACACGACCTTGCCCACCGACGATCTCGGGTCAGTCAAATTCGTGCGTGCGGACATCCGCACGCCGGTCATCTCCAAGGTTCTTGCCGTCGAGGACGTCGACACCGTGGTCCACATGGACCTGGCGCCGATGCGATCGCGCGGGGGCGGCAGTGCCACCAAGGAGATCAACGTCATCGGCACGATGCAGGTGCTCGCCGCGTGCCAGCGTTCCGACACCGTCCAGCGCGTCGTGCTCGCCAGCAGTGCTGCCGTGTACGGCGCGTCTCCGCGCGATCCCGCGGTGTTCACCGAGTCCGCCACGGCACGCGGCGGCACGAAGTCCGGCTTCGCCAAGGACATCGTCGAGGTCGAGGGCTACACGCGCGGCTTCGCGCGCCGTCGCCCCGACGTCACGGTCACCACGCTGCGCATGGCGCAGTGGCTCTCGCCGCACTTCCCCACCGTGCTGGGAATGTACTTCTCCAACCCCGTGCTGCCGGTCCCCATGGGCTTCGACGCCCGGTTGCAGCTGCTGCACCCCCAGGACGCACTCGAGGTCGTTGCCATGGCCGCGCTGTCCGACCGGCCGGGCACCTTCAACGTGGCGGGCGACGGCATCCTCATGCTCACCCAGGCGGCCCGGATCATGGGCAAGCCCACGATTCCGCTGCCGCCGCTGGGCTTCGGCTCGGTGCTGCGCCGGATGGTGCACTACATGGGCTCGGACGTGTCGCCGGGCGTCCACCGCCTGCTGACGTACGGCCGGGTGCTGGACACCACCGCCCTGCACGAGATCTTCGGCTACAGTCCCCGGCACACGACGCGCGAGACCTTCGAGTGGTACGCCGAGACGGCGCGCCCGGGCCTGCTGCACTCATGGGGGATCACGGGATGAAGGACGACCTCAAGGGCATCGGCACCTCGGGACGCGCGGGTCGCGGCAACGGCTCCACGTCGCCCTCGCGAGCCGCACGCACGCTCGCCGGGCCCGCCGCCAAGAAGGCCGCGGCGAAGAAGGCGACACCGGCCAGGAAGTCCGCTGCCAAGAAGGCGGGCTCGGGCACCAAGCCCACCTCGGCCGCCCAGGCCGAGGCGGCCACCTCCGCCGCCGCCAAGAGCGCCGCCACCAGCCCCGCCAAGAAGGCGGCGAAGAAGACGACGAAGAAGGCGCCGGCCGCGAAGAAGCCGGCGGATCCGCCGCGGCAGCCCACGGTCGAGCCCGAGGAGACCGCACCGGGTCCCCAGCGCGAGCGCCACCTGCACGCCGTGCCCGAGGACGAGGCTCCCCGTCAGGAGCCGCCCCGCGAGGCCACGGCCGACATCGACCCCGAGGACGTGGCCGCGGCCTTCGCCGAGGGAGCTCGCCGGCTGATGGGCACCGACTGGCAGGTGAAGATCGTCGACATCGTCGGCAACCTGCGCCGCCGGCTCTCGGGCGGCTACGAGGTGGACGAGTTCGGCCTCGACCCCGAGGTGCTCGACCTGCTGACCCACCTCGTCGAGCCGCTGGCCGAGAGCTGGTTCCGCCTCGAGGTGCGCGGTGTCGAGAACATCCCCACCGACGGTGGCGCCCTGCTGGTGGCGAACCACTCAGGCACCGTGCCGGTCGACGGACTGATCACCGGCTACGCCGTGCGCAAGCACACGGGCCGGCCGATCCGTCCGCTCGGCGCCGATCTCGTGTTCCGGCTGCCCTACGTCGGCCAGATCGCGCGCAAGATGGGCGCCACCCTCGCGTGCGCCGAGGACGCCGAGCGGCTGCTGACCTCCGGTGAGCTCGCCGCGGTGTGGCCCGAGGGCTTCAAGGGCGTGGGCAAGCCGTTCAGCGAGCGCTACAAGCTGCAGCGCTTCGGTCGCGGCGGGTTCGTCTCGTCCGCGATGCGCGCGCAGGTGCCGATCATCCCGGTGTCGATCGTCGGTGCCGAGGAGATCTACCCGCTGATCGGCAACATCCCCTCGCTCGCCCGGCTGCTGGGGCTGCCGTACATCCCCATCACGCCGTTCTTCCCGCTGCTCGGCCCGCTCGGGCTGATCCCGCTGCCGAGCAAGTGGATCATCGAGTTCGGTGAGCCGGTGCGCACCGACGCCTACCCACCCGAGTCGGCCGACGACCCGATGCTGCTGTTCAACGTCACCGACCAGGTCCGCGAGACGATCCAGCAGACGCTGTACTCCTTGCTGGTCGAGCGCGGCAATCCCTTCGTCTGACCTGTCCCGTCAGGAGCCCTGATGTCGTACGGACGCCCCGACCTCCGGCTAGACGCACCGACGCTCGAGCCGCCGGACCACCTCGTCCAGCAACTGGCCGAGGCGGCCCGCACGAGCAGCGTCACCGCCGCGGCCTCGCGACGCCGGCACCGCGTCGTCGTGGCTGTCGCGGCGTTCCTGGGCATCAGCGCCGTCTCCGTGGGTGGGGCCTGGGCGGTCGGCGCGATCGAGGTCCCCGGCCTGCCGTCGTCGCCTTTGCGCGAGTCCGTGGTGACGCCTGACCCGCCGGCTCCACGGGGTGAGCAGGGTGGTGCCCCCGCTGGCGACGCCGACGAGGGCGCGGGGTCCGACGGCGGCGCGGTCGAGCCCGCAGCGCCCCTCCGTCGCGAGACCGGCTCACCGGCCCGCGACGACGAGGCGGGTTCCGGTACCGGCTCCCCGGACGCCGACGCGCCCGCGAAGGGCAAGGACCAGGGCCAGGACCAGGCACCCGGCCAGCAGAAGGACCGGGGGCAGGGCGAGACGCGCAGCGAGGACAAGGGCGAGAACGGCCAGCACCTCGGGCAGGAGAAGCAGAAGGAGAAGCAGGACCGCGGCAACGGCGGCTCGTCGCAGGAGCAGGAGCAGGACCGGGAGCGCGGCCAGGGCGCCGAGCGTGCCGAGGGGAAGTCGGCACCCGAGGAGCCGCAGGGCCGGGGAGCGGGGGCCGACGATGACTGACGACGCCCTCGTCTCAGCGGCCAAGCGCGGCGAGCAGGAGGCGTGGCGCGCGCTCTACGTCGAGCACGCGGGCCGGCTGGTCGCGTGGCTGCGCACCCGGCCCACCGGCGACTCCGCGGCCGCGCCCGAGGACGTCGCGGCCGAGGCCTGGTTCGTCGCCGCCAGCAAGGTCGCGGAGTTCGAGGGCACGTCGTCCGACTTCGGCGGTTGGATCTTCGGCATCGCGCGCCGGATCAGCGCCACCTCGCGACGCACGTGGCAGCGTCGCAACACCCGTCCGACCGAGGGGGAGGAGCTGGCGCTCGAGCCGGTTCCCGACCACGGCCCTGACGTCGCCCACCAGGAGTGGCTCCGTGCCGTCCTGGCGGGCCTGCCGCCCCGCGAGCGCGCGGCCGTGGGCCTCGTGGACGGACTCGGCATGGATCCGCGCACGGCCGCGGAGGTGCTGGGCATCAGCGCGGTCGCGCTGCGCGTGGCACGGCACCGCGGCCTGCGCCGGCTCGCAGGAGGTTCGTCGGTGCGGGCCTCCCTCGAGGCGATCCCGGACGTGGCGCCCGGGATCTGAACCCGCACCGACGGATGAACCGGCCCGCCCCGGGGGATTGGGGCGGGCCGGCCTCCCACGCCCGCGCAGCAGATCCGCAGGCGAGTCCGGGGGGACGATCAGGTGGTGGGCTGGCTCGCCAGGCACTTGGCCAGGCGGGCCTTCGCCTTGGCGACGCGCTGCACCTGGGCCTTCTTGATCTTGACGACCTTGGTGCGACGCTCCTTGGCCACCTTCAGCTTCTTCACGGCCTGACGCTTCTCGGCGCGCGTGTCGGCCTGGACGACGGCCTTCTTGGCCTTCTTGACCTTCGCCTGCTTCTTGGCGAACACGGCGTTCACCTTCGCCAGCTGCGCCTCGGCGCGGGCGACCTGGGTGGTCTGGGTCGCGCAAGGCTCCTTGGTCGGAGCGTCGGCCTGCGCGGGAGCCGTGAGGGGGCCCAGCGAGAGGGCGAGGCCCGCGGCGAGCGCGCCGATGCGTGCGCTGTTCTTCATGTGATCTCCTCAGGTGTGGGGCAGTCCGTGGACTGCTGACACCTCTCACATGTCACGGGGGCGCCCCCGTGTTACATGCGCGCCGAGAAAAGTTCGCCCTCCGGCTCAGGAGTCCTTCGCGCCGAGGCGCTTGAGCAGCTGGTCGCCCTCGATGTCCAGGTCGGGGAGCAGGCGGTCGAGCCATGCCGGCAGGCGCCAGGCGCGGTCGCCGAACATCGCCATCAGCGCGGGCACGAGCGTCATGCGCACGAGGAACGCGTCGATCGCGATCGCGACCGCCAGGGCGAAGCCGATCTGCTTGATCATCGGGTCGCCGTTGAAGATGAAGCCGGCGAACACGGCCGTCATGATGACCGCGGCGGCGACGACCACACGGCTGGAGTGGGCGAATCCGTCGATCACCGACTCGCGGCCGCTGTGGCCGTGGACCCACGACTCGCGCATCGACGACACCAGGAACACCTGGTAGTCCATCGCCAGGCCGTAGGCGATGCCCGTGACCAGGATCGGGAGCATCGCCATCACCGGGCCGGTCGAGTCGAGCCCGAAGAGGCCGTTCAGCCAGCCCCACTGGAACACGGCGGTGGTGGCGCCGAGCGTGGCCAGGATCGTCAGCAGGAAGCCCGCCGTGGCCTTGAGCGGCACGATGATCGAGCGGAACACGATCGTCAGGACGATGAGCGACAGCAGCACGACGATGCCCAGGTAGATCGGCATGACCTCGCTCATCTTCTCGGCGATGTCGATGCCCATGGCGGTCTGGCCGGTCACGCCGAGGTCGATGGCGTATGTCGCCTCGAACTCGGTCGACGCGTCGCGCAGGGCGTGCACGAGCGTCTCGGTGGACGGATCGGTCGGGCCCTCACGAGGGATCAGCGAGACGAGCACCGTGCGGCCGTCCTCGCTCATGCCGGCGGCCGACGCCGAGGCGACGTCCTTCACCTGGCCGAGCTCGGCCAGGACGGCGCCCGCGGCCTCCTGGTCGACGGGCTGGTCGTCGCGTGACGACAGCACCACGAGCAGGGGACCGTTGAGTCCCTCGCCGAACGCCTCGCTGACCGTCTCGTAGCTCTCGCGCTGGTCGGTGCCGGAGTTGTAGTTCTCGCTCGAGGGCAGGCCCAGGCGCATGTCGAGCGCGGGGATCGCGATGACGAGGGTCGTCAGGATGACGGCGCCCGAGGCGATGAAGCGGTGCTTGGACAGGAAGGTCGCCCAGCGGCGTGCGGTGGCGTGGTCGACGCCGGCGGCCTCGCGCTCCTCGAACTTCTCGCGCGCCTTGGCCGACACGATCCGCTCGTTGACCAGGCCCAGCAGGGCCGGCAGGGCGGTGAGCGCCACGAGGACGGCCACGGCCACGGTCGCGGTGGCGATGATCGCCATCGTCGTCAGGAGGCTGATGCCGATGACCGTGAGCGCCGCGAGGGCGATGACGACGGTGGTGCCGGCGAAGAACACGGCACTGCCGGCGGTGCCGACCGCGCGACCGGTGGCCTCGTGGGCGCTCAGGCGCTCACGCATGATGAGGCGGCGCTGCCGGTTGACGATGAAGAGGGCGTAGTCGATGCCGACGGCCAGGCCCAGCATGAGACCGAGCACGACGCTCATCGAGCCGAGGTCGTAGAAGTGGCCCAGCGCGTAGGCGCCACCGACGCCCACGCCGACGCCGAGCAGTGCGGTCGCGAGCGGCAGGCCGGCGGCCACGACGGAGCCCAGGACGAGGAAGAGCACGATCGCCGCGACGACGATGCCGACGGCCTCGCCGGCTCCGGCCACTTCGGGCAGCTCCTGCAGCGAGGCCCCGGGCAGGACCTCCACGTCGGTGCCCTCCAGGGGCGCCTCTGCGCGGTCGAGGACCTCCTCGATGGCACCCGCGGGGAGGTCGATCGTCTGCTTGGCGAACTGGAACTGCGCCATGGCGACGGTGCCGTCCGGCGAGATCGTCACACCGGGCACCAGCTCGCCGCCGACGACGAGCGGCACGGGCTGGTCGAGCTCGCGGCCGGCCTGCGCGGCCGCGATGGCCTGCTGGGCGGCCCGGACCTGCCCGGCCATCTGCTCCTGCGCGGCGGCCTGCGCCTGCTCCGAGCCGGCGAGGTCGAGCGGGTTCACGACGTTGTCGTCCTCGTAGATCCCCTGCATCGACTGGGCCAGGGGAGCGGCGGACGCCTCGTCGAAGAAGGTGGTGCCCTCCGGCGCGCGGTAGACGATCTGGCCGGCGCCACCCGCGGCGGCCGGCATCTCGCGCTCGAGCTGCTCCAGCACCTCCTGCGCGGGGACGCCGTTGATGGTCACCTCACTGCTGAGCTTCGGCGCGTTGACCGCGATCGACCCGACGATGACGACGAGCAGCACGAGCCAGGCGCCGAGGAAGCGGAACGGGTGGGCGAAGGCGGACTTGCCCCAGCGGTACAGGAGAGTCGACACAAGCGTTCCTCACGAAGTGATAGATGACTCTCACATCGTAGGATGGGTGGTGCAACGAGGCCAGAGGAGGGGTGGAGACCTGTGTCACGACGTGACTCGCTCGCCAACGCCGAGCGCATCCTCGCCGCGGTCCAGCGCCTCTGGGCCGAGGACGCCGCGCCCTCGATGGAGCAGATCGCGGCCGAGGCGGGTGTCGGCGTCGCCACGGTCTACCGGCACTTCCCGAACCGCGCCGCCCTCGAGAGCGCCGTGTTCGCGCGGATCTTCGCCGAGGAGCTGCTGCCGCTCGTGGACGGTGCCGAGGCGGAGGACGCCGACCTGCTCGACGTGGCCGCCCACTTCGTCGAGGTGATCGGCCGCTACGCGCCCGTGCTGAGCGAGGTGGGCGCCAGCCAGGTCACCGACGAGGCGCTCGAGGTGCTCGCCGAGCCGTTCGTCGACCTGCTGCGACGCGGCCAGCTGAGGGGGGTCCTGCGACGCGACCTGGAGCCGGTCGACCTCTACTGGCTGCTGCGGATGATCGTGCTGGGCCTCAACTCGCCGGTCGCCACCGCGACGGTCCGCCGCCGCTACCTCGCGATGCTGCTGCCCGCGCTGTCGCCCGAGGCCGAGGGCGAGCTGCCGCCGCTCTCGGACGAGGACTACGAGAGCCTCGGCGCCCCGCCCGAACGTCGCCAGCCCCCGCTCGACGCCGACTAGGAGCGCCGCAGGCGCCGAACGAGCAGCCGGCCGAGCAGCCAGACGGTCGTCGCCAGGGCCGCCGCCGCGCCGGCCTTCGCGCTGGCAGCGACCACCTTCCGCCCGGTGCGGTAGTCGCGCACCAGCCAGCCGTTGGCCTTGGCGTGGGAGTGCAGCGCCCCGTCGGGGTTGACCGCGCACGGGTGCCCCACGAGCGACAGCATGGGAATGTCGTTGGAGGAGTCGGAGTAGGCGTAGCAGCGCTCGAGGTCGAGGCCCTCGGACTCGGCCAGGGCGCGGACGGCGATCGCCTTGCCCTCGCCGTGGAGCATGTCGCCGACGAGCCGTCCGGTGTAGACGCCGTCGACGTGCTCGGCCACGGTGCCCAGGCCGCCGGTCAGGCCGAGGCGGCGGGCGATGACCTGCGCGATCTCCACCGGCGCCGCGGTCATCAGCCAGACCCGCTGGCCACGGTCGAGGTGCCACTGGGCCATCGCGCGGGTGCCGGGCCAGATCTTGGCCGCCATGTACTCGTCGAAGACCTCCTCGCCGATCTCCTCCAATTCGCTGACCTCGTGGCCGGCGATGAACTGCAGGGCGGCGTTGCGGGCCTGCTCGATGTGCTGGGGGTCCTCGACGCCGACGTACTTGAAGTAGGCCTGCTGCCAGGCCGCGCGGGCGATGTCGCGGGTCGTGAAGAACTCGCGTCGGTGCAGGCCGCGCGCGAGCAGGAAGATCGAGGCCCCCTGCATGATCGTGTTGTCCACGTCGAAGAACGCGGCGGCGGTGGGGTCGGCGGGCTGCGCGAGTGCCTGCTCCACCTCGGCCGCGGCGGCCGCCGCCTGACCGGCCAGGATCGAGCGCGACTGCAGGTTGAGCGGGGCGTCGTGCGGTCGGCGCGGAGACATGGCGTCACTGTAACGGCGTTGCCGTGCCGCGAGGTGTGGTTGACTCGTCGCCATGACCGTCAACGTGAGTGACGATCTGCGCGAGACCGCGCGTCGTGACCCTGGGGGCATCGCCCTGATCGAGCCCCGGAGCGACCGCCGCGTGACGTGGGCAGAGTTCGACGAGTGGGCCGATCGCGTCGCCCGGACCCTGCTGGGCCGCAACGTCCTCGCCGGACAGCGAGTCGCCCTCGTCATGGCCAACGGCATCGACCTCGCCGTGGCCTACTACGGCGTGTTGCGCGGCGGCCTCGTCGCCGTGCCGATCAACCCGCGCGCCACCCCGCGCGAGATCTCGCGGATGGTCGAGGCCTGCTCTCCCAAGATCGTCGTCGGCGACGCCCAGTCGATCACGCAGGTGCGTCAGGCCGAGACGGGCGACTCGCTCATCGTCGTCCACCGCGCCGCCCCCGAGGCGGGTGAGCTGCGCTTCGGTGCGCTGCTCGAGCACGCAGCCGACCTGGAGCCGATCGCCCCGCGCGACCCCGAGTCGCTCGCGGTCGTCCTCTTCACGTCGGGGGCCACGGGCCTGCCGCGCGGCGTCATGCTCACGCATCGCGCGCTCGCGGCCGACCTCGACCAGCTGCTGCAGGTCGACTCGCCGCGGGTCGTCACGCCCGACGACGTCGTGCTCGGCCTGCTGCCGATGTTCCACATCTACGGGCTGAACTGCGTGCTGTCGCTCTCGGTCCGGGTCGGCGCCACCGCGGTACTGGTGGAGGAGTTCCATCCCGGCGCGCTGCTGGGCGACATCGTCGACCACGGCGTCACGAACCTGCCCGTCGCGCCGCAGGTGATCCAGGCCCTCGTCGGGCTGGAGGGGCTGGCGGAGGCGTTCGCCGGGGTCCGCCTCGTCGTCTCCGGAGCCTCGGCTCTCGACCCCGAGCTGGCCGAGGCGTTCCATGCCCTCTCCGGCCAGCCGGTCGAACAGGGCTACGGCCTCACCGAGACCTCGCCCGTGCTCACGATGACCATCGGCGACGGCCGCGAGCCCGGGCAGCTGCCGCCCGGGGGCTCGGTCGGGCGTCCGCTCCCGGGGGTCGAGATCGCGCTGCGCGACTTCCTGGGCCAGCCGGCCGCGACCGGCGACCCGGCGCAGATCTACGCCCGCGGTGCCAACCTCTTCTCCGGCTACTGGCCCGACGGCTCCGACGGCCCCGACGCCGACGGCTGGTGGGCCACGGGCGACATCGGGCTTCTCGACGACGCGGGCAACCTCGTCCTCGTCGACCGCCTGCGCGAGACCATCAACGTCTCGGGCTTCAACGTCTACCCCTCGGAGATCGAGGAGGCGATCGTCGACGCCCCGGGTGTCGAGTCGGTCGCCGTGATCGGCGTGCCCGACGACCGCACCGGCGAGGCGGTCGTGGCCTTCGTCGTCCCCGACGACCCCGAGGACGACTCGGCCCCGGTGGAGGCCGCGGTCCGTTCCATCGCGGCCGAGCGTCTGGCGCGCTTCAAGGTGCCCTCGCGCGTGATCGTGGTGGCCGCCCTCCCGCACTCGCCCACCGGCAAGGTCGCGAAGGGACGCCTGCGCGCCCTCGCGCGCTCGGAGCCGGCGTGAGCGAGCGCCAGCGAGCGAGCATGAGGATCGCGCACGCCGAGGACGCCCGGGTGGTGGTCTACTCCCGTGAGGGGTGCCACCTGTGCGAGGCCGCCGAGCAGATCGTCGCCCAGCTCGTCGCCGAGACCGGCGACGCCTGGACGCGCGTGGACATCGACACCGATCCCGACCTGCAGCAGCGGTTCACCGACCAGGTGCCCGTGACGTTCGTCGACGGTCGCCAGCACGACTTCTGGCGCGTCGATCCCGCGCGCCTGCGCGCCGCGCTCGCCCGCGGCTGAGCCGCCGGGAGGGCCGCTGCCCGGGGCGCATTCGCGTTCCTTGCCGCAGTCAGGGAAACTTCAAGGCGTGTCAGATCGCATCTACGTCCGCCGTTACGTCGACCCGATGAACCCTCCTTCGATGAAGAGGTTCCGTGTCGGCTGCGGCAAGAACTCCGGCAACCTCATCTTCGCCGCTTCCGCGCAGCGCTCGGTGATGGTGGACGGCGTCGACGTCGAGGCGAACAACCTGAACACCCTCATGGGCAGCGTGGACCGCCTCAACGAGGAGGAGCGCCACGTCGTGATCCCGCTGGCCAACGCCTTCCGCCGCGGCTACCTGCCGCAGCTCGGCGACCTCACGTCGGCGATCGAGCGGCTCACCGTCCCGGTCACGATCCTGGGCGTCGGCGGCCAGTTCCAGCTCGACGGCACGCCCGAGCGCTCCGACGAGGTCGACGCCGCCGCCCAGCGCTTCATGCGCGCGGTCCTGTCGCGTGGCCCGTCGATCGGCGTGCGCGGCGAGCGCACCGCCGCCTACCTCTCCGACCTGGGCTTCTCCGAGGTCGACGTCATCGGCTGCCCGTCGATGTTCCTGCGCGGCCCCGACCTGAGGATCCGCGACACCGCGCCGGCGTTCGACGCGCACACCAAGGTGAGCCTCAACCTCACGCCGCACGTCCCGATCCCCGGCGGCTGGGTCGAGGACGTCTTCTCCCGCCACCCCCGTGCCGAGTACGTCGCGCAGCAGGTCAACGACCTCGACGCGATGCTCGGCGGCCCGTCGGTGAAGGCGACGTCGCCGGGGTACCCCGGCTCGATCCGCCACCACGCGTTCCTGGAGAACAAGGCGGTCTTCCACTGCCACGCCCCCACGTGGATCGAGTCGATGGCCGACCGCGAGTTCACGGTGGGCCACCGCATCCACGGCAACATCGCCTCGCTGCTGTCGGGCACGCCGGCGCACGTCATCGTGCACGACAGCCGCACCCGCGAGCTGTGCGAGTACTTCGAGATCCCGCACACGCAGGTCACGCAGCACCGCCGCGAGGACACGCCCGAGCGCCTCTTCGAGAGGTCGGACTACACCCGCCTCGTGCAGGGTCACCCCGAGCGCCTGGCCCGCTTCGCCGGCTTCCTGGAGAAGCACGGCCTGCGCCACTCGCTGGACCTCCCGGCCGGCGAGGCGCCGTTCGACCTCGCGGTGGCGCAGGTCGAGGTGCGACCCGGCATCGTCGTCCGGCCCCGCTCCACCGAGCCCGAGCTGATGGACCTGCGCGTCTGGAACGCGGCGCGCTCGGCGCACCAGGGCATCGCCAAGGCCGAGGCGCGGGCGAAGAAGCTCGAGGCGCGTGTCGCCGAGCTCGAGTCGGGGAACCAGCGCCGCGGGCTGTTCCGCCGCAGCCGCTGACCTGATGCGTCCCGAGATCCAGGCCCTGCGGGCGGTCGCCGTCCTGGCGGTCGTCGGCTTCCACCTGTGGCCCGGCCGCCTGAGCGGCGGCTACATCGGCGTCGACGTCTTCTTCGTCATCTCCGGCTTCCTCATCACGAGCCACCTCATGCGCGAGGTCGAGCGCAAGGACCGCGTCGACCTCGCCCAGTTCTGGGCACGGCGCGCCCGGCGCCTGCTGCCGGCGGCGTACCTCGTGCTGTTCGTGACGACCATCGGCGTGCTGCTGTGGCTGCCGCCGGCCCAGTGGACGCAGAACTTCCGCGAGATCATCGGCTCGACCCTGTACGTCGAGAACTGGGTCCTGGCGATCGACTCGGTCGACTACCTCGCCGCCGACGGCGTCCCGTCGGCCGTCCAGCACTACTGGACCCTCTCGGTCGAGGAGCAGTTCTACCTCGTCTGGCCGCTGCTGATCATCGCCGCGCTCGCGCTCGCGCGCCGCTTCGGCGGGCTGTCCCGGAAGCGGGCCGTCGTGATCGTGCTGTCGGTCGTGACGCTCGCGAGCTTCCTCTACTCGCTGTGGCTCACCGCGCAGCACCCGCAGCTGGCCTACTTCGCCACACCGGCCCGTGCGTGGCAGTTCGGCGCGGGCGCGGTGTTCGCGGTCGCCCTCGTCGACCGCATCCGGCTGCCGCGCCGCACCGCGATCGCGGCCTCGTGGATCGGCTTCGGCGTGATCGCCGTGTGCTCCTTCGTCTACGACGAGGGCACGCCGTTCCCCGGCACCGCCGCCATCGCGCCGGTGCTGGCCACCCTGCTCGTGATCGCGGCCGGCACGCCCGCCGGGCGCCTCTCGCCCACGCCGCTGGTGGCGTGGCGGCCCGTGCAGACCACGGGCGACCTCTCGTACTCGATGTATCTGTGGCACTGGCCGCCGATCATCCTGCTGCCCGAGATCCTCGACGGCGAGATGGGCCTGTGGCCGCGCGTGGGCATCCTCGTCGCGACCTTCGTCCTGGCCTGGCTCACGATGCGGTTCGTCGAGAACCCGATCCGCTTCGGCACCAGGTTCGGCATGCGACGACCCGTCGTCACCGCGATCGGCTCGCTGACGGCCGCGGCCGTGGTGGTGGGAGTCGCCGCGTTCGGCCTGCAGGCAGGCCGCGCGCAGGAACAGCGCGCCGAGGAGCTCACCGCGCGCGTCAACGCCGACATGCCCGAGTGCTTCGGCGCCGCCTCGATGCCGCCGGCGGGGGAGTGCGAGAACCCCGAGCTCGCCACGATGCGCGTCCCCGCCGGACCCGACGTCGGACGCGACTGGGGCGGTCGCAGCGAGTGCTGGGGCAAGAACGAGCAGGTCGAGCTCAAGTCGTGCGAGTTCGGCGAGCGCTCGGCCGACCGGCCCCACGTCGTGCTCCTGGGCGACTCGCACGCGCGCGCCATGCTGCCGGGCTTCGTGCGCCTGGCCGAGATCGGCGAGCTCTCGCTGACCACCCACCTCAAGGGCGGCTGCGCGTGGTCGACCGACCTTCCGGGCCGCACCGCGGTTCCCGAGGTCCTCGACACGTGCCCCGCGTGGCGCGAGAACGTCGAGGAGTGGCTCGAGCAGAACCGCGACGACATCGACCTGATCGTCACCACCGGCTACGCGCGCAACCTCGCGGGCTCGCGCACGCAGCAGGCGAAGGCGCTCTCGGAGGCGTGGACCCGCGGGACGAAGCTCGGCATCCCGGTGGCCGCCCTCGTCGACAACCCCGACAACGGCACCCCGCCGGCGAAGTGCCTGGACCGCGTCGACTCGTGGGACGAGACCACCTGCTCGGTCCCGCGTGAGGACGCGTTCCCGTACGGCGACCCGTTCGGCGACGCGGCGCGGATGACCGACGGCGCGCACCGGATCGACATGACCGACTTCTACTGCCTCGAGGACGTCTGCCCCGCGATGATCGGCGGCGTGAACGTCTATCGCGACCGCCACCATTTCACCGCGACGTTCACCCGCTCGCTCGCTCCGTTCCTGTGGAACCGCATCACCGAGACCGTCGACGGCCTCCCCACCAGTGACCGCTGAACGGGCCGCGTCGTCGTCGCCGATTTTGTGAAAGGGTTCCCAAACTCTTAGACTGACGGCGCGCCACGGCCCAAAATTCCCGTCATTCCGCGGCGCAGGAGTACCGTGACCATTCTTCGCAGCCCCGCTGGGATCCCCGACGCCACCGTCGCCCGGCTCCCGCTGTACCTGCGTGCTCTCGATGAGCTCGCGGAGCGAGGGACCGACGTCTGCTCGTCCGAGCACCTGGCCACCGCGGCCGGCGTGAACTCCGCGATCGTCCGCAAGGACCTTTCGCACCTGGGCTCCTACGGCACCCGCGGCGTCGGCTACGACGTCCGCTTCCTGGCCGGTCACATCGCCACCGTCGTCGGCCAGACCCAGCCGTGGCCCGTCGTCATCGTCGGTGCCGGCCACCTCGGCACGGCCCTGGCCGCCTACCAGGGCTTCGGCGCCCGGGGCGTCAAGGTGGCCGCGGTCGTCGACGCCGACCCCGAGCTGATCGGCACCGTCGTCGGCGGTCACGAGGTCCTCTCGATCGACGACCTGGCCGCCATCGTCGTGCGCGACGAGGTCTCGCTGGGCATCATCGCCACCCCGCCCGCCGCCGCGCAGAGCGTCGCCGACGCCCTCGTCGCCGCGGGCATCAGCAGCATCCTGAACTTCGCGCCCACCGCGCTGCAGGTCCCCGCCGAGGTCGATATGCGCCAGGTCGACGTCGCCGCCGAGCTGCAGATCCTGGGCTACCACGCCCACCGCCGGCAGGCGGCTCCGAGCGAGGAGGCGGTTCTCTCATGAGCGTGCTCGTCGTCGGACTGTCCCACCGGTCCGCGCCCGTCGACCTGCTCGAGCAGGCCTCCCTCGACACCGATGCGGCCGTGAAGCTGTCGCACCTGGCGCTCGAGGTCCCGGCCGTCACCGAGTCGGCCGTCATCTCCACGTGCAACCGCGTCGAGGTCTACGTCGAGGCCGATCGATTCCACGGCTCGGTCGAGGAGGTCACGCAGCTGCTGGCCGACATGTCGGGCCTGCGGCGCGAGGCCCTGCTGCCGTACGTCTACGTGCACTACGACCAGGCCGCCGTGGCGCACCTGTTCCGCGTGGCCGCCGGCCTGGACTCGATGATCCTGGGCGAGAGCCAGATCCTCGGCCAGGTGCGCTCCACGCTGCACCAGTCCCAGGCCGAGGCCACCGCCGGGACAAGCCTCAACACGCTCTTCCAGCAGGCCCTGCGCATCGGCAAGCGCGGCCACGCCGAGACCGGCATCGACCGCCTGGCGCCGTCGCTGGTCACCGCCGCGCTGGGTGCCGCGGGCGACGCGGTCACCGGACCGCAGGCCCGCTTCCTGGTCGCCGGCGCCGGCACGATGAGCCTGCTCGCGGTGCGCACCCTGATCGAGCGCGGCGTCGATCCGTCGCGGATCTGGGTCGCCAATCGCACGTTCCAGCGCGCCTTCGAGCTGGTGGCCGGCCACGGCGTCAGCGCCGTCCGCTGGGAGTCCCTCGACGTCGAGCTCTCCGCCGCCGACGTGCTCATCACGTGCACCGGCGCCGCGGGCGTCGTCTTCGACACCGAGCGGATCGAGCGCGCCACCAGCGACGGCCGCCCCATGACCGTCATCGACCTGGCCCTGCCGCGCGACGTCTCGCACGAGGTGCGCGACCTGCCGAACGTCGACGTCATCGATATCGAGGTCCTGGCCGCGCACGCCACCGCCGACTCCGTCGCTGAGGACGTCGAGCAGGTCCGCGCGATCGTGCAGTCCGAGGTCGACTCGTTCCTGGCCGGCCGCCAGCAGGCCAAGGTCACGCCCACGGTCGTCGCGCTGCGCAGCATGGCCACCGAGGTCGTCAGCTCCGAGACCGCGCGCCTGCAGAGCCGGCTGTCCGGCCTCGATGACGCCCAGCTCGACGAGGTCCGCCGCGCGATGCGCCGCGTCGCCGAGAAGCTGATCCACCAGCCCACCGTGCGCGTCAAGGAGCTCGTCGAGGGCCCCGAGAACCTCACCTACGCCGACGCGCTGGCCCACCTGTTCCAGCTCGACCCGTCGGCGGTCAGCGCCGTCACCGACCCGGGAGGTGACCCCGCGTGATCCGTCTCGGAACCCGCGCCAGCAAGCTGGCCACCACCCAGTCCGGGTGGGTCGCCGACCGTCTCCGCGAGGCGCACGGCGTCGAGGTCGAGCTCGTCGAGATCTCCACCGAGGGCGACCGCTCCAGTGCTCCGCTGGCGCAGATCGGCGGCACCGGCGTCTTCGTCGCGGCCGTCCGTGAGGCCGTGCTCGACGGCACCGTCGACTTCGCCGTGCACTCGCTCAAGGACCTGCCCACGGCCGCCGCCGAGGGCCTCACGCTGGCCGCCGTGCCGCTGCGCGAGGACCCCCGCGACGTCCTGATCGCCCGCGACGGCCTCACCCTCGGCGAGCTGCCCCGCGGCGCCCGGGTCGGCACGGGCAGCCCTCGTCGGGTCAGCCAGCTGAACGCCCTCGGCCTCGGCATCGAGATCGCCGAGCTGCGCGGCAACGTCGACACCCGGATCGGCAAGGTCGCCGGAGGCCAGCTCGACGCGATCGTGCTCGCCCGCGCCGGCCTGCTGCGCCTGGGTCGTGCCGACGAGGCCACCGAGGTCCTCGACCCCCTCCAGATGCTGCCGGCTCCCGGACAGGGAGCCCTCGCGTGCGAGTGCCGCGCCGATGACGACGCGACCACCGCACTGCTCTCCGTGCTCGACGATCCCGACACCCGGGCCGCCGTCACGGCCGAGCGCACCCTCCTCGCCACCCTCGAGGCCGGGTGCAGCGCTCCCGTCGGAGCCCTCGCCGACGTCGTCTGGGGGGACGACGGGGACGAGCTCTGGCTGCGCGCCGTCGTCGGAGACCTCTCCGGCAACCCCGTCATCCGACGGTCCGCCTCCGGTGCTACCTCGGAAGCCGCCGCCCTCGGGCGTCGTCTCGCCGAGGAGCTGCTGGCCGAGGGCGCCGATCAACTCATGGGATCGGTGACCACCCCATGAGCAGCACTACGTCATGAGCAGCACTACGTCATGAGCAACAACATGCACGAGACTCCGCCACCGATCACAGCAAGGAAGAGCGTGTCCACCACCTCCGCGATGCCCACGTCCCCCGCCACGACCGCGCCGAAAGCTCAGCCTGCCGGCCGGGTGAGCTTCGTCGGTGCCGGTCCCGGCGACGCCAGCCTGTTGACCGTCCGCGCCACCGAGGTGCTCGCGCAGGCCGACGTCGTCATCGTCGAATCGCCTGAGCAGCACGCGCTCGTCACGAACGGCGCCGACGTGATCGACGGCGGCACCAACGCCGCCGGCGAGACCCTGACCCACGCCGCGCGCGGCAAGCTCGTCGTCAAGCACGCCAAGACCGGCGCGCACGTCGTGCGCCTGATGGTCGGCGACCCGTTCACCTACGCCACCGGCCCCGAGGAGGCCCAGGCCTGCGCCAAGGCGGGCATCTCCTTCGAGGTCGTCCCCGGCGTCTCCTCGGTCTCCGCGGTCCCGGCCTACGCCGGCGTTCCGCTGACCGACAAGCAGCACCGCGAGTTCAAGGTCGTCAGCGTCGGCGACTCGAACGTCGACTGGAGCGAGGCCGCGCGTCACGAGACGCTCGTCCTGCTCTCGGCCGTGAACCGGATCGGCGAGGTCGCCGCCGGCCTCGTGGCCGCGGGCCGCTCGCCCGAGACCCCCGTCGCGATGACGCGTCAGGGCACCACCACCGCCCAGGAGACGGTCGTCTCCACGCTGGCGGGCATCGCCGAGGCCGCCGCGGCATCGCACATGACGCCGCCGGCGATCGTGGTCGTGGGCGAGGTCGTCGCCCAGCGCGAGGTCCTGTCGTGGTTCGAGACCAAGCCGCTCTACGGCTGGCGCGTGCTCGTGCCCCGCACCAAGGAGCAGTCGCAGTCCCTCGCCGCCCGCCTGCGCATGTACGGCGCGGTGTCCGAGGAGGTCCCGACCATCTCGGTCGAGCCGCCGCGCAACCCGCAGCAGATGGACAAGGCCGTCCGCGGCCTGGTCGAGGGCCGCTACGAGTGGGTCGCCTTCACCAGCGTCAACGCCGTGAAGGCCGTCCGCGAGAAGTTCGAGGAGTACGGCCTCGACGCCCGCGCCTTCAGCGGCCTGAAGATCGCCGCCGTCGGCGAGAAGACCGCCCAGGCCATCGAGACCTGGGGCATCCGCCCCGACCTCGTGCCGTCGGGTGAGCAGTCCGGTCGCGGCCTGCTCGAGGACTGGCCGCCGTTCGACGAGCTGCTCGACCCGATCAACCGGGTCTTCCTGCCGCGCGCCGACATCGCCACCGAGACCCTCGCGGCCGGCCTGGTCGAGCTGGGCTGGGAGGTCGACGACGTCACCGCCTACCGCACCGTGCGCGCCTCGCCGCCGCCGGCGCCCACGCGTGAGGCGATCAAGTCGGGCAAGTTCGACGCCGTGCTGTTCACGTCGAGCTCGACCGTGCGCAACCTCGTCGGCATCGCCGGCAAGCCGCACGCGACGACGATCATCGCCTGCATCGGTCCGGCCACGGCCAAGACCGCCGAGGAGCACGGCCTGCGGGTCGACGTGATGGCCGAGAAGCCGTCTGCCGAGGATCTGGCCGACGCGCTCGCGCAGTTCGGCGAGCAGCGCCGCCTGCAGTTCATCGAGGCCGGCGACCCGGTCCTGCGCCCCTCGCAGAAGAAGCCGTCCTCGCGCCGCAAGGCCTGAGTCGGGCGAGATCTCGATACGCCCGCTCGTTCCTCGCGGAGCTACTCGATCACCGGGCCCGATCCGGTGATCGAGTGGCGGCGAGCGCAGCGAGACGCCGTATCGAGATCACGGAACGATCCCTCCAGGAGGCAAGCATGATCGAACGCCCACGCCGGCTGCGGTCCACCGCGGCCGTGCGACGCCTCGTGCGCGAGACGCACCTGGTGCCGTCGCAGCTCGTCCTGCCGATGTTCGTGGCCGAGGGACTCACCGAGCCCCGCCCGATCACGAGCATGCCGGGCGTCGTCCAGCACTCGCGCGAGTCCGCGCGCCGGGCGTACGCCGAGGCCGTGAGCCTGGGCCTGGGCGGGGTCATGCTGTTCGGCGTCCCCGAGCACAAGGACGCGCAGGGCTCGGGTGCGCTCGATCCCGAGGGCATCCTGAACCTCGCCATCGCCGACGCCCGGGCGGAGGTCGGCGACGACCTGCTCGTCATGAGCGACCTGTGCCTGGACGAGTTCACCGACCACGGCCACTGCGGCGTGCTCGACGCACAGGGCCGGGTCGACAACGACGCCACCGTCGAGATCTACGGCCGGATGGGCGTGGCGCAGGCTCAGGCGGGCGCCCACGTCGTCGGCCCCAGCGGCATGATGGACGGCCAGATCGACGTGATCCGCCGCGCGCTCGATGCCGCCGGCCACGAGGACGTCGTCGTGCTGGCCTACGCGGCCAAGTACGCCTCGGCCTTCTACGGTCCGTTCCGCGAGGCGGTCGACTCCTCGCTGCAGGGCGACCGCCGCACCTACCAGCAGGACCCCGGCAACCGGCGCGAGTCGCTGCGCGAGACGCTGCTGGACGTCGAGCAGGGCGCCGACATCGTCATGGTGAAGCCCGCGATGTCCTACCTCGACGTCGTGGCCGACGTGCGCGCCATCGTGGACGTGCCGGTCGCGGCCTACCAGGTCTCGGGCGAGTACGCGATGGTCGAGGCCGCCGCCGCCCAGGGCTGGATCGACCGCGACCGCGCGATCGACGAGTCCCTCCTGTCGATCCGGCGCGCCGGCGCCGACATCGTCCTGACCTACTGGGCGGCCGAGGTCGCCCGCCGTCTGCAGCGCTGAGCGTGACGTTCCAGGGGTCGCCACCGGCGTGTCGACCCCGCAAACGTCACCGCCAGCGCTTCCGAGAGGAGCACGCATGAGCACCACCGCATCCGAGGCGCTGTTCGCCCGGGCCCAGCAGGTCTCGCCGGGCGGGGTCAACTCGCCGGTACGGGCCTTCCGTGCCGTGGGCGGCACTCCCCGCTTCATGAAGTCCGGCGCGGGCGCCTGGCTCACCGACGCCGACGACAACCGCTACGTCGACCTCGTCGGCTCGTGGGGCCCGATGCTGCTGGGCCACGCGCACCCGGAGGTCATCGAGGCGGTCACCGCCGCCGCGGCCCGCGGCACCAGCTTCGGCACCCCGGCCGAGCCGGAGGTGCTGCTGGCCGAGGAGATCGTCGCCCGCACGCCCGTCGAGCGCGTCCGCATGGTCTCGTCGGGCACCGAGGCCACCATGTCGGCCATCCGGCTGGCGCGCGGCTTCACCGGCCGCGACCGCATCGTGAAGTTCAGCGGCTGCTACCACGGCCACGTGGACGCTCTGCTGGCCGAGGCCGGATCGGGCGTCGTCACGCTGGGCATCCCGGGCACGCCCGGCGTGCCCGCGCACGTCACGGCCGACACCATCGTGCTGCCGTACAACGACCCGGCCGCCGTCGACGCCGCGTTCGCCGAGTACGGCGATCAGATCGCCTGCGTCATCACCGAGGCCGCCGCCGGCAACATGGGCGTCGTCCCGCCCCACCCGGGCTTCAACGAGCACCTCTCCCGCACCTGCGCCGCGCACGGTGCCCTGTTCATCACCGACGAGGTGATGACCGGCTTCCGCGCAGCGCGCAGCGGCTACTGGGAGATCGACGGCCAGGTCGAGGGGTGGCAGCCCGACCTCATGACGTTCGGCAAGGTCATGGGCGGCGGGTTCCCCGCGGCCGCGTTCGGCGGTCGCGCCGACGTGATGGACCTGCTCGCGCCGGTCGGCCCGGTCTACCAGGCGGGCACGCTGTCGGGCAATCCCGTCGCGACCACCGCGGGCCTCACCACGCTGCGGCTGGCCACGCCCGAGGTCTACGAGCGGCTCTCCGCCACGTCGTCGCAGGTCCAGCACCTCGTCTCCGAGGCGCTCGCCGAGGCCGGCGTCGCGCACACCCTGCAGACCGCCGGGACGATGTTCAGCATCTTCTGGGGCGTCGCCGAGCCGGTGGCCGACTTCGCCGGCGCGCAGGCCCAGGACACCGCCGCCTACACGGCCTTCTTCCACGCCATGCTCGACGCCGGCGTCTACCTGCCGCCGTCGGCCTACGAGGCCTGGTTCCTCTCGGCCGCGCATGACCCCGACGTCGACTCCGAGCCCCTCTCTAGACTGGCCGAAGCCCTCCCCGGCGCGGCCCGCGCGGCAGCCGCTGCGGCCCGCTGACACGAAGGAACCCAGATGAGCACCCGCACGATCGTCCACCTGATGCGCCACGGCGAGGTCCACAACCCCGGCGGGGTCCTGTACGGCCGCCTGGCCGGCTACAACCTCTCTGACCTCGGCAACGAGATGGCCGCCACGGTCGCGGAGTCGTTGAAGACCCACGACATCACGCACTTGGTCGCCTCGCCGCTGGAGCGCGCGCAGCAGACCGCCCGCCCGGTCGCGGACATCCTCAAGCTCGACATCCAGACCGACGAGCGCGTCATCGAGGCCGGCAACAAGTTCGAGGGCCGCACCGTCGGCGTCGGCCCCAAGGCCTTCCTCAACCCGCGCTTCTGGCCGTGGCTGTGGAACCCGTTCCGCCCGTCCTGGGGCGAGGCGTACGCGCACATCGCCGCGCGCATGCTGCTGGCGATCGACGACGCCCGCGAGGCGGCGCGCGGTCACGAGGCGCTCATCGTGTCGCACCAGCTGCCCGTGTGGATCGCGCGCAAGTCCTACGAGAAGGGCCGCTTCGCGCATGACCCGCGGAACCGCCAGTGCTCGCTGGCCAGCCTGACCACGCTGACCTTCGAGGACGACGCCTTCAAGGGCCTCGTCTACAGCGAGCCCGCCGGTCACCTCATCCCCGACGCCCTGCGAGGCAAGTTCGTCGGCGGAGCATGACCCGCGCGCGGTTCGCGCGACTCGTCGTGGTCGCGCTCATGACGCTCGTCCTCTCGGCCTGCATCGAAGGTGTGAAGGACACCGGCGAGGACGGCTTCATCAACGGCAACGGCGAGATCACCGTCGTCGACCCCGGCAAGCGCAAGCCCGCTCCCGAGCTGACGGGCACCGACCTGGACGGCAACGAGCTGAGCAGCGCCGACTTCCAGGGCAAGGTCATGGTCGTCAACCTCTGGGGCTCGTGGTGTGCACCGTGCCGCAAGGAGGCCCCCGCGCTGGCGAAGGCCTCGAGTGAGCTGGCCGACCAGAACGTGCAGTTCCTCGGCCTGCTGACCAAGGACGACCCGGCCAGCGCCAAGGCGTTCAACGAGTCCTTCGACATCACGTACCCGAGCATCGACGACTCATCGGGCCGCAACCAGGCCGCCTTCGCCGACTCGCTGCCGTCCGTGGCGATCCCCACCACGTGGGTCATCGACAAGAACGGGATGGTCGCGGCGCGCGTGATGGGAGAGCTCACCGACGCCACGCTGCGCGGTCTGGTCGACCAGACCAAGAAGAGCACGCAGTGATCCCAGGCGACGTCAGCGATTGGTTCCTCGAGACCGCCGCGTCGGGCAACCTCGTCCTCACGGTCCCCGTCGCCCTGCTCGCCGGCCTCCTCTCGTTCTTCAGTCCCTGCGTCGTCCCGCTGCTGCCGGGCTACCTGTCCTACGTCTCGGGCGTGGCGGTCACGGAGCTGGAGACCGCGCGCCGCGGCCGGGTCGTCACGGGCTCGCTGCTGTTCGTGCTGGGCTTCAGCTCGGTGTTCGTCGCCGGGGGAGCGCTCTTCGGCGCGGCCGGCCAGCAGCTGCTGCCCTACCAGCGCGAGATCTCGATCATCGCGGGCGCGCTGCTGGTGCTCATGGGTGTGGTCTTCATGGGCTGGGTCCCCGTCCTGCAGCGCGACGTGCGCAAGCACGGCGTCCGCCGCGTCGGCCTGCTCGCCGCCCCTCTGCTCGGTGTCGTGTTCGGCGTCGGCTGGACCCCCTGCATCGGCCCCACGCTCACCGCGGTGCTGGCGCTCTCCGCCAACGAGGCCACCGCGGGACGTGGCGCGTTCCTCGCGCTGGTCTACTGTCTCGGGCTCGGCATCCCGTTCGTCCTCGCGGCCCTGTTCCTCACCCGGTTCCTGCGCGTCACCGGCTGGGTGCGGAGCCACCAGCGCGCCGTCTCGGCCATCGGTGCGAGCCTGCTCATCGCCACCGGCGTCCTGCTGATCACCGGCTGGTGGCAGGACATCGTCATCGCCCTGCAGCACTGGATCAGTGGATTCGAGGTTCTCCTGTGAGCCCCCGCGACAAGCGCAATGAGACCGCCTCCGAGCTGCGGCCGGTCGAGTTCGCGCGCTGGGCCTGGCGCCAGCTGACCTCGATGCGCACGGCCCTGCTGCTGCTCCTGCTGCTGGCCGTCGCCGCGGTGCCGGGATCGTTCATCCCGCAGCGCGGGGTCGACGCCCGCGCCGTGCAGGCCTACTACCTCGACCACCCGAAGCTGGCTCCCGTCCTGGAGAAGCTGGGCGGCTTCAGCGTCTTCTCCTCGGTGTGGTTCAGCGCGATCTACCTGCTGCTGATGATCTCGCTGATCGGCTGCATCCTGCCGCGCACCAAGGTCTACGCGCAGGCGCTGAAGGCCCGCCCGCCGAAGGCGCCCCGCAACTTCGCCCGGATGCCCGCCTCGGAGCGGTTCGAGACCGACGCCTCCGTCACCGAGGTGCTCGAGGCCGGTCGCCGCGCCCTCGGGCGCGCGCGCATCGATGTCGTCCAGGAGGGCGACGCCGGCGAGCTGCGCGCCGAGAAGGGCTACCTGCGCGAGGCGGGCAACCTGGTGTTCCACATCTGCGTCGTCGTGGCGCTCGTCGGCGTGGCCGCCGCCGCGCTCTGGGGCTACCGCGGCAACGTGATCGTGGTCGAGGGCGACGGCTTCAGCAACACCCTGTCGCAGTACGACGAGTTCTCCTCCGGCGCGATGTTCGACGCCCAGTCCGACCTCGAGCCGTGGTCGCTGCAGCTCGAGGACGTCCTGACGCGCTTCTACGTCGAGGGCACCCAGCGCGGTGCCCCCAAGCTGTTCCGCGCCACGGGCACCTACCGCGAGGCCCGGGCGGACGACGACGGCGACTTCAAGATCGAGGTCAACCACCCGCTCTCGGTGGGCGGCGAGGACGTCTTCCTCGTCGGCCAGGGCTACGCACCCGTCATCCGGGTCACCGACGCCTCCGGCAAGGTCGCGTTCGACGGACCCGTGCCGTTCCTGCCCGCCGACTCCACCTACACCTCCACCGGTGTCGTGAAGGTGCCCGACGCCGACGGCGACCAGCTGGGCTTCCAGGGCTTCTTCCTGCCGACGGCGTTCTCCTCCAGCCCGGACGAGCCCTCGGTGTCGGTGTTCCCCGGTGCGCTCAACCCGCGGATCGGCATGAACCTGTGGACCGGCGACCTGGGCCTGGACGAGGGCGTCTCGCAGTCGGTCTACTCGCTGGACACCAGCAACATGACCCAGGTGAAGGACGGCGACGGCAACTTCCGCGTCGACATCGGCCCCGGTGAGAGCCAGGAGCTGCCCGGCGGAGGCACGATCGAGTTCGTCGAGCTCAAGCAGTTCGCCCGGTTCCAGATCGGGCACACGCCCGTCCCGTGGCTCCCGCTGTTCGGCGTCGGCCTGGGCATCCTCGGCCTCACCGCCTCCCTGATCGTGCGGCCCCGGCGCACCTGGATCCGGGCCCGCGCCGAGGGATCACGTACCGTGGTGGAGGTGGCAGCGCTCGACCGCGTCCCGCGTGATGACCTGCCCGCAGAACTCGACGACCTGATGTCCCGGCTCCACGCTGAACTGGGTGAGCAGGAGAAGGAAAAGGCATGACACTCGACCAGTGGGCCCAGCTCTCCAACTACCTCACCGGCTCGGCCTTCGCCGTGCTGTGCGTGGCGTTCTTCTGCCACGTGGCCGAGTGGATCACGGCGCGCAGCAAGGCGCCCGTGGCCGTGGCGGCCGGAACCGGCGACGTCCTCGTCTCCGAGGACGGAGCGGACAGCGGAGACGCCGAGGTCGACACGCCCGACCGCCTCGTCGGCGTCGCCGTGTCGCTCACCGTGCTCGGCACGCTGCTGCTGATCGGGGCCTCGGTCACCCGCGGCCTGGCCACCCAGCGCGCCCCCTACGGCAACATGTACGAGTTCGGCGTCACCGGCACGGCGATCGCGCTGTCGGTCTACCTGCTGATGGTGTGGCGCTCGAAGATCCAGTGGATGGGCGGCGTCGTGCTGGCCGTCTGCCTGTTCATCCTCGCGATGTCGATCTCCAGCTACACCCCGGCCGGACCTCTCGTGCCCGCGCTGAACACGTTCTGGAAGTACATCCACGTCACCTCGATCATGACCGCCGCGGCGATGTTCATGGTCGGTGCCGCGGCCAGCGTGCTGTACCTCGTCAAGGCCCGCGCGGAGGAGCGCGGCAGCGTCGGCCCGGTCCTGGAGCGGTTCCCCGCCGCCGCGCGCATCGACCAGGTGGCGTTCCGCGTCAACGCGGTCGGCTTCCCGCTGTGGACCTTCGGTGCCCTCATCTCCGGCCCGATCTGGGCCCACCTCGCGTGGGGCCGCTACTGGGGCTGGGACCCGAAGGAGGTCTGGGCGCTCATCACCTGGATCGTCTACGCGGGCTACCTGCACGCCCGCGTGACCGCCGGCTGGAAGGGCAAGCGCGCCGCCTACCTCGCGCTCGCCGGTTTCGTGACGTTCATCATCAGCTACTACGTCGTGAACCTCTTCGTGTCGGGCCAGCACAGCTACGCCTGAGCGGTTCGCTAGCGTCACCCACATGGGTGCACGCATCGAGGTCGCGGGGCTGACGAAGTCCTACGGCGACCTCACCGCCGTCGACGACCTGACCTTCACGGTCGAACCGGGCGAGTTCTTCGGCCTCCTCGGCCCGAACGGAGCCGGCAAGACCACCGCGCTCGAGATGATCGAGGGACTGCGCCACCCCGACGGGGGATCGGTCTCGATCGACGGCCACGACCCCTGGAAGCGCGATCCCGCCCTGCAGCGGCGTCTCGGCGTGCAGCTGCAGTCCTCCGCGTTCTTCGAGCGGCTCACCGCCCGCGAGCAGCTGGCCACGTTCGGCGCGCTCTACGGCGTCGGGGGCGACCGGGTGGACGCCCTCCTCGAGCAGGTCGGGCTGCAGGACAAGGCCCGCTCGCGGGTGGAGGACCTGTCCGGCGGCCAGGCCCAGCGGCTCTCGATCGCCTGCGCGCTCGTTCACGACCCCGAGGTGGTCTTCCTCGACGAGCCGACCGCCGCCCTCGACCCCCAGGCGCGCCGTAACCTGTGGGACTTCCTCGAGGGACTCAACGACTCGGGTCGCACCGTCGTGCTGACCACGCACTACATGGAGGAGGCCGAGGTGCTCTGCGACCGGGTTGCGATCATCGACCACGGCCGCCTCCTCGAGCTCGACTCGCCGGCGGCCCTCGTGCGCGGGCTCGACGCCCCCACGCGGATCAGCCTCGCCCCCGGGGCCATCGACGAGACTCGCGCTCGGGGGATCGACGGGGTCGAGGCCGTCGAGGTCCACCCGGACCGCACGGTCCTGTCCACGCGCCGCCCCGCCGACGTCCTGACCGCGCTGGCCGGCCTCGACGCCCTCGACGGGCTCAGCGCCTCCGGAGCCTCCCTCGAGGACGTCTTCCTCAGCCTCACCGGACGGAAGTACCGCTCGTGACCGCACTGACCTCGCTCTCGCGCGCCATGCTCCTGGGGTTCGTCCGCGACCGGATGACCCTGTTCTGGGCCGTCCTGTTCCCGCTGATGTTCCTCGTCCTGTTCGGCGGCCTGCTCACCAATGACGGCGCCCCGAAGCTCGAGGTCGCCCAGGTCGGCGACGTCGCCGCACTCGACGACATGGCTCCCGAGGCGCGCGACGCGCTCGAGCAGAGCATCGAGATCACGCCGGCCACCGACGAGGCGAAGGCGTTGCGCGAGGTGCGCGACGGCGACCTCGCCGCCGTGATCACCGAGGAGGGCGACCGGCTCGTCGTGCACTACTCGCAGGCCGACCAGGTCACGGCGGCGCGGGTGCGCGGCACGTTCCAGGGCATCGTCGACTCGGCCAACCTCGCCGCCGCCGGCGGCACGCCCGCGTTCACGCTGGAGACGCAGCAGGTCGAGGACGAGTCGCTCGAGCCGATCCAGTACGTCACGCCCGGCCTGCTCGGCTGGGCGATCGCCATGAGCGCCACCTTCGGCGCCGCGGTCAACCTCGTCGCGTGGCGCCAGTCGGGCCTGCTGCGCCGCCTGCGCCTGGCACCCATCCGCACCTCGTCGGTGGTGCTCGCCCGTGTCGGCGTCAGCGTCCTGGTGGCGCTGGGCCAGACCGCGATCTTCCTGGGCCTGGCGGTCGGCGCGTTCGGTCTGGTGCTCAGCGGGTCGTGGCCGCTCGTGATCCCGCTCGTGCTGGCGGGCACGCTCGCGTTCCTGTCGATCGGGCTGCTGGCCGGCTCGATCAGCAAGACCGAGGAGGGTGCGGTCGGCCTCGCGAACTTCATCGTGCTGCCGATGGCGTTCCTGTCGGGCTCGTTCTTCTCGCTCGAGGGGGCACCCGACTGGCTCCAGGCCATCAGCAGGCTGCTGCCACTGCGCCACCTCAACGAGGCGATGCTCGACGTCATGGTGCGCGGTCAGGGCGTGGAGGCGATCTGGGCGCCGCTGGCGATCCTGCTGGGCTTCGCCGCCGTCTGCTCGCTCATCGCCTCGCGCGTGTTCCGCTGGGACGCCTGACGCGGGACTGGGTCAGAGGCCGCGCAGGAAGTCGGGGTCGTCGTCGGGGCCGAGCGGGCGCGGAGGACGCTTGCGGGGTCCGCCGGTGGAACGGCCCTTGGCGACGCCGAAGATCAGCCACAGCGCGGCGCCGGCGTAGGGCGCCAGGACGATCAGCAGGGCCCAGCCCCACTTGGGCAGGTGCTGCACACGGTCGCGCGGCGTCGCCACGAGGTCGTACAGGCTGTAGACCATGAGAACCACGGCCGCCAGTACGAGGAAGACCTTGCCCATGGCCAGAGCGTACCGACCCCGTTCCAGCGCTGCCCCGGGTTGGCGAGACCTCACCGGCCGTCCCGTGCTCGGCGACGACAACTAGAATCCGAGGCATGAAGGCCTTCTGGACGTACACGCTCGCCCGACTCGGGGTCTTCCTCGTCACGTGGGCGGTGCTGTGGGGGATCTCCCGCCTCGTCTTCGACCCGAGCGCCGTCGTGGACCTGTGGGTCCTGCTGCTCGCGCTCATCGTCTCGTCGATCATCGCGATCATCACCCTGCGAGGCCTGCGCGACCAGGTGGCGGTGAAGTTGCAGGAGCGGTCGAAGGCTCTCAACGACCGCATCGAGGAGTCGCGCCGTGCCGAAGACGTCGACTGAGGACCGCGACTGGCTGGCCGATGCGGTCCGCCGGGTCGAGGCCGACGCGAACCGCAGTGCCGACACCCACCTGCACGCGCTCGACCTGCCGTTCGACGGGGTGCAGATCTACCTCAAGGACGAGTCGGTCCACCCCACCGGCAGCCTGAAGCACCGGCTGGCGCGCTCGCTGTTCCTCTACGCGCTGTGCAACGGCTGGATCCACCGTGGCTCCACGATCGTCGAGGCCTCGAGCGGCTCCACCGCCGTCTCGGAGGCCTACTTCGCGCGACTGCTGGGCCTGCCGTTCGTGGCGGTCATGCCGCGCAGCACGAGCGCCGAGAAGATCTCGCTCATCCAGTGGTACGGCGGCCGCTGCCACTTCGTCGACGACGCCCGGCAGATGTACGCCGAGGCGCAGCGCCTGGCCGACGAGTGCGACGGCCACTACATGGACCAGTTCACCTACGCCGAGCGCGCCACCGACTGGCGCGGGAACAACAACATCGCGGAGTCGATCTTCGCCCAGCTCTCGGCCGAGCCGCACCCGATCCCGGCGTGGATCGTCGTCAGTGCGGGCACGGGCGGCACGTCGGCCACGATCGGCCGCTACGTCCGGTACCGGCGCTTCGACACCCGGCTGCTGGTCGCCGACCCCGAGGGCTCGGCGTTCTTCGAGGGCTGGGACCAGGACCGGTCCGACGTCACGACCGACGTCTCCTCGCGGATCGAGGGCATCGGCCGGCCGCGGGTCGAGCCGTCGTTCGTCGGCGGGGTCGTCGACGAGATGGTGCACGTCCCCGACGCCGCCTCGATCGCGGCGATGCGCTGGACGTCCGACCTCATCGGGCGGCCCGTCGGGGGCTCCACCGGCACGAACATGTGGGCCGCCCTCGGGCTCGCCGCGCAGATGGTGGCCGAGGGCCGGGAGGGCTCGATCGTCACGCTGCTGTGCGACGGGGGAGACCGCTACACGCACACGTACTTCGACGACCGGTGGGTGGCCGAGCACGGCCTCGACCCGACGCCCTACCTCCAGCAGCTGTCGGAGCTGACCAGCCGCGGCACGTTCACACCGGGCCGATGAACAGCCCGACCGTCAGCCCGATCGCGTAGACGAGCTCGGCGATGCCCGTGTCCTTCAGGACCGGGATCAGCGCGGGGCCGCTCGCGCCCGAGCGCACCGCGGCCACCGAGCGGGCGGCCAGCGGGATGCCGAGCCAGGCCAGCAGGACCCACGGGGTGGCGGTGGCGCACCACGCGACCACCAGGACGAAGGCCGTCATCACGAGCGCGGCGTAGAGCCAGCGCGTGCGCCTGTCGCCGAGGACGACCGCGAGCGTGCGCTTGCCGGTCTCGGTGTCGGTGGGGATGTCACGCAGGTTGTTGGCCACGAGGATCGCGCAGGCCAGCGCGCCGACGCCGATCGCGCCCGCCACGCTGACGTCGTTGATCGTGCCGAGCTGGACGTAGGTGGTGCCGAGCACCGCGACCAGGCCGAAGAACAGGAAGACGCTGACCTCGCCCAGCGCGCGGTAGCCGTAGGGCTTGGAGCCGCCCGTGTAGCCCCACGCCGCGAGGATCGCCAGTGCGCCGACGGCGATCAGCCACCAGCCGGACGTCGCGGCCAGCACGAGCCCGAGGGCGGCACCCAGGGCGAGGAACGCGAGCGCCACGGCCTTGACCTTCGCGGGAGCGACGAGCCCGGACCCGACGAGGCGCAGCGGGCCGACGCGGTTCTCGTCGGTGCCCTTGATCCCGTCGGAGTAGTCGTTGGCGTAGTTCACGCCGATCTGCAGCGCCAGCGAGACGCCGAGCGCGACGAAGGCCTTCCACCAGACGACGCCGTCGTCGAACGCGGCGGCACCCGTGCCGACGGCGACGGGGGCGATGGCGGCGGGCAGCGTGCGCAGCCGCGCGCCCTCGATCCACAGTTTCAGGCCGGTCGGGGAGGTCACCCCGAGAGTCTAGGAGGACGCATCCGGGCCGGTCCTACAGTGGTCGGGTGGTCGCCTCCCTGTCTCCCGTCGCCGGCTCCGCCCGCGAGGTGCTCGAGGCGCTGCGGCCGTGGGTCGCCGGTGGCGGGCCGCCGCTGGTGATGCGCACGTCGGGCAGCACGGGCGAGCCGAAGTCGATCCGGCTGTCCCACGCCGCGGTGCTCGCGTCGGCGCACGCCGCGCTGGAGCGACTGGGTGGCCCGGGCCAGTGGCTCTCGGCGCTGCCGCCCACGGGGGTCGGCGGCCTCCAGGTGCTGGTGCGGTCGATCGTGGCGGGCACCGAGCCGGTCTTCCTCGACGAGCACCCCGACGTGGCCGCCGCCGCGGCGGCGATGACGGGCTCGCGGCGCTACGCCTCGCTCGTGCCCACGCAGCTCTTCCGGCTCGTCGAGACCGGACGGGCGGGTGACCTCGCGTCGTTCGACGCCGTGCTGCTGGGCGGTGCCGCCGCTCCCCGGGCGGTGCTCGAGCGGGCGGCCGGGGCGGGCGTGCGGATCGTGCGGACCTACGGCATGACCGAGACCTGCGGCGGCTGCGTCTACGACGGGCTCCCGCTCGACGGGGTGCGGCTGCGCATCGAGGACGACGGTCGCGTGGCCATCGCCGGCCCCGTGCTGGCCGAGGGCCAGGGGGAGTGGCTGGTCACGAACGATCTCGGACGGCTCGATGCCGACGGCCGTCTCCGTGTGCTGGGCCGCGCCGACCAGGTGGCCGTGAGCGGCGGGGTCAACGTCCCGCTGGCCGCGGTCGAGTCGGTGCTGCGCGACGAGCCGGGCGTGCTCGACGTCGTGGTCGTGGCCCAGCCCGACCCCGAGTGGGGCCAGCGCGTCGTGGCGTTCGTGGTCGGTGACCTCGACCGCCCCCGCGCCGCCGCCGCCGTCGAGCGGGCCGGCCACCCGCGCACCTGGACCCCCCGCGCCGTCCACGTCCTCGACGCCCTGCCGCTGCTGCCTGGCGGCAAGCCAGACCGCGTCGCGCTGGCGGGTGGAAGTTTCCCCGGTTAACAGGGGAAACCACCACAGAGCGGGGGAAGTTTCCCCCGCACAGCGGTGGGAAACCCCGCACAGTGGGGAGTTGGCGCTCCGTTCACAGTCCGCGGAGCGCCTCGGCGACGGGGGTGTCGCCGCCGATGACCTCGAACTGTTTGCCGATGGTGCTGTCGTCGGCGAGGGCCGCGGCGATGACGGCGGCGACGTCGGCGCGGGAGATCTCCGCGCGGTCGACGGTCTCGCCCACGGTGACCGAGCCGGTGCCGGGGTCGTCGGTGAGGGCGCCGGGGCGCACGATCGTCCAGTCGAGGCCGCTGTCGCGCAGGGCGGCGTCGGCGTCGCGCTTGGCCTCGACGTAGGCCTTCCAGACGGGCTGGACGTCGGCGCCGAGGTCGTTGTCGACGCCGATCGCCGAGACCTGCACGAAGCGCCGGATGCCGAGCGCCTTGGCAGCCTCGATCGACTTCAGCGAGCCCTCGAGGTCGACGCTCTTCTTGCGCTCGATCTTGCCGTCGGGCCCGCCGCCGGCGGCGAACACGACGGCGTCGCAGTCGGTGAACGCCGTCGCGAAGTCCTCGGCCGTGGCCGCCTCGATGTCGAGCAGTCGGATGGCGGCCCCGGGCAGGTCGGCGGCATGGTCGGGGTTGCGGACGAGGGCGACCGGGAGGTCGCCGCGTTCGGTGAGCAGAGGGACGAGGAGGCGGGCCACCTGGCCGTGGCCTCCCACGATCGCGATGTCGGACATGACTCCACCGTAGGCAGGTCCTCCAGGGTTCGCCCGCCGCGAAGTTCGAGGCGCAGTGGAACCTGAGCGGTTCTCCGTGGATACTCTCGTGGGTGGAGTTCCGTACCTACTCGATCCCGATGCGCACGCGCTTCCGCGGCCTCGAGCACCGACAGGGGATGCTGGCCGAGGGCCCGGCCGGCTGGGCCGAGTTCAGCCCCTTCCCCGAGTACGACCACGTCGCCTCCCTGCCATGGCTCCAGGCCGCCATGGAGGCCGCCTGCAAGCCCTGGCCCGAGCCCGTGCGCGAGTGCGTGCCGATCAATGGAATCGTCCCGGCCGTCGGCGACGGCGCCACCGCCGCCCGTACCGCCGTCGAGAGCGGCTGCCACACGATCAAGATCAAGGTCGCCGAGGCCGGCGAGACCCTCGAGAACGACATCGAGCGCATCGCCGCGATCCGCGACGCGCTGCCCGGCGTGCTCATCCGCATCGACGCCAACGGCGCGTGGCAGGTGAAGGACGCGATCAAGGCCATCAAGAAGCTCGACCACGTCGCGCGCGGCCTCGAGTACGTCGAGCAGCCGTGCGCCACGGTCGAGGAGCTCGCGCAGGTGCGGCGCAAGGTCGACGTGCCGATCGCGGCCGACGAGTCGATCCGCCGGGCCGCCGACCCCTTCCGGGTCCGAGACCTCGATGCCGCCGACATCGCGGTGCTCAAGGTGCAGCCGCTGGGCGGCGTGCGGGCGTGCCTGCGGATCGCCGAGCAGATCGGCATGCCGGTGAGCGTCTCGAGCGCCGTGGAGACGTCGATCGGCCTGGCGGCCAGCATCGCGCTCGCCGCCGCGCTGCCGGACCTGCCCTACGCCTGCGGCATCGGCACCGCCCACCTGCTCACGAGCGACGTCGTCGCCGATTCGCTCGAGCCGGTCGACGGCAGCCTGTGGCCCACCCGGCCGGTGCTCGACGAGGAGGCGTACGCGAAGGTCGCCGCGCCGCCCGAGGTCGACGAGCGCTGGCAGGCCCGCCTGGCCCACGTGCAGGAGACGCTGTGACCGGCGAGAGCGCCGTCGAGACGGCGCGAAGACTCGTGGCGACCCTGCTCGCGCAGGAGGTCTCCGACGCGGTGCTCTCGCCCGGCTCCCGCTCCGGCCCGATCGCGCTGGCCCTGCACGCCGCCGACGACCAGGGCCTCATCCGCCTCCACGTCCGCGTCGACGAGCGCGAGGCCGGCTACCTCGCCCTGGGTCTGGCCAAGGCCTCGGGCCGGCTGACCCCCGTGATCACCACCTCGGGAACCGCCGTGGCCAACCTGCACCCGGCGCTGCTGGAGGCGCTGCACTCGCGGATTCCCGTGCTGGCCGTCACGGCCGACCGCCCGAGCCACCTGCGCGGCACCGGGGCCAACCAGACCACGGTGCAGCCGGGCCTCTTCCCCGGCATCACGTTCACCGATCGCATCACGGGGCTGGCCGGCGCCGTGCGCGGCGGCGGACCCGTGCACCTCAACGTCGAGCTCGACGAGCCGCTCGTCGAGTCGGTCTCGTGGAAGTTCCCGCAGAACTCGTGGTCGATGAACACCCCGGCCGCGGGACGCACCCAGACCCTGGAGACCGGCCCGCGCACACTCCTCGTGGCCGGTGACGGTGCCGACCCCGCGCTCGCCGCGGTCGCGCAGCAGGCCGGCTGGCCGATCCTCGCGGAGCCGTCGTCCGGCCTGCGCGGCGCGCCCACGGCGGTGGCGTGCGGGCGGGTCGTGCTGGGCGGCCGGCTGATCGAGCGCGTCGAGCGGATCGTCAGCGCCGGGCACCCCACGCTGTCGCGACCCGTCACGAACCTGCTGACCCGGACCAACCTGCCCACGGTCCACGTCGGCGACGCGAGCACGTTCCCGGGCGTCCCCGGTGCGAACGTCACCTTCGCCGACCGCATCTCGGTGCGCGGAGGCACGGGGGACGAGTCCTGGCTGCGCAGCTGGATCCAGGCCGGCGACCGGATCCAGAACGCCCTGCTGCAGGCCGAGCAGTTCACGGTGGCCGACGCGGTCTGGAAGGCCGCCACGCGGGGCCTGCTCGTGCTCGGCTCGTCCAACGTGGTCCGCGACGTCGACCTCGTGGCGCCGGTCCGTGCTCCGGGCCCGCGCGTCCTGGCGAACCGCGGCCTCGCGGGCATCGACGGCACCGTCTCCACCGCGATCGGCGCGGCTCTCGCCAGCTACGGCCGGGCGATCGCCCTGATGGGCGACCTCACCTTCCTGCACGGGGCCAACGGCCTGCTGATCGGTCCGATCGAGCCGCGGCCCGACCTGACGATCGTCGTGCTCAACGACGACGGCGGCGGCATCTTCCACACGCTCGAGCAGGGTTCGCCCGACTACTCGCTGGCGTTCGAGCGCGTCTTCGGCACGCCCACGCGCACGAAGATCGACGCGCTGTGCGCCGCGCACGGCGTCAAGCATCGCCTCGTCGAGGCCGGTCAGCTGGCCGCGTACCTCTCGCGGGCGCCGGTCGGGATCGAGGTGCTGGAAGTGCAGGTGACCCGCGCCGGGCGCCGTGCGCTGCAATCGGTTGTCTCGGGTCTCGCCGCCGTCTAGGTTTGTGGCCAGCGTCACACCGGGTTGCGCTGGGCAGGAGTGGACATGGTTGACGAGGCGTTCGACCACATCGTCATCGGTGCGGGAAGTGCCGGGGGTGTGATCGCCGCAAGGCTCACCGAGGATCGCGACCGTTCGGTCCTGCTGCTGGAGGCCGGTCCCGTCGACCAGGACGACATGATCAAGATCCCGGCCGGGTTCAGTCAGCTGTTCAAGACCCGCTGGGACTGGAACTACGAGACCAGCGCGCAGAAGCACCTCGGCGGCCGCCGGGCCTATTGGCCACGGGGCAAGGCACTCGGTGGCAGCTCCACGATCAACGCGATGATCTACATCCGCGGCAACGCCGCCGACTACGACGAGTGGCGCGACGCCTACGGGGCCACGGGGTGGGGCTACGACGACGTCCTGCCGTACTTCGTGAAGTCCGAGGCCAACCAGCGGCTCTCGGGTCCGTACCACGGCACGGAGGGCCCGCTGGTCGTCGAGGACCGCCGGTTCACCCACGAGCTGACCTCGGCGTTCGTCGAGTCGGCCGTGGCGGCCGGGCTCAAGCGGAACGACGACTTCAACGGCGCGCACCAGGAGGGTGCCGGTGTCTACCAGGTCACCCACCGACGCGGCGAGCGCTGGTCCGTCGCCGACGCCTACATCCGTCCGGCGATGGGCCGGCCCAACCTCACGGTGCGCACCGACGCGTTCGTCACGCGCATCCTGATCGAGGACGGACGCGCCACGGGCGTCGCCTACCGCAAGCACGGGGTGGAGCACGTCGTCCGCGCGAACGCCGAGGTTATCCTCAGCGGCGGCGCGATCAACAGCCCGCAGTTGCTGATGCTCTCGGGCGTCGGCCCCGGCGCGCACCTGCGCGAGATGGGCATCGACGTCCTCGTCGACTCCCCCGGGGTGGGGCAGGGTCTGCAGGACCATCCCGTCGCCGGGACCCTGGTCTACACGCGCAACACCACCGACCTGGCCGACGCGATCACGCTGGGCAACATCATGCGGTGGAAGGCCACCAAGACGGGTCCGCTGGTGTCCAACATCGGCGAGGGCGGGGCGTTCTACACCTCCCGCGACGATCTCGACCTGCCCGACATCCAGATCCACGTGGCACCGAGCGGCTTCTACGACAACGGCCTCCACGAGCCCGTCCGCCGGTCGGTCACGGTGGCGCCGACGCTCGTCAACGTGCAGAGCCGCGGCCGGATCCGGCTCCGCTCGGCCGACCCGTCGTGGCACCCCGAGATCGACCCGGCGTACTTCGACGACCCGGCCGATCTCGACGCCATGCTCGGCGGCTACCGACGCATGCTCGAGATGGTCTGGCAGGGCCCCATGGCGCGGATGCTCGACGAGCCGTGGGAGCCGGCCGTGCGCAACCCCACGGACGACCAGATCCTCGACGTCATCGCCCGGTTGGGCCAGACGCTCTACCACCCGACCTCGACGTGCGCGATGGGTACCGTGGAGGGCAGCGTCGTCGATCCCGAGCTGCGCGTGCACGGGGTCGAGGGCCTGCGCGTCGCCGATGCCTCCGTCATGCCGCGTGTCCCGCGCGGCAACACCAACGCACCCACCATCATGATCGGCGAGAAGGTCGCCGATCTCATTCGAGGAGCCTGACATGACCGCCACCATCGAATCCGACGTCGCCGCGGCCGAAGGTCCCCTGCCCACGTTCGACTCGCTCAACCCCGCCACCGGCGATGTCGTCGGCACCCATCCGATCGACGGCAGGGACGAGGTCGACGCCGCCGTCGCCGCCGCGCGCGAGGCCTCCACGTGGTGGCGCGACCTGGGCTTCGACGGCCGCAAGGAGTACCTGCTGCAGTGGCGCAGCGTCCTGACCCGCCGGCTCAACCAGCTCGCCGACCAGGTGCACCGCGAGGGTGGCAAGCCGCACGGCGATGCCCTGCTCGAGGCCGGACTCGCGATCGACCACATCGCGTGGGCGGCCAAGAGCGCGGGCAAGGTGCTCGGCCGCCACAAGGTGAGCACCGGCCTGCTGATGTCGAACCAGACGGCGTACGTCGAGTACAAGCCCCTCGGGGTCGTCGGCGTGATCGGACCGTGGAACTACCCGACGTTCACGCCCATGGGCTCGATCGCCTACGCGCTCGCGGCCGGCAACACCGTGGTCTTCAAGCCCAGCGAGTACACGCCCGGCGTCGGGCGCTTCCTCGTCGACACCTTCACCGAGGTCGTCCACGGCCGCCCCGTGCTGAACCTCGTCACGGGCCTGGGCGAGACCGGCAACCACCTGTGCACGGCCGCGGTCGACAAGATCGCGTTCACCGGGTCGGCCGCCACCGGCAAGAAGGTGATGGCGGCGTGCGCCGAGAACCTCACGCCGGTGGTGATCGAGGCCGGCGGCAAGGACTCGCTCATCGTCGACGAGGACGCCGACCTGCAGGCGGCCGCCGAGGCGGCGCTGTGGGCCGGGATGTCCAACGCGGGCCAGACCTGCATCGGCACCGAGCGCGTCTACGTGCACGAGAAGGTGTTCGACCCGTTCCTGGCCGAGCTGCTGAAGCAGGCCCAGGGCATCCGCCCGGGCTACGACGACGGTGGCGTCTACGGCCCCGCGACGATGCCCAAGCAGCTCGACGTGATCCGCAGCCACATCGACGACGCGCTCGCGCGCGGCGGCCGGGCGGTGCTGGGCGGCGCCGGAGCGGTGGGCGAGAAGTACGTGCAGCCCACGATCCTCACGCACGTCCCCGAGGACTCGCTGGCCGTCACGGAGGAGACGTTCGGCCCCACCCTCGTGGTGAATCCCGTCAAGGACATGGACGAGGCCGTCGAGCTGACCAACGCCACGAAGTACGGCCTGGCCGGTGCGGTGTTCGGCAAGAAGCGCGCGCTCGACGTCGCCTCGCGCATCCGCTCGGGCATGACGTCGGTGAACTCGGTGATCTCCTTCGCCGCCATCCCCGGCCTGCCGTTCGGCGGCGTCGGCGACTCGGGCTTCGGCCGCATCCACGGTCCCGACGGCCTGCGCGAGTTCACCTACCCGAAGGCGATCACGAAGCAGCGGATGAAGCCGTTGCTGATGCTGCAGTCGATGACCCGCGACGAGAAGACCGAGAGCCGCTTCCAGCAGCTCCTCACCGTGATGCACGGCGGATCCAGCACCCTGCCGAAGAAGCGCTGACGCAGCGCTGAGGCACCAGAGCGCCCCGGGCCCCTGAGGGACCCGGGGCGCTCTGCCGGTGGGTGTCCGTCACTTCCTCACGCGGAAGTTCTTCTTGGCCACGGGGCCGAGGCCCTTGCTGTTCTTCGCCTGGACGAAGACCGTGTTGACGCCATTGCGCAGCTTGGACCGCTTGATCACCAGCGCCCGCTTGGAGCCGCTCACGTTGCGCTTGAGCAGCGTCTTGCCGCCCTTCTTCACCACGATCCGGTACGAGGTGATCTTCGCGCCGCCGTTGGACGCCGGAGCCTTCCAGACGACCTTGCGCACCTTCGAGGTCTTCTTGCCACCGACCTTCAGCGACCGGACCTTGCCGGGCTTGGTGGCCGGCTTCGCGAACAGGCTCTTGAACACCAGGTACCGGCCCTGGGTGAAGTTGGCGACGGCGAACGAACCGCCGCTGAGCACCGTGAGGCCTGTCGAGAGGTTCAGGTCGGAAGCGGGTCCGCCCAGCACCTTCAGGGGAGTGTCGTTCCCGTCGGCGTTCGGTGCGAACACGCGAACCGTGGCGGGACTGAACGTGGCCACGTGGATCCGGCCGGCCGAGTCGGCATCGAGACCGTTGATCTCGGTGTTCGGCAGGGCGTTGTTGATCGACTGGATCGGCGTTGCCGCCCCGTCTGCGGTGCGCGAGTACGCCCGCAGCTGGGTGCCGTTGGCCGTCCACACCCGCGGCCCGGAGACCACGATGGAGCGACCCTGGCCGAGGCCGGTCACGGCGCGCTCGGTCGGAGCCGGGTTGCCGGTCGCGGAGGGGGAGTAGACGTTGTACCCGTTGGTCTTGCGGACGTAGACCTCACCGCCGGCGATGTCGATGCCGAAGCCCGAACCGGGGCCGGTGCCGAACGTCTTCACCGGAGCCACGTTCCCCGACGCGTTCGGCGCGAAGACGAGCACCGTGCCGGCGATGTTGACGACGTACAGGAAGCCGTTCGAGTCCAGGGCCACGTCGCGCGGGGTGGCCAGCTGGGTCGCGGCACCGCTGATGCGGCGCAGCGGGGCCGAGGCGCCCGAGGCGTTCTTGCGGTGGACGACGATCGCGTTGTTGCCCTGGGAAGCCACGTAGACGTTCCCGGCTGCGTCGTCCTCGATGCCGATGGGGCCGGACAGCTCTCCGCTGACGGTCTTGGTGGGCGGTACGTCCACGTTCACCGCGGCGGTCGCGGGTGAGGCGGCGATCAGGCCGGCGACGAGCGCGCCGGTGGTGCCGAGCGCGAGCGCCCGGGAGGTGGTCTTGACGAGGGGGGTCATCGAATTCTCCAATCTGGACGGGAAGCGGCGTTCCCATGACGGTGGAGAGCAGCCGTCGCCCGGGTTGAGACGACGCGTAATCTCGGGGGGTGACTTTCGCGCGCTACGTGGCCCTGGGCGACTCCTTCACCGAAGGCGTCGGCGACGACGATCCGAGCCTGCCGAACGGCGTGCGGGGGTGGGCCGACCGGTTCGCCGCGGCGCTCGATCGGGCTCAGGGCGGTGGCCTGTCCTACGCCAACCTCGCGATCCGCGGCCGCAAGCTCGGGCCGATCGCGGCCGAGCAGATCGATCCAGCGCTCGCGCTGCAGCCCGACCTCGTCACCATCTACGCGGGCGGCAACGACATCATGCGGCCGAAGGTCGACCTCGACCGGCTGCTCGCGGAGTACGACCGGATCATCGGGCGACTCGCGGCGTCGGGTGCCCACGTCGTGATGTTCACCCCCGCCGACCCGGGCGGCTCGCGCATCTATGCGCTCGTTCGCGACCGCTTCGTGCGCTACTGCGCCGCCGTGCGCGAGATCGCGGCCCGGCACGGGGCGACGGTCGTGGACTACTGGCACCTCACCGACTACCGGGACCCGCGGCTCTGGGACACCGACCGCATGCACATGTCGCCGGCGGGTCACCAGCGGATGGCGATCGCGGTGCTCGACGCCCTCGACGTGAAGCACGACCTGGAGCCGCTGGTGCTCGCGGACCCCACGCCGTTGAGCCTCGTCGAGCGTGTCAAGGCGCAGGTGCAGTGGGCGGTCGAGTACCTCGGACCCTGGATCAAGCGGCGCGTCACCGGCCGCTCCAGCGGCGACGGGCTCGACCCGCGCTACCGCGAGCTGACGCCGCTCAGCGGCTCAGCCGCGTAGCTCATTCTCCAGCGGGGTCCAGCGGCGGCCGCGGGCCTTGACGACGGTGCCGCCGAGGCGCTGCTCGAGCGCGGCCGCCTCGGCATCGATCGCGGCGGACGCCTCGGCGCCCACGTCGGTGAGCAGGCGGACCGCCACGGTGCCGTCGTCGCGGATCGCCCAGCCGCCCACGATCCGGCCGTCCTTCCAGACGGTCGGTCCGGCGTTGCCGGTGGTGTCGAAGACGTGCTCCGCGTGCGGGCCGAGGTACCAGTCGCGGTGCTTCCAGCCCATCGTCGTGGGGTCGAGCGCCGGCAGCAGCGCCACCCACGGGCCGGGGTCCGGAGTGGGATCGAGGTCCTCGGCCAGCGCGATGCCGGGCGCGCCGTCGAGGGTCACCTCGGCGATGTCGAGCGCCGCCAGCGCGGCCGTGGTGTGGCCCTTCGTCCAGCCGGTCCACCACTGCAGGTCCTCGGCCCGGGCCGGGCCGAAGCGGGCGAGCCAGCGTCGCGCGACGACGGCCCGTGCCTCGGCGGCATCGGGCAGCGGGCCGAGTGCCGGCAGCCACCGGTGCATCGCGGCCCAGCGGAACTGGGTGGACGCCCAGGTGCCCGAGGGGCGGGCGCGCACCACGTGACCCTCGGCCGACATCACCGTGAGCAGTCGGCTGGCGATCGACTGCGAGGTCGCGTACTTCGTGCCGGCGCCGACGTCGATGCGGGCGGCCAGCAGCGGGTCGGCCGCGGCGAGCTCGGCGCTGCTGAACTCCTCCAGCCGGTCGAACGCGGCCAGCGCCGCCGCGTGCGCGGACGCGAGCCACGCGTCGGGCTCGGCGATGCCGGAGTCGGCGATCATGCCGCGCAGCTTGCGGTACTCCGGACCGGCGACCGAGTGCTGGACCGAGGCGAGGTACGCCCCGCAGTCCTGCGTGGGAACGGCGAACACGGTGCGCCGCATCGCCAGCACCCGGACGAGCGACCGGTCGGCGTAGAGCGCGCGCTCGACCTCGGCGACGTCCGGGTGGGCGAGCCGGGCCAGGACCGAGAGCACCATCGAGGCCGGGTCGGTGCTGTGGAGGGCGGCGACCGAGGCCGCGACGTCCTCGGCACGGGTGACCGGTGCCGCGAGGGCGTGCCTGACGCCGAGTCGTCGGCGTCGCTCCGCCGCGTCGATCTGCATGCGGCGACGCTATCGGCCGGGACCGACGGGACGCGGGTGGCCCGGGGCGCTCAGCGCAGGGCGTCGCGAACGGGGATCAGCTTGGCGTCCGCCTCGGCCAGCTCGTCGGCGGGGGAGGAGTCGGCGACGATCCCGCAGCCGGCGAAGAGCCGGGCGCCGCGCCCGTCGGCACGCAGCTGCGCCGAGCGCAGGCCGATGCCCCACTCGCCGTCGCCCGAGGCACCGATCCAGCCCACGGGCCCGGCGTACCGGCCGCGGTCCAGTCGCTCGATCTCGGCGATGACGCGGACGGCGTCGGCGGTCGGCGTGCCACCCACGGCCGCCGAGGGGTGGAGGGAGGCCACGAGCGACAGCACGCCCGCGTCGTCGCGCAGCACGCCAGTGACGTCCGTGGCCAGGTGCATGACGTTGGGCAGGTGCAGCACGAAGGGCGCCTCCGGCACGTTCATGCCGGTGCAGTGCGGGGCCAGGGCATCGGCCACCGATCGCACGGCGTACTCGTGCTCCTCGAGGTCCTTGCTGGAGCGGGCGAGCGATGCGGCCAGGCCGAGGTCGCGCGCGTCGTCGCCGGTGCGCCGGATCGTCCCGGCGAGCACGCGCGACGTGACCAGGCCGCCCTGGAGGCGCACGAGCATCTCGGGCGTGGAGCCGAAGAAGCCGTCGACGTGGAAGGTCCAGCAGCTGGGGTACGTCGAGGCGAGCCGGCCGAGCGGCGAGCGCACGTCGAGGGGCTCGTCGAACTGGGCGTCGACGGAGCGGGCCAGGACCACCTTGTCGAGCTCGTCGGCCTGGATCCGTCGCACCGCCTTCTCGACGGTGGCCGACCACGCCTCGCGGCGGGCGGGGTCGTCGGCGAAGCGGACGCCGGCCGGGTCGCGCGGCGCCGAGCCGGAGAGCTCGGGCACGGGGCCCAGCGAGCGGCCGATGGTGGTGACCCAGCAGCGACCGTCGCGGCGGCCCACGACGACCTCGGGAACGGTGAGCAGCGAGCCGGGGCGGTCGGCGAACGTGAAGCTGCCGAAGGCCACGAGACCACTGCCGGGCAGCTCGACCTCGTCGCGGACGACGGAGGCGTCGACGACCTCGGCCCACCAGTCGTCGGCGGCGTCGAAGCGGTCGTCGCCGTCGGGCGCGAACGACGCCGCGCGGCCCCATCCGACGATGCCGTCGCCGCCGTGCACCCACGCCAGGGCGTCGGGGGAGGAGGGCAGGAGGGCGAGCAGCTCACCCGGGTCGGCGATCTCGCGGGACCGTGCGACGAGCGGTTCGGCCCGTCCGTCGGTCGCCAGCGTGCTCACCCGCTCCACCTTACTAGCGCAGCGGGAAGGCACGTGCTGGACCGGCGGAACGGGCCGGACGTGGGGGCCGTGAGGGCGAGCGTGAGAAGGTGGCGCCATGAGAGCAGGGCTGGACAAGGATCCCCGCGACGTCGCGCGCATGTTCGACACGGTCGCGGCTCGGTACGACCTCACGAACGACGTCCTCTCCTTGGGCCAGGACCGCCGCTGGCGCACCAAGGTGGTCGCCACCGTCGACCCGCAGCGCGGCGAGCGGATCCTCGATCTCGCGGCCGGCACCGGCACGTCCAGCGCGCCGTTCGCCGAGGCGGGCGCCCACGTCGTTCCGTGCGACTTCTCGATCGGCATGCTCGAGGTCGGCAAGCAGCAGTACCCGGGCCTGGACTTCACGGCGGGCGACGGGATGGCGCTGCCCTTCGCCGACGGCGTGTTCGACGCCGTCACGATCTCCTTCGGGCTGCGCAACATCCACGACCCGCTGCAGGGGCTGCGCGAGATGCTCCGCGTGACCCGTCCCGGCGGCCGGATCGTCGTGTGCGAGTTCTCCACGCCCACGTGGAAGCCGTTCGAGACGATCTACTCCAACTACCTCATGAGGGCGCTGCCGACGATCGCCCGCCGCGTCTCGTCGAACCCCGAGTCCTACGTCTACCTCGCCGAGTCGATCCGCTCCTGGCCCGACCAGCGGGGCCTCGCGATCCGCATGTCCGAGGCCGGCTGGGGCCCGGTCACGTGGGAGAACCTGTCCGGCGGGATCGTCGCCGTGCACCGCGCCGAGCGCCCCCTCTGAGACCCGCGCCACACTAAGTGTTACCTAACTCACACGCGTGGTCCTCGCGGTTACTAGAGTGATCCCAGTGAGCCTGTGAAGATCTTCACAAGGCTCGTCCGAGGGTGATCGTCCGAGGGTGATGGAGGTGCCGTGAACGAGTACATCCCGATCTTGGTGCTGGGCGGACTCGCGTTGGCATTCGCGCTGTTCAGCGTCGGCATCGCGCCGTTCACCGGACCTGCCCGGTACAACCGGGCCAAGATGGACCGCTACGAGTCCGGCATCGAGCCGAGCCCGCTGCCCGAGGGCGGCGGCAAGGTCTCCATCAAGTACTTCTTCACGGCGATGATGTTCATCGTCTTCGACATCGAGATCGTGTTCCTCTACCCGTTCGCCGTCGTCTTCGACGAGCTGAGCTGGTTCGCGTTCTTCGCCGTCATGCTCTTCCTGCTCAACATCACGATCGCGTACGTCTATGAATGGCGGCGCGGGGGAATGGACTGGACCTGATGGGCCTCGAGGAAAAACTCCCCAGTGGCGTCCTGCTCTCGACCGTCGAGGGCCTGGCCGGCTACTTCCGCAAGGCGTCCTTCTGGCCGGCCACGTTCGGCCTGGCCTGCTGCGCCATCGAGATGATGACGTTCGGCGCGCCGCGCTACGACTCAGGCCGGTTCGGCATGGAGGTCTTCCGGCCGTCGCCGCGACAGGCCGACCTGATGATCGTCGCCGGTCGCGTCAGCCAGAAGATGGCTCCCGTCCTGCGCCAGATCTACGACCAGATGCCCGGCCCCAAGTGGGTGCTCGCGATGGGCGTCTGCGCCAGCTCGGGCGGCATGTTCAACAACTACGCGATCGTCCAGGGCGTCGACCACGTCGTCCCGGTCGACATGTACCTGCCGGGCTGCCCGCCGCGCCCGGAGATGCTGATCGACGCGATCTTCAAGCTGCGTGACTCGATCCAGCACACGCAGCTGGGCGCCGACCGCACCGCCGAGATCCGCGAGCAGGAGGCCGCCGCCCTGGCCGCCCTGCCCACCTCCGCACAGTCTGGGTTGCTTCGATGAGCGACGAGACGCAGGACGCGTCGCACGAGACGCGCGCGGAGCTGAAGAAGAGCGACGCCACCGAGCTCGAGGTCATCGAGGTCCGCGAGGGCGCCTTCGGCGTCCACGGCACCGGCGACACGAGCGGCTTCGGCGGCCTGCGCCGCCCCGTGGTCATGCCCGGCGCGTCCCTGCCGCCCTACGGCGGCTGGTTCGACGAGGTCGCCGAGCGGCTCGCCGGGGGCGAGGGCCTGGCCGACGCGATCGAGCAGGTCGTCGTCGACCGCGGTGAGATCACCTTCTTCATCCGCCGCGAGAAGCTGCTGCAGGCGGCCCAGCACCTGCGCGACGACGCGGGCCTGCGCTTCGAGCTCTTCAGCGGCGTCAGCGGCGTGCACTACCCGAACGAGACGGGTCGTGAGCTGCACGCGGTCTACCACCTGCTCTCGATGACCCACAATCGCCGGATCCGGCTCGAGGTCGTGTGCCCCGACGAGGACCCGCACGTGCCGAGCGTCGTGGGCGTCTACCCCACGGCCGACTGGCACGAGCGCGAGGTGTGGGACATGTTCGGGCTCCAGTTCGACGGGCACCCGCACCTGACCCGCATCCTCATGCCCGACGACTGGCCGGGCCACCCCCAGCGCAAGGACTACCCGCTGGGCGGCATCGACGTGGAGTTCAAGGGCGGCTTCATCCCGGCGCCTGACAGCCGAAGGAGCTACTCATGAGAGCCGCCCAGCGGGTAGCCCCGGGACGCTCCATGAATGCGCTCGCTCCGCTCGCGGTGCTCGGCGGCATCGACGTGGAGTTCAAGGGCGGCTTCGTCCCCTCCCCGGACAACCGAAGGAGCAACTCCTGATGGTCACCACCGACCCGTACGCGGGCACCTCGGAGTCCACCTCCGGCCAGGTCTTCAACGTCACCGGCGGTGACTGGGACACGATCGAGGCCGACGCGCTCGAGGGCGACCGCCTCGTCATCAACATGGGTCCGCAGCACCCGTCCACGCACGGCGTGCTGCGCCTCATCCTCGAGATCGACGGCGAGCAGGTGCACGACGCCCGCGCCGGCATCGGCTACCTGCACACCGGCATCGAGAAGAACATGGAGTTCCGCACCTGGACCCAGGGCGTGACCTTCTGCACCCGCATGGACTACGTCGCGCCGTTCTCCACCGAGGCCGCGTACGTCGGCGCCGTCGAGCGCCTGCTCGGCGTGGAGGACCAGATCACCGAGCGCGCCCAGGTCATCCGCGTGATGCTGCTCGAGCTGAATCGCATCTCCAGCCACCTCGTGGCGATCGCCACCGGTGGCATGGAGATCGGCGCGCTGACCGTGATGACGTGCGGCTTCCGCGACCGCGAGGAGATCCTCAAGGCGTTCGAGCTCATCACGGGCCTGCGCATGAACCACGCGTACTTCCGTCCAGGCGGCGTGGCCCAGGACCTTCCGGACGGCACCACCGGCGAGCTGCGCGACCTCGTCGCCCTGCTCAAGAAGCGCCTCCCCGAGTACGCGGCGCTCTGCAACGCCAACCCGATCTTCAAGGGCCGGCTCAAGAACGTGGGCCACCTCGACCTCGCCGGCGTGCTGGCCCTCGGCATCACGGGCCCGATCCTGCGCTCCACGGGCCTGGACTGGGACCTGCGTCGCACCCAGCCGTACTGGGGCTACGACTCCTACGAGTTCGACGTGATCACCCGCGACGAGCCCGACGCCTACGGCCGCTTCATGATCCGCCAGCTGGAGATGTGGGAGTCGCTGCGCATCGTCGAGCAGTGCATCGAGCGCCTCGACGCCACCGAGGGCCAGCCCGTCATGATCGCCGACCGCAAGATCGCCTGGCCCGCCCAGCTCTCGGTGGGGGCGGACGGCCAGGGCAACTCGCCCGAGCACATCCGCCACATCATGGGCGAGTCGATGGAGGCGCTGATCCACCACTTCAAGCTCGTCACCGAGGGCTTCCGGGTGCCGGCCGGGCAGGTCTACTTCCCGATCGAGTCGCCGAAGGGCGAGATCGCGTGCCACGCGGTCTCCGACGGTGGCACCCGCCCGTTCCGCGTCCACTTCCGCGAGCCGTCGTTCGTGAACCTGCAGGGCGTCTCCGCGATGAGCGAGGGCGGCATGCTCTCCGACGTCATCGTCGCGGTGGCATCCATCGACCCCGTCATGGGAGGCGTTGATCGATGACCGAGCAGATCTCTGAAGGGCTGTCGGAGACCACGCTCTCCGAGTTGCGCGAGCTCGCCGCCCGGTACCCGCAGGCGCGCAGCGCGCTGCTGCCGATGCTGCACATCGTGCAGTCGGCGCAGGGCCGCGTGACCGCCGAGGGCATCGAGGTGTGCGGGCGGATCCTGGGCCTCACCGAGGCCGAGGTGAGCGCCGTCGCCACCTTTTACACGATGTACAAGCGCCGCCCGATGGGCACGCACCACGTCGGCGTCTGCACCAACACGCTGTGCGCCGTGATGGGCGGCGACGAGATCTTCGAGCGCCTGTGCGGCCACCTCGACGTCGGCAACGACGAGACCACCGAGGACGGCCGGATCACGCTCGAGCGCGTCGAGTGCAACGCGGCCTGCGACTTCGCCCCGGTGATGATGGTCAACTGGGAGTTCTTCGACAACCAGACCCCCGAGTCCGCCATGGATGTGGTCGACAAGCTCCGCTCCGGCGAGACCGTCCAGTCCCCCCGCGGCGCCACGATCACCTCGTGGCGCGAGGCGGAGCGGGTCATCGGCGGCTTCGAGGACGGCCTGGTCGACGAGGGACCCGCCGCCGGACCCGCGTCGCTCGTGGGCCTGGAGATCGCCGACCAGCGTGGCTGGGCCGCCCCGCCGCTGGACGCGTCGGGCACCGAGGCCGCCCCGGAGTCGACCACCGAGGCGGTCGCCGAGGCCGACACGAGCCGCGCCGAGTCCGAGACCGTGGCCGAGCAGACCGACACCGACGTCGAGGGCGGCGCCGACCTGCAGGAGAGCGAGGGCACCGATGACTGACACGCTGACCCCGGTCCTGACCGCCAACTGGGCCGACGACCGCGCCTGGACGCTCGACGCCTACACGGCGCGCGGCGGCTACCGCGGCCTGGAGAAGTCCCTCACGATGGACCCCGACGCCATCATCGAGGAGGTCAAGGACGCTGGCCTGCGCGGTCGCGGCGGCGCCGGCTTCCCCACCGGCATGAAGTGGGGCTTCATCCCGCAGGACAACCCCAACCCGAAGTACCTCGTGGTCAACGCCGACGAGTCCGAGCCGGGCACCTGCAAGGACATCCCGCTCATGATGGCCAACCCCCACGTGCTGATCGAGGGCGTCATCATCGCGTCGCGCGCGATCCGCGCCCACACGGCGTTCATCTACGTCCGCGGCGAGGTACTGCACGTGATTCGCCGCCTGCGCGCCGCCGTACGCGAGGCGTACGACGCCGGCCACCTGGGCCGCGACATCCACGGCAGCGGCTACGACCTCGACCTGATCGTGCACGCCGGCGCCGGTGCCTACATCTGCGGTGAGGAGACGGCGCTGCTCGACTCGCTCGAGGGCCGTCGCGGCCAGCCCCGCCTGCGCCCGCCGTTCCCCGCCGTCGCCGGCCTCTACGCGTCGCCCACGGTGGTCAACAACGTCGAGTCGGTCGCCTCGGTGCCCGGCATCATCGCCGGTGGCGCCGACTGGTTCGCCTCGATGGGCACCGAGAAGTCGAAGGGTCACGGCATCTTCAGCCTCTCGGGCCATGTCGCGAAGCCGGGGCAGTACGAGGCCCCGCTGGGCATCACGCTGCGCGAGCTGCTCGATCTCGGCGGCGGCATGCGTCCGGGCTCGGAGCTGAAGTTCTGGACCCCCGGCGGCTCGTCCACCCCGCTGCTCACGGCCGAGCACCTCGACGTCCCGCTGGACTTCGAGGGCGTCGGCGCCGCGGGCTCGATGCTGGGCACCCGCGCCCTGCAGATCTTCGACCAGACCACCTCGGTGGTGCGGTGCGTGCTCCGCTGGACCGAGTTCTACAAGCACGAGTCCTGCGGCAAGTGCACCCCCTGCCGCGAGGGCACGTGGTGGCTCGTCCAGACCCTGCGCCGCATCGACGAAGGCCAGGGCCAACCGGGCGACATCGAGCTGCTGCTCGACCTGTGCGACAACATCCTCGGCCGCGCGTTCTGCGCCCTGGGCGACGGCGCCACGAGCCCGATCACCTCGGCGATCCAGTACTTCCGCGAGGAGTTCGAGGCCGGCATGACCACGCCGAGCCGCGACCTCTTCCCGCCCGCCGCCTCGACCCTGTTCGCGAAGGAGGCCGTCCGGTGAGCCATCGTCTCCGTGATCTCGATACGCCGTTCGCTGCGCTCACGAGCTACTCGATCACCGGTGGTCGAGTAGCTCCGCGAGGAACGAGCGGGCATATCGAGACCACCAACGTCCCCGTCGGAGGTGTCCACCGATGACCGTCACCGAGCCGAACCCCACCGACACGACGCCCGTCGACCTGGTCACGCTGTCGATCGACGACGTCGACGTCACGGTCCCCAAGGGCACGCTCGTGATCCGTGCCGCCGAGCTGATCGGCACCGAGATCCCGCGCTTCTGCGACCACCCGCTGCTCGCCCCCGCGGGCGCCTGCCGCCAGTGCCTCGTCGAGATCCCCGACGCCGGCAACGGCCGCCCGATGCCGAAGCCCCAGGCCTCGTGCACCCTCGAGGTGGCCCCCGGCATGGTCGTGCGCACGCAGGTCACGTCGCCGGTGGCCGAGAAGGCCCAGGAGGGCATCCTCGAGTTCCTGCTCGCGAACCACCCCCTCGACTGCCCCGTCTGCGACAAGGGCGGCGAGTGCCCGCTGCAGAACCAGGCGCTGTCGCACGGTGCCTCCGAGTCGCGCTTCATCGAGACCAAGCGCCTGTTCCCCAAGCCGCTCCCGCTCTCGAGCAACGTCCTGCTCGACCGCGAGCGCTGTGTCCTGTGCCAGCGCTGCACGCGCTTCCAGTCCGAGATCGCCGGCGACCCGTTCATCGCGCTGCTCGAGCGCGGCGCCCACCAGCAGATCGGCATCGCCGACGACGTCCCGTTCGGCTCGTACTTCAGTGGCAACACGATCCAGATCTGCCCCGTGGGCGCGCTCACCAGCGCCGACTACCGCTTCCGCTCACGCCCGTTCGACCTCATCAGCGTTCCCTCGGTCTCCGAGCACGACGCCTGCGGCGCGGCGATCCGCGTCGACCACCGTCGGGGCAAGGTCATGCGCCGGCTCGCCGGCGACGATCCCGAGGTCAACGAGGAGTGGATCACCGACAAGGACCGCTTCGCGTTCACCTGGTCGCGCCAGGCCGACCGCCTGACGACACCGCTCGTGCGCAACCCGCAGACCGGTGAGCTCGAGCCCACCTCGTGGCCTGGCGCGCTCGCCGTCGCGGCGCGAGGGCTGGCCGCCGCGGCCGGCAAGGCCGTGCTGACCGGCGGGCGCCTCACGGTCGAGGACGCCTACGCCTACGCCAAGTTCGCCCGCGTCGCCCTCGGCACCAACAACATCGACTTCCGCACCCGCGCCACGGCCAAGGAGGAGACCGAGTTCCTCTCGGCCAAGGTCGCCGGCACGCCGGTCGGCGTCCGCTTCGCCGACCTCGAGCGCGCCTCCACGGTGGTGCTCGTGGGCCTCGAGCCCGAGGACGAGGCCGGCACCCTGTTCCTGCGCCTGCGCAAGGCCAGCCGCAACGGCGTGAACGTCGTCGCGCTGGGCACGCACGCCACGCGCGGCCTGACGAAGATGAACGGCACCCTCGTGCCGACGGTGCCCGGGAGCGAGCCCGAGGCACTGGCCGCCCTCGAGCTGCCCGCCGGCAGCGTGATCCTGGCCGGCGAGCGCCTCGCCTCGGTGCCCGGCGGCCTGTCCGCCGTGGCGGCCAAGGCCGACGAGACCGGCGCCCGCTGGGCGTGGGTCCCGCGCCGTGCCGGCGACCGCAGCGCCCTCGACGCGGGCTGCCTGCCCACCCTCCTGCCCGGTGGCCGCCCCGTCGCGTCCGCCGAGGCACGCGCCGACGTGGCCGCGGACTGGGGCGTCGCGAGCCTTCCCGACGCGGCCGGCCTCGACACCGACGCGATCATCGCGGCGGCAGCCGCGGGTGAGCTGGGAGCCCTCGTGGTCGGCGGTGTCGACCTCGACGACCTGGCCGATCCCGCGGCCGCCCGCGAGGCGCTGCGTTCCGTGGGCTTCCTGGTGAGCCTCGAGGTCCGCGAGTCCGCTGTGACGGAGCTGGCCGACGTGATCCTGCCCGTCGCGCCCCCGGTGGAGAAGGCGGGCACGTTCGTGAACTGGGAGGGTCGTCCGCGGCCCTTCGCCAAGGTCCTGATCGACGCGCCCGCCCTGCCCGACGTCCGCGTGCTGGCGGGCATCGCCGAGGAGCTCGGCCGTCCGATCGGCATCCGCACCACCGACGAGGCCGCCGCCGAATGGCGCGAGCTCGGCCCGTGGGACGGCAAGCGCGCCGCGTTCCGCCCGCGCAAGCAGGCCGCGCCGCGGTCGGCCGCGAAGAAGGTCGTCCTCGACACCTGGAAGCTGCTCGTCGACGACGGCCGCCTCCAGGACGGCGCCGACTTCTACCGCCAGACCGCGCGGCAGCCGGTCCTGCGCGCCAGCGAGGCCACGCTGCTCGCCGCGGGCGCTCAGCCCGGTGGCCCGGCCACGCTCACGGGACCCACCGGATCGGCCACTTTCGTCGCCGAGGCGGCCTTCATGCCCGACGGGGTCGTGTGGGCGCCCACCAACTCCGGCGTCCACCTCGGCGCCGCCACCGGAGCCGCCCACGGCGCCCGGGTCGCGCTGTCGGGAGGTGCGGCATGATGGAGCTCTTCGGCAACGATCCCTGGTGGGTCGTCGCGCTCAAGGCGCTGCTGATCTTCGTCTTCCTCGTCGTCTACACGCTCTTCAACATCTGGTTCGAGCGTCGCGTCGTGGCGCGGATGCAGCACCGCATCGGCCCCAACGTCAACGGCCCCTTCGGCCTGCTGCAGAGCCTCGCCGACGGCGTGAAGCTGGGCCTGAAGGAGGAGATCTTCCCGAAGGCCGCCGACAAGGTCGTCTACTACGTCGCGCCGATCATCGCGGTGGTCCCGTCGTTCCTGGCCTGGGCGGTCATCCCGTTCGGCCCGGTGGTCAACTTCTTCGGCCACGAGACGCCCCTGCAGCTGACCGACCTGCCCGTCGCGGTGCTCTACATCCTCGCGGTCACCTCGGTCGGCGTGTACGGCATCGTGCTGGCCGGCTGGTCCTCCGGCTCGATCTACGCCCTGCTGGGCGGCCTGCGCTCCAGCGCCCAGGTGATCAGCTACGAGGTCGCGATGGGCCTGGCCCTGGTCACGGTCTTCATCTACGCCGGCTCGATGTCGACGTCGGAGATCGTCGCGGCGCAGGAGGACGTCTGGTTCTTCATCCCGCTGCTGCCGTCGTTCATCATCTACGTCATCGCGATGGTCGGCGAGACCAACCGCGCTCCGTTCGACCTCCCCGAGGCCGAGGGCGAGCTCGTCGGCGGCTTCCACACCGAGTACTCGTCGTTCAAGTTCGCGATGTTCTTCCTGGCCGAGTACATCAACATGGTCACCGTCGCGGCGTTGGCGACCACGATGTTCCTCGGCGGCTGGCGCGCCCCCTTCGGCATCGCCCAGATCTGGGAGGGCGCCAACGAGGGCTACTGGCCCGTGCTGTGGTTCTTCCTCAAGACGCTCGCCTTCATCTTCATGTACATCTGGCTGCGCGGCACGCTGCCCCGCATGCGCTACGACCAGTTCATGCACTTCGGCTGGAAGTGGCTCATCCCGATCGCGCTCGGCTGGATCGTCGCCCTGGCGTTCATCCGCAAGCTGCAGGTCGAGGACATGCTCGACCAGAACGCGATGCTCGTGGCCGCCGGTGTCGCCGGCGTGCTGCTGCTCGTCACCTTCTTCCTGCCCACGCGGGACGAGGAGGACGAGGAGCTCGAGCCGGAGCCGCAGGAGTTCGACGCCTTCGCCGGCGGCTACCCGGTGCCGCCGCTGCCCTCGCAGCGCGACGCCATGGCCGCCGCACCGACCACCACGCAGCCCACTGATGGGGGAGAAGCGCGATGAGCACACTCAAGGAGACCCTCTGGGACCCGATCGCCGGCTTCGGCGTGACGTTCCGGACGATGTTCAAGAAGCCGGTCACCGAGAAGTACCCGTTCGAGAAGGTGCCCACGGCGCCGCGCTTCCACGGCCGGCACCAGCTGAACCGCTGGCCCGACGGCTTGGAGAAGTGCGTCGGCTGCGAGCTGTGCGCGTGGGCCTGCCCCGCCGACGCGATCTACGTCGAGGGCGCCAGCAACACCGAGGACGAGCGGTTCAGCCCCGGTGAGCGGTACGGCCGGGTCTACCAGATCAACTACCTGCGCTGCATCCTGTGCGGCCTGTGCATCGAGGCGTGCCCCACCCGCGCGCTCACGATGACCAACGAGTACGAGCTGGCCGACGACAACCGCGCCGACCTGATCTACGAGAAGTCCGACCTGCTGGCGCCGCTGCTGCCGGGCATGGTCGAGCCGCCGCACGAGATGCTGATCAGCGACGACCACACGGACTACTACCGCGGCAAGTCGCTGCCGATCGTCGAGACCACGAGCGGGCCGGAGGCCACGGCGTGACCGCGTTCTGGATCCTCGCCCCGGTGATGGTGCTGGCGGCGATGGGTCTCATCTTCGCCCGCAAGGCCGTGCACGCGGCCCTGTGCCTGGCGGTCGTGATGATCTGCCTGGCGATGCTCTACGCGGCGCAGGGCGCCCCGTTCCTGTTCGCGGTGCAGATCATCGTCTACACCGGCGCGATCATGATGCTGTTCCTCTTCGTGCTGATGCTCGTGGGCGTCGAGACGTCCGACTCGGTCGTGGAGACGATCAAGGGCCACCGCGCCGCCGCGGCGATCGTGGGCATCCTGTTCGCGCTCCTGCTGACCACCGCGATCGCCCAGTCGGTGTCCTCCGCGGTCGTGGGCCTCGGCGAGGCCAACGCGAACGGCAACGTCCACGGCCTGGCCTCGCTGCTGTTCACCAAGTACGTGCTGGCGTTCGAGTTCACCGCCGCGCTGATGATCGTCGCGGTGCTCGGCGCCATGGTGCTGGCCCACCGCGAGCGCCTCGTCGACCCGCCCACCCAGGCCGAGCTGCAGGCGCGCCGCATGCGCGACTACGCCGAGACCGGCAAGCACCCGGGCAACGCGCCGACGCCCGGCGTCTTCGCCCGGCACAACGCCGTCGACACGCCCGCCCTGCTGCCCGACGGCACCCCGCTGCCCGAGTCGGTGCCCGGCACGCTCGTGTCCCGCCACCAGTTCGAGGTGCACGACGCCGAGGACGTCACCCGCGTGGTGGGCGAGATCTCGGCCAGCGACATCGATCCCGACGAGCGGCCGCTCACCACCGAGCGCCCCGACGTCGCCGACTCCGCTGCCGATGAGGCCTCCGACGGGGCCACCGACGAGGAGGACCGCGCATGACCGAGTACATCACCCTGTCGATGCTGCTGTTCTCGATCGGCGCGGTCGGCGTCCTGGTGCGCCGCAACGCGATCGTCGTCTTCATGTGCGTCGAGCTCATGCTGAACGCCACGAACCTCGCGTTCGTCTCGTTCGCGCGCCAGCACGGCAACCTCGACGGCCAGGTCGCGGCGTTCTTCGTCATGGTCGTCGCCGCCGCCGAGGTCACCATCGGCCTGGCCATCATCGTGTCCATCTACCGCACGCGTCGGACGACTTCGGTCGACGAGGCGAACCTGCTGAAGGCCTGAGGGAGACGTCGTGCTGGAACTGTCCTGGCTGCTCATCGCCATCCCACTGGCGGGCGCCGCGCTCCTGCTCACGTGGGGCAAGGAGTCCGACCGCTTCGGTCACCTGATCGCCACCGCCTGCTCGGCGGCGTCGTTCGTGCTCGGCCTCATCATGTTCATCCAGCTGGCCGGGCGCGATCCCGAGGACCGCTCGGTCACCGAGACCATCGGCACCTGGATCGACGCCGGGGCGTTCCACGTGGACTTCTCGTTCACGTTCGACACGCTCTCGAGCCTGTTCGTGCTGCTCATCACCGGCGTCGGCACGCTGATCCACGTGTACTCGATCGGGTACATGGCCCACGACCCGCGCCGCCGCCGGTTCTTCGCCTACCTCAACCTGTTCATCGCCGCGATGCTGACGCTCGTCCTCGCGGCCGACTACCTCGTGCTGTTCCTCGGCTGGGAGGGCGTCGGCCTGGCGTCCTACCTGCTGATCGGGTTCTGGCAGCACAAGCCGTCCGCGGCCGCCGCCGCGAAGAAGGCCTTCGTGCTCAACCGCGTCGGCGACCTGGGCATGGCGCTGGCGATCATGACGATGTTCGCCTGGTTCGGCACCACCTCGATCGCCGCGGTCAACGACCAGATCGGCTCGGTCTCGGGCAACGTGGCCACCGCGCTCGGCCTGCTCCTGCTGCTCGGCGCGTGCGGCAAGTCCGCTCAGGTGCCGCTGCAGGCGTGGCTGCTCGACGCGATGGAGGGCCCCACCCCGGTCTCGGCGCTCATCCACGCGGCCACCATGGTCACCGCGGGCGTCTACCTCGTCGTCCGGTCGCACGAGATCTTCGACGCCTCGCCCACGGCCCGCAACTTCGTCATCGCGGTCGGCTTCGTCACGCTGCTGGCCGGCGCCTGGATCGGCTGCACGAAGGACGACATCAAGAAGGCACTCGCCGGCTCCACCATGAGCCAGATCGGCTACATGATGCTCGCCGCCGGCCTCGGCCCGGCCGGGTACGCCTTCGCGATCTTCCACCTGCTGACCCACGGCTTCTTCAAGGCCAACATGTTCCTCGGCGCCGGCTCGGTCATGCACGGCATGAACGACGACGTCGACATGCGCCACTACGGCGGGCTGCGCAAGGCCATGCCGATCACGTTCTACACGTTCGGCATCGGCTACCTGGCGATCCTGGGCTTCCCGGGCACCTCGGGCTTCTTCTCCAAGGACAAGATCATCGAGGCGGCGCTGGGCCACAACATCTGGGTGGGCCTGGCCGCGCTCATCGGCGCGGGCATCACCGCGTTCTACATGACGCGCCTCATGCTGATGACCTTCTTCGGCGAGCGGCGCTGGCGCGAGGACGTGCACCCGCACGAGTCGCCCGCCGTGATGACCGTTCCGCTGATGATCCTGGCGGCGCTCTCGCTGTTCGCCGGCGTGATGGCGCTCGGCGACTGGATCGAGGAGTGGCTCGAGCCGGCCACGGGTCACCCGGTGCACCACGAGCTCGCCGTCCCGATCTGGGTCGTCACGGTGATCGTGCTGATCGTCGTGGCCGCGGGCGTCGCGCTGGCCTGGGTCCTCTACGGCCGCCGCGAGATCGCCGACACGGCCCCCGCGGACTCCGAGGTCTCGGTCTTCACCCGGGCCGGCCGCGCCGAGCTGTACGGCAACAACGTGAACGATGCGCTCGTGGTGCGACCCACGACCCACCTGACCCGCGCCCTGGTGTGGGCCGACGCGAAGGTCATCGACGGCCTCGTGTCCGGGGCGGCCGACCGCATCGGTGAAATCTCCGGCGAGCTGCGCAAGCCGCAGACCGGCTATGTCCGTTCCTATGCACTGATGGTGCTCGGAGGTGCTCTCGTGGTCCTGCTGGGCCTGCTGGCGGTGACGCTCGCATGATGCTGTCCCTGCTGATCGCCGTTCCCCTCCTGGGGTCGATCGTGGTCGCGCTCCTGCCGCGGTCGGCCGACGGCCTGCTGCCGCGGTACGTCGCGTTCGGCGTGTCGATCCTGACCCTCGTCATGTCGCTCGCGCTGCTGAGCCGCTTCGACATCGAGAGCGGCGGCTACCAGCTGACCGAGGACTACGAGTGGATCGGGGCGATCGGGGCCCACTGGGCGCTCGGCGTCAACGGCATCGGCCTCACGATGATCTTCCTGACCACGGTGCTGGTCCCGATCGTCCTGGCCGCGTCGTGGCGCGACAAGGAGCACGACCCCGCGGGGACGAACTCCTACTTCGCGCTGATGCTCGTGCTCGAGGCCCTCGCGATCGGCGTGTTCGCCGCCACCGATGTCTTCACGTTCTACGTCCTGTTCGAGGCCACGCTGATCCCGATCTACTTCCTGATCGGCGGCCACGGCACCGGCCAGCGCAGCTACGCGGCGGTCAAGTTCCTGGTCTACAACCTGGTCGGCGGCCTGCTCATGCTGGCGTCGGTCGTCGGCCTGTACGTGCTGTCCACGCAGCAGGGCGGCCCCTCGTTCCTGCACGCCGACCTGATGAACCTGGAGATGTCGCAGTCCACCGAGCGGCTGCTGTTCCTGGGCTTCTTCATCGCCTTCGCGATCAAGGCACCCCTGTGGCCGCTGCACACGTGGCTCCCCGACGCGGCCGGCTCGGCGACGACCGGGACCTCGGTGCTGATGGTGAGCGTGATCGACAAGATCGGCACGTTCGGCATGATCCGCTGGTGCCTGGAGCTGTTCCCCGGCGCCTCGGAGTGGGCCAGCCCGGTCGTGCTCGTCCTCGCCGTCATCAGCATCCTCTACGGGGCGCTGCTCGCGATCGGCCAGGACGACCTGCGCCGCCTCATCGCGCTGACCTCGGTCTCGCACTTCGGCTTCATCATCATGGGCATCTTCGCCTTCACGACGGTGTCGATGACGGGCTCGGTGCTCTACATGTTCAACCACGGCCTCTCCACGGCCGTGCTGTTCCTCGTCGCGGGCATGATGATCTCGCGCCGCGGCTCGGCCCGCATCAGCGACTTCGGTGGCGTGCAGAAGGTCGCGCCGGTGCTGTCGGGCGTCCTGCTCGTCGGCGGCCTGTCCAGCCTCTCGCTGCCGGGCCTGGCGCCGTTCGTCTCGGAGTTCCTCGTGCTCGCGGGCACGTTCACGCGCTCGATCCCGATCGCCACCGCCGCGACCCTGGGCATCGTCCTGGCCGCCGTCTACATCCTGCTGATGTACCAGCGCACCATGACCGGCCCGCTGAACGAGGGCACCGCCGGGTTCACCGACCTGACGCGTCGTGAGGTCGGCTCGCTGACCCCCGCCCTCGTGCTGATCATCGGGCTCGGCTTCGTGCCGCAGCCGCTGCTGGCGGTGATCGACCCGGCCGTCGAGCCCACCGTGGTCACCGTGGGGGTCGGCGACCCGCCGCAGCGCGCGCCCATCGACCTCGCAGACCAGACGGAAGGAGCCCACGAATGATCGGCGCAGTCTCCTCCGTCCTGGCCACCGCCGGGCCCGACATCCCCGCGGCCGATCTGGACTACGGTCAACTGTCGCCGCTCATCGCGGTCGGCGCGCTCGCGATGATCGGCCTGGTCATCGAGGTCGCCGTGCCCCGGCGCGCGCGATTCATCACGCAGGCCGTCGTGGCGGTCCTCGGCTCGCTGGTCGCCCTCGGCCTCACGGTGTGGGTCTACCTCGGACTCGAGGAGGTCCCCGAGGCCCGCTGGCCCGCCCTCGGCGGCACTGGGGCGGAGGGTGCTGTCGCGGTCGACGGTCCCGGCGTCCTGACGTGGGCGCTCCTGCTGCTGTTCGCGGTCCTGTCGTTCCTCATGTTCGCCGAGCGCTCCCACGAGCGCGGTCTCAGCGACTTCATCGGTCGCGCGGCCGACGCCCCCGGCTCGCCCGGCGAGGCGGAGGCCACGACGGCACGCCTGGAGCACACCGAGGTCTTCCCGCTCGCGGTGTTCGCGCTCGCGGGCATGATGCTCTTCTCGGTCTCCAACGACCTGATCACGATGTTCGTGGCCCTCGAGGTCCTGAGCCTGCCGCTGTACGTGCTGTGCGGCGTGGCCCGTCGCCGTCGCCTGCTCAGCCAGGAAGCGGCCATGAAGTACTTCCTGCTGGGCGCGTTCGCCTCGGCGTTCTTCCTCTACGGAGCCGCGCTGGCCTACGGGTATGCCGGCAGCCTGAACCTCACCGAGATCGACACCGCGATCTCGGCCCGCAGCGACGAGACGCCGATCCTGCTGGCCGCCATCGGCCTGCTGCTGGTGGGCCTGCTGTTCAAGGTCGGCACCGTGCCGTTCCACAGCTGGACCCCCGACGTCTACCAGGGTGCCCCGACGCCGGTCACGGCCTTCATGGCCGCGGCCACCAAGGCGGCCGCGTTCATCGCGATGATGCGCGTGCTGTTCGTGGCCTTCGGCGGTGCCTCCTGGGACTGGCGCCCGGTGCTGTGGGTCGTCGCCGTGCTGACGATGATCGTGGGCTCGGTCGTGGCGATCAGCCAGACCGACGTCAAGCGCATGCTGGCGTACTCCTCGATCGCGCACGCCGGCTTCCTCACCGTCGGCCTCTCGGGCGCGTACATGGGGCAGGAGGAGGGACTGGCGATCACGTCGGTGTCCTCGGTGCTGTTCTACCTGCTCGCCTACGGCGTGGCCACGATCGGCGCGTTCGCGATCGTGACGGTCGTGCGCGACTCGGCCGGCGAGACGACCCACTTGTCGAAGTGGGCGGGCCTGGGCAAGGAGTCGCCGTTCCTGGCAGGCTCCTTCGCGATCTTCATGCTGTCGTTCGCGGGCATCCCGCTCACCGCCGGCTTCATCGGCAAGTGGGCCGTGTTCAGCGCCGCGTGGGGCGGCGGGGCCTGGGTGCTGGTCGTCATCGGCGTCCTCTGCAGCGCGATCGCGGCCTACTTCTACGTCCGTGTCATCGTGCTGATGTTCTTTACCGAACCCGTCGGTGACGGGCCGACCGTGGCCGTCGCGGGCGTGCCGACTACCGTGGTCATTGCCTTGGCCGTGATCACGACGGTCGTGCTCGGTCTCCTGCCGGGCCCGATGCTGGATCTGGCCCAGAACGCCGGCGCATTCGTGCGCTAGCGGGCATGTCGTCGGCGGTCGTGGGAAGGAAGTGGGACGTGGCCAGCGTCGGGTCGTTCGCGGATGATGCGCTCGAGCAGCGTGTCTCCGCGGGGGTGCAGCAGGTTGAGGACCTGCTGATCACGTCCGCCCACAGCCCGGAGCCGCTGGTGGCCGAGGCCTCCTCGCACCTGCTGCAGGCCGGTGGCAAGCGCTTCCGTCCGCTGCTCACGGTGCTGTGCGCCGAGTTCGGTGACCCCACAAGCGAGGACATCGTCCCTGCCGCCGTCGTGGTCGAGCTGACCCACCTGGCCACGCTGTACCACGACGACGTGATGGACGAGGCGTCCATGCGCCGGGGTGCGCCCAGCGCCAACGCGCGCTGGAACAACTCCGTCGCGATCCTCGTCGGTGACTTCCTCTTCGCGCGGGCCTCCTCGCTCGTGGCCGACCTCGGCCCCGACGCCGTGCGCATCCAGGCCGAGACGTTCGCGCGCCTGGTGCACGGCCAGCTGCGCGAGACCCTGGGCCCCGGCCCGGGCGACGACCCGCTCGAGCACTACCTCTCGGTCGTCGCTGACAAGACCGGGTCGCTGATCGCCACTGCCGCGCGCTTCGGCGCCATGATGTCCGGCGCCGGCGAGGACGTCGAGTCCACGCTGCTGGAGTTCGGCGAGCGGATCGGCGTGGCCTTCCAGCTGGCCGACGACATCATCGACATCGCCAGCGATGCCGACGACTCGGGCAAGGTGCCCGGCACCGACCTGCGCGAGGGCGTGCCCACCCTGCCCACGCTGCTGGTGCAGTCGAACCCGGTCCTAGGTGACGAGCGCCTGCGCGGCCTGCTCTCGGGCCCGATCGAGGACGAGGACGACGTCCAGTGGGTCATCCGCGCGCTGCGTGAGCACCCGGCCATGGACGAGGCGCGCGCCTACGTCCGCGCCGAGGCCGACGCGGCCCGCGCCCTGCTCGACAAGCTGCCTGCGGGTGCCGCCCGCGACGCGCTCGACGACATCTGCACCCGCTCCACCCAGCGCCTGGGCTAGCGGCCGCCCGCCCTCGCTCGTGGCCCCGGTTTACGCCACTTGACGAGCGCCGCCGAGGGGCCCTCAGATCGCGGTGGACTCCGCGGCGCACTCGTCGGCGGTGCGCTTGGCGCGGCGCCGGGTGCTCATCGCGTCGTAGGTGAAGATCACGAGCGCGGACCACACCATCACGAAGCCGATCCAGCGCGCCGTGCCCATCTCCTCGCCGAAGATCGTCAGGCCGAAGATGAACTGCAGGATGGGCCCGAGGTACTGCAGGATGCCGATCGTGGTCAGCGTCAGCCGCGTCGCGGCGGCGCCGAACATCAGCAGCGGGATGCCCGTCACCACGCCGGTGCCCATCAGCAGCACCGTGTTGAGGGCACCCTCGTTGCCGAAGGCGAGCGTTCCGGCCGTCCCGAGGAAGACCAGGTAGGCGATCGCGAACGGCGTGAGGATCGTCGTCTCCACCGAGAGCGCCTCGATCGTGCCGAGGTTGGCGCGCTTCTTGAGGAACCCGTAGGTGGCGAAGCTCGTGGCCAGCACGAGAGCGACCCAGGGCGGACGTCCGTAGTCGACCGTCAGCACCACCACGGCGAGCGTGCCGAGACCGACGGCCACCCACTGCAGGCGCCGGAGGTTCTCGCCCAGCAGGAACACGCCCAGCAGCACGGTCATCAGCGGATTGATGAAGTAGCCCAGGCTCGTCTCGATGACGTGCCCGTTCGTGACGCCCCAGATGAAGGCGCCCCAGTTCACGGTGATGACGACCGAGGCCATCGCGAGCGGCACCATGAGCCGCCGCTGTCGGAGGATCGAGCGGTACGCGCCCCACTTGCGGGTGATCGTCAGCAGACCCACGCAGAAGACCAGCGTCCACACGATGCGGTGGGCGAGCACCTCGAGGGGCGAGGCGGGGTCGAGCAGGGGCCAGTAGAGCGGGAAGAAGCCCCAGCAGAGGTAGGCCGCCGAGCCGTAGATCAGCCCGGACTTCGAGTCGGTGTTCGTGGTCGCCACGTGCTTACTCAACACCCTTTCCGCTCCGCGTCATCCCGCTGGGTCGCCCCTAGAGTCGGGGCATGGGGGTGCGAGGACGGTTCCTGCTGCTGCTCGGCCTGCGCTGGCTCGCGACAGGTCTGCTCATGCCGGTCTCGCTGCTGCTGCCGCTGGAGCGTGGACTGACGATCGCCGAGATCGGCATCGCGATGGCGGCACAGGGCATCGTCGTGATCGTCATGGAGGTGCCCAGCGGAGCGCTGGCGGACTCCTGGGGCCGTCGGCCGGTCTTCATCGCGTCGGGAGTGGCCGCGATCGCCGCCTACGCGCTCACCCTCGCTGCGCAGTCGGTGCTGGCGTTCGCGCTCGCGTGGGGGGTCAGCGGGCTGTTCCGCGCCCTCGACAGCGGGGCGTTGGAGTCGTGGTTCGTCGACGCGGAGAACGCGCGCGGCGCCACCTCCGAGGTGCCCTCGGCGCTGGCCACGGCGGGCGGGGTGATCAGCGCGGCGATCGCGATCGGCTCACTGATCTCGGCCGGGCTGCTGTACGTGTCGCCGTGGTCGGCCGGCGACTCCCTCGCGGTGCCCTACGTCCTGGCGATCGCGATCGTCGTGGTGCAGATCGTCGCCGCCCGGTTGCTGATGGAGCCGGTCGCGCGTACCGAGCCGACCACCGCAGCGGCATGGCGGCACACCCTGGCGACCGGCGTCCGTGTGGCCTTCGGCCGCCGTCTTCGCCTGCTGACCGCAGCGATGCTGCTGTGCGGGGTCGCTGTCGCCGGCCTGGAGATGCTGATGCCGGTCCGGCTCGCCGAGTTCTCCACCGACACCTCCGCTGCCGGCAGCGTCCTCGGCGTGGTCTCGTCGATCGCGTGGGGTCTGGCCGCACTCGGGGCCACCGTCGCGTCGCGGGTCCTGCGCGAGGTGGGCCCCGGCGTGGTCGCGCCGGTCCTGGCGGCGGCCGAGGCACTGGGCCTCGCGGTGATGGCGATCGCCGGGGGTCCCGTCGCGCTCGTGGCCGGGTTCTGGCTCTGCTACCTCGTGCACACGTCGTTCGGCGCGGCCTACAACGCGCTCGTGCACGACCGGGTCACCGAGGCGCACCGTGCCACAGCACTGTCCGTGACCTCGATGGCGTTCCTGGGGTCGGCATCGGCCGGGGGAGTGTTGCTGGGGATCGCCGCGGAGGAGCTCAGCGCTGCCTGGGCCCTGGCCGCGTCGTCGGCGGTGCTGCTGCTGGCCGCAGTCCTGGTGGCCGGAGCCGCCCGCCAGCGCGGCGTCACGGTTCAGCGGTAGTTGGTGAACTGCACGGCGAAGTCGAGGTCGGCGCCCTTGACCAGCGCGATGATCTCCTGCAGGTCGTCACGCGACTTGCTGGTGACCCGCAGCTCGTCGCCCTGGATCTGCACCTTGGCGCCCTTGGGCCCTTCGTCGCGGATGAGCTTGCTGACCTTCTTGGCCTGCTCGGTGCTGATGCCCTCGGTGAAGGTGCCGTTGATCTTCACGTCCTTGCCCGACTGGCGCGGGTCGTCGGCCTCGAACGTCTTGAGGCTGATGCCGCGCTTGACGAGCTTCGTCTGGAAGACGTCGAGGATGGCCAGGGCGCGCTCGTCGGCGTTCGCGGTGATCTCGACTCCCCACTCGCCCTTCCACTCGATGGAGGCGTTGGTGTTCTTGAAGTCGTACCGCGTGGCGATCTCCTTGACCGCCTGGTTGAGCGCGTTGTCCGCCTCCTGGCGGTCGATCTTGCTGACGATGTCGAACGAGGAATCGGCCATGACCCCACCCTAGCCGCCCTGATTATGGGCTCCATCAGACGCTGGGGTAATCTTGCAGACTGTCGCGGCAGGTTGCCCGAGCGGCCAAAGGGAGCTGACTGTAAATCAGCCGGCATTGCCTACAGAGGTTCGAATCCTCTACCTGCCACGTGACGCGAGCCCCCGACCGGAGACGGTCGGGGGCTCGTTCGTTCACGCGGCGTGGGCGAATGTCGGTCCGGCCCCCTAGGGTCGGGGCATGAGCCACGCCGACGACCGTCGTCCCGGTGCCGCCTCGACCCTGCACGGGCTCTACGAGCTCGTGCCCGACGCCTACGAGCTCGACCTCCTCGAGGAGGCGCGGCACCAGCGCCACCAGGACCAGGTCGCCGCGCTGATGGCCGACCTCGCCGCTGCCTGGGATGTCGCCGTCGCCGGTCTCGGATACGACGAGCCCGCTGCGGAGTCGCCCGACGAGGTCGCCACCCCGAGTGTCACGCAGGCCCGGTTCATGGTCGAGCGGCTGCTGGGCGGCGTGGTCGTCGACGACGACCGTCGCTGACGCCGCAGGTACGGTGATCGCGTGGCAGACACGTGGTTCGATCGCAGGACCTACCGCTGGGACCAGTGGGACCCCGCTGCACTTCTGGAGGCCAAGCGCGCCGCCGGCGTCCGGGTCAGCGTCGTGATCCCCGCCCTCGACGAGGCCGCCACCGTGGGCGACGTCGCCGGCCGGATCCACGACGCGTTCGTCGGTGACTCGGGGCTCGTCGACGAGCTGCTGGTGATCGACAGCGGCTCCACCGACGACACCGCGCGCCTGGCCGCGCAGGCCGGCGCCACCGTCCAGCACCTCGCCGACATCCGGCCCGACCTCGGCAGTCACCGAGGCAAGGGCGAGGCGATCTGGAAGGCGCAGTTCGTGGCCACGGGCGACGTGCTCGTGTTCGTCGACGCCGACCTCACCGAGTGGGGCACGCACTTCGTCACCGGGCTGCTCGGGCCGCTGCTGACCGATCCCTCGGTGACGCTCGTGAAGGGCTTCTACGAGCGTCCGTACCGTGAGGGCGCCCTCGACGATCCCGACGGCGGAGGCCGGGCCACCGAGCTCGTCGCCCGTCCGGCACTGGCGCTGCTGCGTCCCGAGCTCACGCACGTGGTCCAGCCGCTCGCGGGGGAGTGGGCCGTGCGCCGCGCCGCGCTGGCTGCCCACCGGGTGCCCGTCGGCTACGGCGTCGACCTCGCCGCCCTCGTCGACGTGGCCGACGCCGAGGGGATCGACGCGATCGCCCAGGTCGATCTCGGCCGGCGCGCACACTCCCACCAGCCGCTCCGTGCGCTCGGAGCGATGTCCGTGCAGCTGCTGGCCGCGATGATGTCGCGCGCCGGTCGCGCTCCCGATGCCGACGAGGCCACCCTGCGGCAGTTCCGCTCGTTCGAGGGGGCGTTCGTGGCCCTGCAGCAGGACGTCGACCTCACCGAGCGCCCTCCGTTCGCCGAGGTGGACCGATGACGCTTCGCCTCGGGCGCCACAGCTTCGGCGACGACCGCACGCTGATGATGGCCATCGTCAACCGCACGCCGGACTCGTTCTTCGACCGCGGCGCCACGTGGGCCGAGGACTCGGCGTTCGAACGTGTGCAGCAGGTCGTCGCGGAGGGTGCCGAGATCGTCGACATCGGCGGGATCAAGGCCGCCCCCGGCGCCGAGATCGACGCCGACGAGGAGAAGCGCCGCGTCGTCGGGTTCGTCGAGCGCGTGCGGTCCGCCTTCCCCGACGTGGTGATCAGCGTCGACACGTGGCGCTCCGAGGTGGCCCGCGCCGTCTGCGAGGCCGGCGCCGACCTCCTCAACGACGCCTGGGGCGGCGCCGATCCGGCTCTGGCCGAAGTCGCCGCCGAGTTCGACGTCGCGATGGTCTGCACGCACACCGGCGGCATCACTCCACGCACCCGGCCGCACCGCATCGAGTACGACGACGTGGTCGCCGACGCGATCGCGTCCACCGTGGCCCAGGCCGAGCGCGCCCTCGCGCTGGGAGTGGCGCGCGAGAGCCTCCTGATCGATCCGGCGCACGACTTCGGCAAGAACACCTTCCACTCGCTCGAGGTGACCCGCCGCCTGGGCGAGATGGTCGACACCGGCTGGCCGGTGCTCGTGTCACTGTCCAACAAGGACTTCGTCGGCGAGACCCTCGACCGCCCGGTGGGGGAGCGCCTGCTGGGCACGCTCGCCGCCACGGCCGTGGCCGCCACGGCGGGCGCGCGGGTCTACCGCGTCCACCAGGTTCCCGAGACGCGTCAGGTCGTCGACATGGCCTGGACCATCGCGGGCCGACGCCCGCCCGCCCGCGCGATCCGGGGCCTCGCGTGATCCGCCGCTTCGTGGTCGTGCCGCCCGTCCCTGCGCTCCTGCCGAGGTACGCGAGCCTCGAGGACCCCGTGGCCGACCTGCGGGTCTCCGCCGTGGCCGCGGTGCGCGCGATCGTCACGGGAGCCGAGTCCGTGGCCGTCGTGGGCGACGACCCCTTCGCCGAGTCGGTGGCCCGCGCCCTGCTCGACGCCGCCGGGTTCGCCGGGACCGTCGCCGCCGATGCCGAGGTGCTGCTCGTGATGGCGAACGGCAGCGCGAAGCGCAGCGAGAAGGCCCCGGGCCACTTCGACGAGCGGGCGCTGGACTTCGACGACACCGTCGACCTCGCGCTGCGCTCGGGCGACGGCGCCCGCCTGGCCGCCCTCGACGGCGGGCTCGGTGCCGATCTGTGGGCCTCGGGCATCGAGACCCTGGCCAAGCTGGGGAACGAGCTCGACGGCAGCTGGCAGGTCTCGGTGCCCTACGCCGACGCCCCCCACGGCGTCCTCTGGTGGGTCGCCGCCTGGCTCCGAGCCTGACCGGAGGCGCGACGGAGGCCGTGTCCTAGGCTGGTCGCCGTGGCCTACGACGCGCTCTTCGACTCCGTGTTCGCCCGCATGGATCCCGAGCGCATCCATGAACGCGCCTTCGCCGCGATCCGTCTGGGCCGCCCCGTGTCCCGCCTCGCGTACCGCGTCGACCCGTCGCCGGTCGAGATCATGGGCATCGAGTTCCCGCACCGGTTCGGCCTCGCGGCGGGCTTCGACAAGAACGCCCGCGGAGTGCTGGGCCTGCTCGCCCTCGGCTTCGGTCACGTCGAGATCGGCACGGTCACGGCGCGGCCCCAGCCCGGCAACGACCGTCCACGGCTGTTCCGGCTGGTGGAGGACCACGCGATCGTCAACCGCATGGGCTTCAACAACGACGGTGCCGCCGTGGTGGCCTCCCGCCTGCACCGCCTGCGCGGCACGCCAGCGGGCCGCCGCGCCGTCATCGGCGTGAACATCGGCAAGACCAAGGTCGTCTCCGCCGAGCGCGCGGCCGAGGACTACGTCGAGAGCGCCCGCCTGCTCACGCCGTACGCGGACTACCTCGTCGTCAACGTGTCGAGCCCCAACACCCCGGGCCTGCGCGACCTGCAGGCGGTGGAGTCCCTCGAGCCGATCCTCGCGGCGGTCAAGGGGGTCGCCGACGGCAACCACGGCCGCCGCGTCCCGCTCGTGGTCAAGATCGCCCCCGACCTCGCCGACGAGGACGTCGACCAGGTCACCGACCTCGTCCTCGAGCTGGGCCTCGACGGGATCAGCGCCACCAACACGACGATCGCCCGGCCCGCCGAGCTGCGCACGCCTCGCGACGTCGTCGACGCCGCCGGGGCCGGCGGACTGTCCGGTCCGATCCTGGCCGGCCGCGCCGTCGAGGTGCTGCGCCGCATCCGCGCCCGCGCCGGCGCGGGGCTCACCCTGATCGGCGTCGGCGGGGTCACCGATGAGGCCGACGTGAGGGCTCGGATCGAGGCCGGGGCAGACCTCGTCCAGGGCTACACCGGCTTCATCTACGAGGGCCCGAAGTGGCCCTCGCGGCTCGCCGCCGCCGCGCGATGAAGACTGCGATACCAAGGTGGATCGATGTCGCGCCCACCCCGATTTGGGAACCCGGCACCTGACCCGGTATCTTTACTTGTCGGCTTGCCCCTTTAGCTCAGTCGGCAGAGCGTTTCCATGGTAAGGAAAAGGTCTACGGTTCGATTCCGTAAAGGGGCTCTGAGGAGCGAGGTGACTCGCAACTCCGTGGCTGGGTAGCTCAGTTGGTCAGAGCGCACGACTCATAATCGTGAGGTCGCGGGTTCGAGCCCCGCCCCAGCTACCAGACCGGCAAGTCAGCAGCAAACCTCCCGCCCGGCAACGGGTGGGGCACCGACCAGAAGAGGCACACCGTGGCCAGCAAGAGCTCCGACGTTCGTCCCAAGATCACCTTGGCCTGCACCGAGTGCAAGGAACGCAACTACATCACCAAGAAGAACCGTCGCAACGACCCCGATCGCCTCGAGGTCAAGAAGTACTGCGCGCGCTGCAACGCCCACCAGGCGCACCGCGAAACGCGCTGAACCCGTCTTGCGACGACCCCCGTGCCGACCGGCGCGGGGGTCGTCGGCGTTCTGTGGAGGTCCCGATCGTGCCTGCTAGCGTCACCGGCATGCTCCTGTCCGAGGTCACCACGCTCCGCCTGGGTGGCCCCGCCCGCTCGGTCGTCGAGGCGACCACCGAGGACGAGCTGATCGCCGCCGTGCGCGCCGCCGACGAGGCCGGCGAGCCCCTCCTGCTGGTCGGGGGTGGCAGCAACCTCGTGGTCCCCGACGCCGGCTTCGACGGCACCGTCGTGCTCGTCCGCACGCGCGGCATCGAGGTCTCGGCCGACGCCTGCAGCGGCGCCATGGTCACCGTGGCGGCCGGCGAGGGCTGGGACGAGTTCGTCGCCCACGCCGTCGCCCAGGACTGGGAGGGCGTCGAGGCGCTCGCCGGCATCCCCGGCTCGGTCGGCGCCACCCCGATCCAGAACGTCGGCGCCTACGGCCAGGAGGTCGCCGACACGATCGTCAGCGTCCGCACGTGGGACCGCGCCGAGAAGCGGGTCCGCACGCTGATGTTCACCGACCTCGGGTTCGGCTACCGCCACAGCCGCTTCAAGGACGAGCAGGATCGCTTCGTGGTCCTCACGGTGGCGTTTCAGCTGCGCTTCGCCGGGGCGCTGAGCGCGCCCGTGCGCTACGCCGAGCTCGCCCGGCACCTGGGCGTGGAGGTCGGCGCCCGCGCCCGCCTGGCGCAGGTGCGCGAGACGGTGCTGGCGCTGCGGCGCGGCAAGGGCATGGTCCTGGACCCGCAGGACCACGACACGTGGAGCGCGGGATCGTTCTTCACCAATCCGGTCCTCGCACCGGACGAGGCGGCGAAGCTGCCGGCCGAGGCGCCCAGGTTCGAGCAGGCCGACGGCTCGGTCAAGACGAGCGCGGCGTGGCTGATCGACCACGCGGGCTTCGCGAAGGGCTTCGGCCGGGGGCCCGTGGCCCTCTCCGGCAAGCACGTGCTCGCGCTCACGAACCGCGGCGGTGCCACCACGGCCGACCTGCTGGCACTGGCCCGCGAGGTCCGCGACGGCGTCGAGCGGGAGTTCGGGATCCGCCTCGTCAACGAGCCGGTGCTCGTCGGCGGCGACCAGCTCTAGGGCCGCCGCCGACGGCGCTCAGGCGAACAGCGAGATGAGCGACAGCTCGGAGTAGTCCGAGCTCGTGTCCGAGGACGCGACGCCCGCGATGACCAGCACGATGAAGAACGCGAACGCCACGATGCCCAGGATCAGCAGCACCGTGCCGATGATGCCCAGGATGCGGCCGGCCTGCGCCTCGCCGCGACCGTCGTAGACGCCCGGGTTGGCATCGATCTCCGCCACGGCGCGGTTGCCCATGACCCACGCGAAGGGGGCGAGGACGCTGCAGACGATGAGACCGAGGATGCCCAGGATCAGCACGAGGGTGGCCTTCGGGTGCTTCGGCGGGGGAGCGCCCCACTGCTGCTGGCCGGCGTAGGGCTGGCCGGGGCCCGGAGGCTGCGCGCCGTAGGGCTGCTGACCCGGGTACGGCTGCTGCTGACCGGGGTACGGCTGCTGCTGACCGGGGTACGGCTGCTGCTGCGCCGGAGGGGTGGGCTGCTCGGGACCCTGCGGCGGGTCGTTCGGCTGCTGGCCGGAGGGGTCGCCCGGGTACGACGGCGGCTGGTTCTCGCTCATGGGGCCATCGTTCCACGTTCTTCGGCCAGCCAGGCCTCGACACCCGCCAGCGCCGCCGTCCGCAGGTCGTCGGGCGCCTGCGAGGCGCGCAGCGAGCGTCTCGCCAGCTCCGCCAGCTCCTCGTCGGTGAAGTTCTGGGCCGCGCGCAGCAGGGCGTACTGCCCGGCGAGGCGGGTGCCGAACAGCAGCGGGTCGTCGGCCCCGAGGGCGACCTCGACCCCGGCCGCCATCAACTCGCGCACCGGCACCTCGTCGATCGTGGCGTAGACGCCGAGGGACACGTTCGAGGCCGGGCAGACCTCGAGCCCGATGCCCGCGTTCGCGATCGTCTCGAGCAGGCGGGGGTCCTCCGCGGCGCGCACGCCGTGGCCCAGACGATGCGGCGCGAGGTGGGTGAGGCACTGGCGCACGTGGTCGGGACCTCGCAGCTCGCCGCCGTGCGGCGCCAGCACCAGGCCGGCCCGGTCGGCGATGCGGAACGCCGGGCCGAAGGCGGCGGTGTCGCCGCGCCGCTCGTCGTTCGACAGTCCGAAGCCGTGGACGCCGCGCCCCGCGTACTGGCCGGCGAGCCGGGCGAGCGTGCGGGCGTCGAGGGGGTGGCGCGTCCGGTTCGCCGCGATGATCACGCTCATGCCCAGCCCGGTGGAGGCCGAGGCGTCGCGGACCGCGTCGATGACCAGGTCGGTGAACGCGGTGACCCCGCCGAACTTCGCGGCGTACCCCGAGGGATCGACCTGGATCTCGGTCCAGACGCAGCCGTCGGCGAGATCGTCCTCGGCGGCCTCCCGTACGAGGCGGCGCACGTCGCCCTCGGTGCGCAGGACGGAGCGGGCCACGTCGTAGAGCCGCTGGAAGCGGAACCAGCCCTTCTCGTCGGCTGCGGAGAGCTGCGGCGGCCACTCCTCGACGAGGGCCGAGGGCAGGTGCACGCCGTCGCGCTCGGCCAGTTCGATCAACGTGCCGTGGCGCATCGAGCCGGTGAAGTGGAGGTGCAGATGGGCCTTGGGGAGAGTCGTCAGCGGCCGCACGCGGCCATCGTGCCACGCCGTCCGGACGGGGGCTCGGGCAGCGTCCGGGGCGCCCGGTTTCGCATTCGTGGGCGAGATGCGTACACTTGACGAAACCGGCGAAACTACCCTGTTTCGTCATGCCCGGAATCGGGCGGAGGGCACTGGCGCAACTGGTAGCGCATCGGTCTCCAAAACCGAAGGTTGGGGGTTCAAGTCCCTCGTGCCCTGCAAGGTCGGCCCCGAGCCGGCACCGTTCGACGAAGGAGCACCGTGAGCGAGAATCACGAACTGGCAGGGACGCGTACCAAGCGCACGTCCCCGCTCACGTTCTACCGCCAGGTGGTCGCCGAGCTGCGCAAGGTGGTGTGGCCGACCCGTCCGCAGGTCGTCAACTACTTCTTCGTCGTGCTCGTCTTCGTGCTGATCATGATGGCGTTCGTCGCCGCGCTGGACTACGCGTTCGGCAAGGCCGCCTTCGCCATCTTCGCCTAGACCAAGGACTGAAACCTCTGTGACCTCCGAATTCGACGAGACCGACGCGCCCGTGGACCAGACGTCCACCGAGGAGGCGTCGGTCGACGAGACCCCCGCCGCCGACGGCGTGGATGAGGTCGCTGACGTCGACACCGACGCCACCGACTCCGACGACGCCCCGGCCGACGAGACCGAGGACGACGGCACCGCCGAGGCCCCCGCGGCCGAGGACGAGCCCGCCGCCGATCCGCTGCAGGAGTTCCGCGACCGCCTCTGGAGCCAGCCCGGCGACTGGTACGTGATCCACACGTACGCCGGCATGGAGAAGCGCGTCCAGCAGAACCTGGAGAACCGCAAGGTCGCCCTCAACGCCGAGGACTTCATCCACGAGATCGTCGTCCCCACCGAAGAGGTCGCCGAGATCAAGAACGGCCAGCGCAAGCTGGTGCGCCGCACCGTGCTCCCGGGCTACGTGCTCGTGCGCATGGACCTCACCGACGACTCGTGGGGCGTCGTGCGCCACACCCCGTCGGTCACCGGCTTCGTCGGCAACGCCCACCAGCCGGTGCCGCTGAGCCTCAGCGAGGTCGAGAAGATGCTGGCCCCCGCGGTCGAGGCCGAGGTTGCCGCCGAGGCCACCGAGAGCGCCGAGAAGACCCAGCAGGCCGCGGCCGCCAAGGTCGAGTTCAGCGACTTCGCCGCGGGCGACTCGGTGCTCGTCATCGACGGCCCGTTCGCCACGCTGCACGCCACGATCACCGAGATCAACATCGACGGCCAGAAGGTCAAGGGCCTCGTCGAGATCTTCGGGCGCGAGACCTCGGTCGAGCTCCCGTTCGACTACATCCAGAAGGTTTGATCGCCCCGCGATCAAAGGTCAGGTCACCGCGCTGAACGAGCGGTGACGGACTCAGAACGAACAACCAGTTAGAAGGACCCGAAATGCCTCCCAAGAAGAAGGTCGCGGCTGTCGTCAAGGTGCAGCTGCAGGCCGGCAAGGCCAACCCGGCGCCGCCCGTCGGCACCGCGCTCGGCCCGCACGGCGTCAACATCATGGACTTCTGCAAGGCGTACAACGCCCAGACCGAGTCCATGGCCGGCAACGTCATCCCCGTCGAGATCACGATCTACGAAGATCGCTCGTTCACGTTCGTCACGAAGACGCCTCCGGCTGCCGAGCTGATCAAGAAGGCCGCCGGCCTCACCAAGGGCTCGTCCGTGCCGAACACCGACAAGGTCGGCAAGCTGACCAAGGACCAGGTGCGCGAGATCGCCCAGACCAAGATGCCCGACATCAACGCCAACGACATCGATGGCGCCATGAAGATCGTCGAGGGAACCGCCCGCTCCATGGGCGTCACCGTCGAGAAGTGATCACCCTCGGTGGTCCTCCGACCGCCGATCCCCGTGGGAGGGCCAGCTGGGCCCGCACCACATCTGGTAGCAACAGACAGCAATGTCTTGAGAATGAAGGAAACCAGTCATGACACAGCACAGCAAGGCGTACCGCGCCGTCGCCGAGAAGATCGATCGCGACCACCTGTACACGCCCCTGCAGGCCACCACCCTGGCCAAGGAGTCCGGCTCCAAGAAGTACGACTCGACCGTCGACGCCGTCGTGCGTCTCGGCGTCGATCCCCGCAAGGCCGACCAGATGGTGCGCGGCACCGTCAACCTGCCGCACGGGACCGGCAAGACCGCCCGGGTCCTGGTCTTCGCCACCGGCGCCAACGCCGATGCCGCTCGTGAGGCCGGAGCCGACTTCGTCGGTGCCGACGAGCTCGTCGACAAGATCAACGAGGGCTGGCTCGACTTCGACGCCGTCGTCGCGACGCCCGACATGATGGGCAAGGTCGGCCGTCTGGGCCGCGTCCTCGGTCCGCGCAACCTGATGCCGAACCCGAAGACCGGCACCGTCACCACCGACGTCGCCAAGGCCGTCGGCGACATCAAGGGCGGCAAGATCGAGTTCCGCGTCGATCGTCACGCCAACGTCCACTTCGTGGTGGGCAAGGCGTCGTTCACCGCCGAGCAGCTCGCCGAGAACTACGGCACTGCGATCGAGGAGATCCTGCGTCTCAAGCCGGCCAGCTCGAAGGGCCGCTACATCAAGCGGGCCACCATCTCCACCACGAACGGCCCCGGCGTCCCGGTCGATCCGACGCGCTCGCGCAACTTCGCGTCCGACGACGAGGCCTGAGCCAGCAGTTCAGCCGACGACGCCGCCCTCCGCACGGAGGGCGGCGTCGCGTCCTTCTCGGAGCCGGACCTGCGGCCGGGCATGATGGGGCGATGACCGACCGACGTCCCCGCTGGGTCTACGAGGCCGGCGACGAGCCCGACCCGCGCTTCAGCCTGGCCAACGAGCGCACCTTCCTGGCCTGGGTCCGGACGTCGATCGCGATCATGGCCGGCGCTGTCGCGCTGCACAGCCTCGAGCTGCCCGGGCCCGAAGGGCCGCGCGCGGTGGTGCTCGTGCTCCTGCTGTCCCTCGCGGCCGGGTGCGCGGTGATGTCCTGGCTGCGCTGGGCGAGGGTCGAGCGCGCCATGCGCCGGCGCGAGCCCCTGCCGGCCTTCACGTCCGCGCCCGTGGTCGCGCTGGCGCTCGTGCTCATGGCCGTCGTCCTGGCGTTCGTGGTCGTCGCCTGAGCGACCGAGGCCGTGCGGCCGAACGGCCTCTCCGTGAGGAAACGGCGAGTACTGTCGCAGGCATGAGGAAGTCGCTCAAGGTCTCGCTCGCCGCCACGATCCTGGCGCTCACCTCCGCCTGCGGCGCAGGGGGCGCCGATCTCACCTCCGCCGACGGCTCGTCCAGCCCGGCCAAGGCGGCAGCGACTGCGGCCGCGGCCGATCCGCTGACGCAGGAGAACTTCGTCGAGCGGCTCACGACGGCGCAGCTCGCGGCGGGCAGCGCGCACGTGGAGATGGACGGCGGCGTCGACATGCGCGGCGACGTCCGTCTGGCCGAGGACCTCGAGAGCACCGAGGCGCGGGTCACCATGGGCGCCGGGCCGATGCTGGTGGACCTGCGGATCGTCGACGGCATCGTGTACCTCAAGCTGGGCGAGCTGAGCGGCGGCAAGTTCATCCGGGTGGACCTCAGCGATCCGAAGGATCCGATCGGTCAGCACTTCGGGTCGATGGCCGGCCAGGTCGACCTCACCGAGCAGTTGCGGGTGTTCCGCGACGCGCTCGTCGAGTTCGACGACCAGGGCTCCGGTGGCGAGATCGACGGCGTCGAGACGACGAAGCTGCGGCTCGTGATCGACACCGCCAAGGCGCTCGAGGGCCAGCAGGCCGGTGGACCCGGCTCGGGCGCGAAGGCCCCGAAGCAGCTCGAGTACACCCTCTACGTCGGCCCGGACGACCTGCTGCGCCGGCTGACGATGGACGTCGCGGGCTCGACGAGCTCGATGGACTGGACGCAGTGGGGCGAGCCGGTCGAGGTGAAGACCCCGCCGGCGGACCAGGTCACCGACAGCAGCCAGCTGGGCGACCTGGCGGGCCTCATGAAGGGCTCCGGGAGGAGCTGATCCGGGCCCGATTTGGAGGAACGGCGGGCCGACGCCTAGACTGGCAGAACCGAAGACCGCCGGTGGTGTCTCCCACGAGTCACCCGAAGTGCCCGTCAGGGCGACCCGCGCAGGTGCAGATCAGGGTTCGTCCCTGCGTTCACATGAGCGTCCTGTGCCCACGCACGGGGCGCTTTTCTCGTGCAAGGCGTTCTTCGCATGACAGTGAAGGAGACCCATGGCACGCCCGGACAAGGCAGCAGCCGTCGCCGATCTCGCGGACAGCTTCCGCGAGTCCAACGGCGCGGTGCTCACCGAGTACCGCGGCCTCAACGTCAAGCAGCTGCAGGATCTGCGGCGCGCGCTTGGCGATGCCGCGAGCTATGCCGTCGCCAAGAACACGCTGACCAAGATCGCCGCCAGGGACGCCGGAATCGAGCTCGACGAGTCGCTGCTCACCGGCCCCACCGCGATCGCCTTCATCACGGGCGACGCGGTCGAAGCGGCGAAGGGTCTGCGCGACTTCGCGAAGGCTAACCCCTCTCTCGTCGTCAAGGGAGGCTTCCTCGATGGGAAGCAGCTCGACGCCGAGGAGATCACGAAGCTGGCCGACCTCGAGTCGCGCGAGGTCCTCCTCGCCAAGCTCGCGGGTGGCTTGAAGGCCAACCTGGCCAAGGCCGCGGGGCTGTTCAACGCCCCGCTGTCGCAGGCAGCACGCACCTTCGCGGCGCTGCAGGCGAAGGCCGAAGCCGATCCGTCGGTCCTGGCTGCGGGAGCTCCCGCCGCCGTGGCCGCCGAGCAGGCACCTGCCGACGAGGCCCCCGCGGCCGAGTCGGCCACCGAGAACGTCGAGTCCGACGTCACCGAGGGCTGAACCGCCCGATTCCCATCGGGACCCCCTCGGGGTCTCATTGCAGAAAGGACGCCAAAAATGGCGAAGCTGAGCACCGACGAACTGTTGGACGCCTTCAAGGAGATGACGCTGATCGAGCTCTCTGAGTTCGTGAAGCAGTTCGAGGACACCTTCGAGGTCACCGCTGCTGCCCCGGTCGCCGTGGCCGCCGCGGGCGCGCCCGCCGCTGGTGGCGACGCCGCCGCCGCCGAGGAGAAGGACGAGTTCGACGTCGTCCTCGAGGCTGCCGGCGACAAGAAGATCCAGGTCATCAAGGAGGTCCGTGGCCTCACGAGCCTGGGCCTCAAGGAGGCCAAGGACCTCGTCGAGGGCGCCCCCAAGGCCGTCCTGGAGGGTGTCAACAAGGAAGCTGCCGAGAAGGCCAAGGAGGCCCTCGAGGCCGCCGGCGCCACGATCACCCTCAAGTGATCCACGGCTGACTGCTCGCGCGAGAGCGCTCGTTCCCCTCGGGGGACGGGCGCTTTCGCCGTTTCCGGGGGAGTGCTGAATTCGCCGGGAGCAAAGGGCAAACGAAAGATCGTTCCCGATCATCGCGACGATGTCAAGACCCGGGCTTGATTTCGGTGTGTCGTCGCGATAGCATGAAGGTTCGCGCCCACTTTGTCATGCCCTTCGACGGTCCTGCCCGCTGTATGCAGGACTTGACGGGGTCCCCGAAGCATGCGCGCGCACGGCACCTGTCGTGCGGGTTGGGCGGCGTGAGCCGCGCAACAACAACTGAAGAGTACAGAACCGCCACGTTCATCGCATGCGAGTTCCTTCGGAAGGACTTCTCTTGGCCGCCTCGCGTACCGCCGCACCCACGAACAACACCTCGCGCATCTCGTTCGCGAAGATCGCAGAACCGCTCGAGGTTCCCGAACTTCTCTCCCTGCAGACCGACAGCTTCGACTGGCTGATCGGCAGCGACGCCTGGCGCGAGCGCGTCGAGGCCGATCTGGCCGCCGGACGCAACGACGTCTCGGCCAAGTCCGGCCTGGAGGAGATCTTCGAGGAGATCAGCCCCATCGAGGACTTCTCCGAGACGATGAGCCTGTCCTTCCGCGACCACCGGTTCGAGCCGGCGAAGTACTCGGTCGAGGACTGCAAGGACCGCGACGTCACGTACGCCGCCCCGCTGTTCGTCACCGCCGAGTTCATGAACAACGAGACCGGCGAGATCAAGAGCCAGACCGTCTTCATGGGCGAGTTCCCGCTCATGACCGACAAGGGCACCTTCATCATCAACGGCACCGAGCGTGTCGTCGTCTCCCAGCTCGTCCGCTCGCCGGGCGTGTACTTCGAGCGCACCCCCGACAAGACGTCCGACAAGGACATCTTCACGGCGCGCGTCATCCCGTCGCGCGGTGCGTGGCTGGAGTTCGAGATCGACAAGCGCGACATCGTCGGCGTCCGTCTCGACCGCAAGCGCAAGCAGTCCGTCACGATGCTGCTCAAGGCGCTGGGCTTCACCGAGGACGCGATCCTCGAGCAGTTCGGCCAGTACGAGTCCATCCGCATCACGATGGAGAAGGACTCGGTCCGCAGCGAGATCGTGCGCGAGGAGCTCGAGAAGAAGGCTCGCGACGCCGCCGTCACCACCGAGATGGTCGACGCCGAGGTCACGCGTCGCTCGCTCATCGACATCTACCGCAAGCTGCGTCCGGGCGAGCCGCCGTCGGTCGAGGCCGCGCAGACCCTGCTCGAGAACTACTACTTCAACCCGAAGCGGTACGACACGGCCAAGGTCGGTCGCCACAAGATCAACAAGAAGCTCGGCACCGACGCCGCGTTCGACCAGCAGACGCTGACGCTCGACGACGTCGTGGCCACGATCCGCTACGTCGTGGCCCTGCACGACGGCGCCGCCGAGCTCGAGACCCCGGCCGGCACCGTCCCGGTCGAGGCCGACGACATCGACCACTTCGGCAACCGCCGCATGCGCACGGTCGGCGAGCTGATCCAGAACCAGCTCCGCACCGGCCTCGCCCGCATGGAGCGCGTCGTGCGCGAGCGGATGACGACCCAGGACGTCGAGGCCATCACGCCGCAGACCCTGATCAACATCCGTCCGATCACGGCCGCGCTGAAGGAGTTCTTCGGCACCAGCCAGCTGTCGCAGTTCATGGACCAGAACAACCCGCTCGCGGGCCTGACGCACAAGCGTCGTCTGTCGGCCCTCGGCCCGGGTGGTCTGTCGCGTGAGCGCGCCGGCTACGAGGTCCGCGACGTCCACCCGTCGCACTACGGCCGCATGTGCCCCATCGAGACCCCGGAAGGCCCGAACATCGGCCTGATCGGCTCGCTCGCGTCGTTCGGACGGATCAACCCGTTCGGCTTCGTCGAGACGCCGTACCGCCGCGTCATCGACGGCAAGGTCAGCACGCAGATCGACTACCTCACCGCCACCGACGAGGACCGCTACATCGTCGCCCAGGCGAACTCGATCCTCAACGAGGACGGCTCGTTCGCCGAGGACGCCGTGCTGGTGCGCCAGCGTGGCGGCGAGGCCGAGCTCCGCCCGGCCGAAGAGGTCGACTACATGGACGTCTCGCCGCGCCAGATGGTGTCGGTCGCGACCGCCCTGATCCCGTTCCTCGAGCACGACGATGCGAACCGCGCGCTCATGGGCGCCAACATGCAGCGTCAGGCCGTCCCGCTGATCCGCAACGACGCGCCCCTCGTCGGCACCGGCATGGAGTTCCGTGCCGCCGTCGACGCCGGTGACGTCACCGTCGCCAAGAAGGCCGGCGTCGTCAAGGAGGTCTCGGCGGACTCCGTCGAGATCATGGAGGACGAGGGCACGTACACCACGTACCGCCTGGCGAAGTTCCGTCGCTCGAACCAGGGCACCTGCACGAATCAGCGCCCGCTGGTCCGTGAGGGGCAGCGGGTCGAGGTCGGCACGCCGCTGGCCGACGGTCCCTGCACCGACGAGGGCGAGATGGCGCTGGGCACCAACCTGCTCGTCGCCTTCATGCCCTGGCAGGGCCACAACTACGAGGACGCGATCATCCTGTCCCAGCGTGTCGTCCAGGACGACCTGCTGACCTCGATCCACATCGAGGAGCACGAGGTCGACGCCCGCGACACCAAGCTGGGCCCGGAGGAGATCACGCGCGACGTCCCGAACGTCAGCGAGGAGACCCTCGCCAACCTCGACGAGCGCGGCATCATCCGCATCGGCGCCGAGGTCGGCAACGGCGACATCCTCGTCGGCAAGGTCACGCCCAAGGGCGAGACCGAGCTGACCCCCGAGGAGCGCCTGCTGCGCGCGATCTTCGGCGAGAAGGCGCGCGAGGTGCGCGACACCTCGCTCAAGGTCCCGCACGGTGAGTCCGGCACCGTCATCGGCGTGCGCGTCTTCGACGCGTCCGAGGGTGACGAGCTCAGCCCCGGTGTGAACCAGCTGGTGCGTGTCTACGTGGCCCAGAAGCGCAAGATCAGCCACGGTGACAAGCTCGCCGGCCGTCACGGCAACAAGGGCGTCATCGCGAAGATCCTGCCCGTCGAGGACATGCCGTTCCTCGAGGACGGCACCGCGGTCGACATCGTGCTCAACCCGCTGGGTGTGCCCGGTCGTATGAACGTGGGCCAGGTCCTGGAGAACCACCTCGGGTGGATCGCCAAGGCGGGCTGGGAAGTCCCGGCCGAGAACAAGGAGGAGTGGGCCGAGCGCCTGCGCAAGATCGGTGCCGACACGGCCCCCGCGAACACGAACATCGCCACCCCGGTGTTCGACGGTGCGCGCGAGGACGAGATCTCCGGTCTGCTCTCCAACACGCGTCCGAACCGCGACGGCGACCGCATGGTCGGCCCGGACGGCAAGGCGCGCCTGTTCGACGGTCGCACCGGCGAGCGGTTCCCCGATCCGATCAGCGTCGGCTACATGTACATGCTGAAGCTGCACCACCTGGTCGACGACAAGATCCACGCGCGCTCGACCGGCCCGTACTCGATGATCACCCAGCAGCCGCTTGGCGGTAAGGCCCAGTTCGGTGGCCAGCGCTTCGGTGAGATGGAGGTCTGGGCCCTCGAGGCCTACGGCGCCGCGTACGCGCTGCAGGAGCTGCTGACGATCAAGTCCGACGACATCGTCGGTCGCGTCAAGGTGTACGAAGCCATCGTGAAGGGCGAGAACGTCCCCGAACCGGGTATCCCCGAGTCGTTCAAGGTTCTCGTCAAGGAGATGCAGTCACTGTGTCTCAACGTCGAAGTGCTCTCCGCCGACGGCACCGCCGTCGAGATGAAGGACTCCGAGGAGGAGTTCTTCCGCGCTGCCGAAGAGCTCGGTATCGACCTGTCCCGCCGCGAGCCGTCGTCCGTCGACGAGCTCTGAGCACCACCGATACCCACCACTTCGACTCTGCTCCATCTTTGAAAGGGAAAGAAGACACCGTGCTCGACGTGAACTTCTTCGATCAGCTCAAGATCGGTCTCGCGACCGCCGACGACATCCGCAACTGGTCGTTCGGCGAGGTCAAGAAGCCGGAGACGATCAACTACCGCACGCTCAAGCCCGAGCGTGACGGACTCTTCTGCGAGAAGATCTTCGGTCCCACCCGGGACTGGGAGTGCTACTGCGGCAAGTACAAGCGCGTGCGCTTCAAGGGCATCATCTGTGAGCGCTGCGGCGTCGAGGTGACCCGCTCCAAGGTGCGCCGTGAGCGGATGGGCCACATCGAGCTCGCCGCCCCGGTCACGCACATCTGGTACTTCAAGGGCGTGCCGAGCCGGCTGGGCTACCTGCTGGACCTGGCGCCGAAGGACCTGGAGAAGGTCATCTACTTCGCGGCCTACATGATCACCTCGGTCGACGACGACGCGCGTCATCGTGACCTCGACAGCCTCGAGGCCAAGATCCGCCAGGAGATCGACCAGATCGAGAACCGCAAGAACACCGCGATCAACACCCGGGCCGTCAAGCTCGAGGAGGACGTCGCGGCGCTCGAGGCCGAGGAGGCCAAGGCGGCCGAGCTGCGCAAGGTCCGCGATGCGGCCGAGCGTGAGATGGGCCAGCTGCGTGATCGTCACGACCGTGAGATCGCGCGCATCCAGGAGGTCTGGGACCGGTTCAAGAACCTCAAGGTCCAGGACCTCGAGGGTGACGAGCTGCTGTTCCGCGAGATGCAGTACCGCTTCGGCAAGTACTTCGCGGGCTACATGGGCGCCGCGGCGATCCAGAAGCGGCTGCAGGACTTCGACCTCGACGCCGAGGCCGAGCTGCTGCGCGAGATCATCGCCACGGGCAAGGGTCAGCGCAAGACCCGCGCCCTCAAGCGCCTCAAGGTCGTCTCGGCCTTCATGGGCAGCGAGAACAACCCGGCGGGCATGGTCCTGGACGCCGTCCCGGTGATCCCGCCGGAGCTGCGCCCGATGGTCCAGCTCGACGGTGGCCGTTTCGCGACGTCCGACCTGAACGACCTGTACCGCCGCGTCATCAACCGCAACAACCGCCTCAAGCGACTGCTCGACCTCGGCGCGCCCGAGATCATCGTCAACAACGAGAAGCGGATGCTGCAGGAGGCCGTGGACTCGCTGTTCGACAACGGCCGTCGTGGTCGTCCCGTCACGGGTCCGGGCAACCGCCCGCTGAAGTCGATCTCCGACATGCTCAAGGGCAAGCAGGGTCGCTTCCGTCAGAACCTGCTCGGCAAGCGCGTCGACTACTCGGGCCGTTCGGTCATCGTCGTCGGCCCGCAGCTCAAGCTGCACCAGTGCGGTCTGCCCAAGCAGATGGCGCTCGAGCTGTTCAAGCCGTTCGTGATGAAGCGCCTGGTCGACCTGAACCACGCGCAGAACATCAAGAGCGCCAAGCGCATGGTCGAGCGTGCTCGCCCGGTCGTGTGGGACGTGCTCGAAGAGGTCATCACCGAGCACCCCGTGCTGCTGAACCGCGCGCCCACCCTGCACCGTCTGGGCATCCAGGCGTTCGAGCCGCAGCTCATCGAGGGCAAGGCCATCCAGATCCACCCGCTCGTGTGCTCGGCCTTCAACGCCGACTTCGATGGTGACCAGATGGCCGTGCACCTGCCGCTGTCGGCCGAGGCGCAGGCCGAGGCCCGCGTCCTGATGCTCTCGACGAACAACATCCTGAAGCCGTCGGACGGCCGACCGGTCACCATGCCCACCCAGGACATGATCATCGGTCTGTACTTCCTCACCCTCGACCGTGACGGTCACGTGGGCGAGGGCCGTGCGTTCAGCTCGCCCTCCGAGGCGACGATGGCGTTCGAGCGGGGCGAGATCACGCTGCAGAGCAAGGTCAAGATCCGCATCGACGGCGAGATCCGCACCACGACCCTCGGTCGGGCGATCTTCAACGACACGCTGCCGGACGACTACCCGTTCGTGAACTTCCAGGTCGGCAAGAAGGAGCTCGGCGTCATCGTCAACGACCTCGCCGAGCGCTACAGCAAGGTCGACGTGGCGGTCGCGCTGGACAACCTGAAGGACGCCGGCTTCCACTGGGCGACCCGCTCGGGCGTGACGATCTCGATGGACGACGTCGTCAGCCCGCAGGAGAAGGGCAAGATCCTCGAGAAGTACGAGGGTCAGGCCGCCAAGGTGCAGCAGCAGTTCGACCGCGGTCTCATCACCGAGGACGAGCGTCGCCAGGAGCTCATCGAGATCTGGACCCAGGCCACGGCCGAGGTCGCGGGCACGATGGAGGAGATGTTCAAGGCCAGCGGCGACAACCCGATCTGGATGATGGTCAACTCCGGTGCTCGAGGCAACATGATGCAGCTGCGTCAGATCGCCGCCATGCGAGGCCTGGTCGCCAACCCGAAGGGCGAGATCATCCCTCGCCCGATCAAGGCGAACTACCGCGAGGGCCTGTCGGTCGTCGAGTACTTCATCGCGACCCACGGCGCTCGTAAGGGCCTGGCCGACACCGCGCTGCGTACGGCCGACTCGGGTTACCTGACCCGTCGTCTGGTCGACGTCAGCCAGGACGTCATCATCCGCGAGGAGGACTGCGGCACCGAGCGTGGTCTGCCCAAGGTGATCGCGACGCGCCTCGACGACGGCACCCTCGTGGCCGCCGAGAACGTCGAGACCTCGGCCTACGCCCGCAACGCCGCGGTGGACATCGTCCACCCGGAGTCGGGCGAGGTGCTGGTCGGTGCGGGCGAGGACCTCGGCGACGTCGAGATCCACCACCTCATCGCCGCCGGCGTCGAGTCGATCAAGGTGCGCACGGTCCTGACCTGCGACGCCAAGACCGGCACGTGCGCGAAGTGCTACGGCCGTTCGCTGGCCACCGGCAAGCTCGTCGACATCGGCGAGGCCGTCGGTACCATCGCGGCCCAGTCGATCGGTGAGCCCGGCACCCAGCTGACGATGCGTACCTTCCACACCGGTGGTGTGGCCGGTGACGACATCACGCACGGTCTGCCGCGCGTCGTCGAGCTCTTCGAGGCCCGTCAGCCCAAGGGCAAGGCGCCGATCACCGAGGCCGCCGGTCGCGTCACGATCGACGACTCCGACAAGGGTCGCAAGATCGTGGTCACGCCCGACGACGGTGCCGAGCCGATGGAGTACCCCGTCACGAAGCGTGCGCGCCTGCAGGTGCAGGACGGCGACTCGGTCGAGGTCGGCGATCAGCTCACGCACGGTACGCCCGATCCGCAGGAGGTCCTGCGCATCCTGGGTGTCCGCAAGGCGCAGGAGCACCTCGTGGACGAGGTCCAGGAGGTCTACCGCAGCCAGGGCGTGGCGATCCACGACAAGCACATCGAGATCATCGTGCGCCAGATGCTCCGTCGCGTGACGGTCATCGAGCAGGGTGACGCGAAGCTGATCCCCGGAGATCTCGCGGACCGCGCGATCTTCGAGGAGGAGAACCGTCGCGTCGTCGCCGAGGGTGGCACCCCCGCCTCCGGCCGTCCGGTGCTGATGGGCATCACGAAGGCCTCGCTGGCCGTCGAGTCCTGGCTGTCGGCCGCCTCCTTCCAGGAGACGACCCGCGTCCTCACCGAGGCCGCGATCCAGGGCAAGTCGGACTCGCTGCGCGGTCTGAAGGAGAACATCATCATCGGCAAGCTGATCCCGGCCGGCACCGGCCTGGAGCGGTACCGGAACATCCGGGTCGAGCCGACCGAGGAGGCGCGTCAGAACGCCTACGCGGTCACCGGCTACGACAGCTTCGACTACCAGTTCGGGTCCTCGGACGCGGCGCCGGTGGCGTTGGACGACTACGACTTCAGCTTCGACAACTGAGTCACTGAGTCGAGCGAAGGGGCCCTGCCGATCCGGCAGGGCCCCTTCGTCGTGCCCGGGCGACCGGGCGCTGTCAGCGCAGGTGGTGCCCCAGCGGGCGGTGGTGGTGCGACGGGTAGGCCGGCTCGAGGCCGCGGTCCCACACGTCGGGGTGCTCGCCCTGGAGGTGGTCGGTGTCTTCGCTGGGGTCGCGGAACATCCAGGTCAGGCGCGGCTCGAAGATCGGCCGGAACACGGTGGCGACGGGCTTGGTCATGAGCGCGTTCGCCACGATCAGGGCCGTCACGATGCAGCCGAGCACGGCCGTCGCCCCATAGGGCTCGATCCGGGCCCACAGGTCGTAGTGGCGGTCCAGCCACAGGATCACGAAGCCGTGCAGCAGGTAGCAGTAGAAGGTGCGGCCACCGAGCGTCGTGGTCCACGACCGACCGCGCGGGATGAGCGACAGCGCCGCGAGCGTCAGCACGAGCGCGATGACCATCAGCAGGGCGCGGATGGCGATGCCCTCGAGTGGTGCCGCGTCGAGCTCGTCGTAGCGGGCCTTCCACAGCAGCCAGGTCGTGGTGGGCCAGCGGTCGGCCCACGACTGGGCGAAGAGCTGGCAGGCCACGAACGCACCGACCAGCAGCGCCACCGACGCGACGCGGATCCGGGTGCGCCCGAGCCGCATGAACATGTCGCGGTCGAAGTGCAGGCCGATCACGTAGAACGGCAGCAGACCCAGCACCTTCGGTAGGGCCAGGACGTTGGGGATCTCGATCAGACCGGCGAGCAGGGAGATCAGCACCGCGGTGGTGATCGGATACTTCAGCGCCCGCCAGATCGGGGTGGTGAGTCGCCAGATGAACAGGGCGGCGAGGAACCAGCCGAGCCACTGCGGCGACAGGATCATCAGGTACTCGGGCTCGCCGTCGTAGTGGCGGGTGATCAGCTGCAGGCCGGTCTCGACGATCAGGTACGGCACGATCAACGTGGAGACGATGCGGCGGATCTGGCGGAAGTCGCCGACGTAGTGCCGCGCGGTGTAGCCCGAGATCAGCACGAAGAACGGCATGTGGAACGAGTAGATCCACGTGTACACGCCGCGGGCCGAGTCCATCACCACCAGCTCGGTGAGCGAGTGCCCGATCACGACCAGGAGCATGACCCAGTACCGCGCGTTGTCGAGGTAGGCGACACGTTCCTTCGGCGCGGAGGTACTGACCGGCAGCGGATCGAGGCGGCTCATCGCCTCGACTCTAGTGGGTCACGGCCGCGCCGCAGCCCGTGCGGGAGTCCGCCGCGAGCTCAGGCCGGAGGCGTCAGGAACAGCGACAGGTAGTTGCCTCGGGCGGAGAGGGTGTGCACCGTGCGCACGCCGGTGCCGTCGGCTCTCGTGCCCCACGTCGTGATGATGACCTCGTTCAGGTCGGCCACGACGTCGCGTTCCAGGGCTCCCTCGACGCGCTCGCTGGTGAAGGTCTCCGCGACCTCGGTGGCGATGGAGGCGCGCAGCGTGGTCATCGTGGCGAACGGGGGACGCTGGCCCGACAGCAGGACGGTGGCGCTCGACGGCGGCAGGTAGCCGTCGATGACGGGCTCGGTGGCCGGCGCGTCCTCGTCCATCTTCGGCCAGATCCACCCGGTCTTCTCGGTGGTGTCCTCGACCTCGTCGGGGTCTTCGAGCTCCTCGGGGGTGCGGTCCTCCTGGCCGGTGCGCGGATCGCCGACGTAGGAGAGGTCGAGGCGCATCACGGGACGCTCGAGCGAGGCGAAGTTGCCGGTGCGGGTGGAGACGCGGCCGGGGTCGACGGTCAGGTGCACGCGCAGGTCGCGCCCGCCCGGGGTCGTGCCGGTGAGGTCGAGGTCGCAGCCCGTGACGCGGCGGTCCTTCGCCTGGCAGAACGAGGACAGGTCGTCGGTGACGATGCCGGCCTCGGGCAGCAGGACGTCGAGCTCCGCGAGCATTCGGCGCACGACGAGCGTGGGGTTGCCGTCGACGCGCATCAGCGAGACGAACGTGTCGGGCTTCGGCGGATCGTCGAGGTCCTCGAAGAGGTCGCCCTCGGGGCGGGTGTCGATCGTGGGGGTCGGCGTGGGGGTGGGCGTGGTGTCGGTGCCCTCTTCCTCGGCCTCCTCGGCCTCCTCCAGCGCCTGCTCCGCGCGCACGGCGTCGAGCTCGGGCTTGAAGGCGTCGATCAGGCGCTCACTGCGGTAGCGCACCAAGGGGCCGAGCTGGGTGGCGCCCGCGGGAACGCTCAGGCCGTAGGCGATCGGGCTCGCCGGACCGGACTCGTGCGAGTCGATCTCGGGCGGGACGGTCGTGCGGTCGGCGCTGGGCACGCCCCCGTTGGACGTGCAGCCGGTCAAGGTCAGGAGCGCCGTGGTCGCGGCGATGGCGGCAGTCAGACGGCGCATCGAATCCCTTGGTAGATGTGGACCACCCAAGGTTACAAGGTGGCGCCGTATGGTTCTGTCCATGATCGCCCCGAGGCCTGCGCCGACGGCCGTGCCCAGCCCGGCGGTGCGATCGTGAGCACACGGACGACTGCCACCGACCGGGTCTTCGCGCTGCTGCGCGAGCAGATCGTCGGCGGCGAGCTCGCGGCGGGATCGCAGCACTCCATCTACCGCCTGTCCGAGCAGCTCGACGTGTCCCGCACCCCGGTGCGCGAGGCGGTGCTGCGGCTGGCCGACCTGGGGCTGGTCGAGATCGAGCGCAACCGGGGGGTGCGCATCCGGGGCGTGACCGTGGCCGACGTCCGCGAGGTCTTCGAGCTCCGGCTGCTGCTGGAGGTGCCGGCCGCCGCCGCTGCGGCTCGCCTCGCCGATCGCGTCCTGCTGGACGAGCTGGCCGCGAACGTGGCCGCGACCCGCGCTCACGCCGAGGCCGGTCGCCAGGCCGACTTCACCCGGGTCGACCGCGACTTCCACTCGCTCGTGGCGTCCGCCGTGCGGAACCCGAGGCTGGAGGCCGAGGTCACCCGCCTGCGCGACTCGATCCAGGCGCGGGGCGTCTCCACCTTCGGGCGCTCGCGGCCGCTGGACGAGGTGGCCGCCGAGCACGCGCCCGTCGCGGAGGCGGTCGCGGCGCGCGAGCCCGAGGCCGCCGCCGCGCGGATGGCGGCGCACCTGGAGCGCACGGGGACGTTGCTGATGCGCCAGGTCGCAGGGCCGGGGGAGACCGTCGACCCCGGGTGGGCGGCCGACGTCCGCGCGGCCACCGGGGCGGCAGGCAGTAGCATGCTACTGACGGAATCCCCGGACGAAGGACACCGATGACCACCCCTCCCCTCGAGCGCACGCACACCGCCGGCGACGTCCTGTCGGCGCTGGGCCGGGCCGGGCTGCGTGACGTCGACTCCTCGTCGCTGGCGCGGGCGCTCTACAGCTCCGACGCCTCGCTCTACCGTGTCGAGCCCACCGTGGTCGTCCGTCCGCACGACATCGACGAGGTCCACGCCGTCGTCGAGGCCTGCCGCACCACCGGGACGCCGCTCACCTCCCGCGGCGCCGGCACCTCGATCGCCGGCAACGCGATCGGCACGGGCGTGGTGCTCGACTTCTCGCGCCACATGTCCGGAATCCACGCGATCGACGAGGCCACGCGCACGGCACAGGTCCAGCCGGGAGTCGTGCACGCCACGCTCCAGCGCGCGGCCGCGCCGGCGGGCCTGCGCTACGGCCCCGACCCGTCGACCCACACGCGCTGCACGGTCGGCGGGATGATCGGCAACAACGCCTGCGGCAACCGCGCGCTGGGCTACGGGCGCAGCGCCGACAACGTGGCCGCCCTCGACCTGCTGACGATGTCGGGGGAGCGGTTCCAGGTGGGCCGCGACGTGACGGTGGCGTCCGACCGGCTCGAGCGGCTGCGGTCGCTCGTGGGTGCCAACCTCTCCACCGTCCGCACCGAGTTCGGCCGCTTCGGCCGCCAGGTGTCGGGTTACAGCCTCGAGCACCTGCTGCCCGAGCGGGGCTTCGACGTCGCCTCCTTCATGGCCGGCACCGAGGGCACGCTCGCGGTGATGCTGGGCGCCACGGTCGACCTCGTCGCCGACGCCCCGGTCCGCCACCTCGTCGTGCTGTCCTTCCCCTCGATGGCCGAGGCCGCCGACCACGTCCCGGCGATCCTGCCGTTCGAGCCGATCGCGTGCGAGGGGCTCGGTGGTCGCATCGTCGAGGTCTACCGTGCGGCGAACGGCGTCTCGTCCGTACCGGAGCTGCCCGAGGGCGAAGGCTTCCTCTACGTCGAGCTGGCGGGGGACGACGCGGCCGAGCTGCGCGCCCGGGCCGAGCGGGTCGTCCGCGCCTCGGGTGCCCTCGGCCACCGTCACGTCACGTCCCCGATCGAGCAGTCGGTGCTGTGGAGGATCCGCGAGGAGGGCGCCGGCCTGGCGTCGCGTGCCTGGGACCGCCCGGCGCTCGCCGGCTGGGAGGACGCCGCCGTCCCGCCCGAGCGGCTGGGGGAGTACCTCCGCGGCTTCGAGGCCCTGCTCGACCAGCACGGGCTCCACGGCACCCTGTTCGGCCACTTCGGCGACGGCTGCGTGCACGTGCGCATCGACTTCCCGCTCGACGCGCCTGACGGCCGGCGGGGGTTCCGGTCCTTCCTCACCGACGCCGCCACGCTGACCGCCTCGTACGGCGGCTCCTTCTCCGGCGAGCACGGGGACGGCCGCGCCCGGTCCGAGCTGCTGCCCCTCATGTACTCACCGGAGGCCGTCTCCCTGTTCGAGCAGGTCAAGGCGGTCTTCGATCCCGACGACCTGATGAACCCCGGCGTCCTCGTGCGTCCCCGTCCGCTCGACGCCGACCTGCGCGGCATGGGCGCCGGCTGGCCCGCCGGGCTGCCCGAGCCGCGACGCGGGCTCAAGCTGCTGCACGACGACGGCGACTTCGGTGCCGCGGTGCACCGGTGCACCGGGGTGGGCAAGTGCCTCGCGGCCCCGGGCGCCGGCGTCATGTGCCCCTCGTTCCAGGCCACCCGCCAGGAGAAGGACTCCACGCGCGGCCGCGCCCGCGTGCTGCAGGAGATGATCGACGGGCGCCTCGTCGACGGCGGCTGGAGCAGCCCGGAGGTCCACGAGGCACTCGACCTGTGCCTCTCGTGCAAGGGGTGTCTCGGCGACTGCCCCACCGGCGTCGACATGGCCAGCTACAAGTCCGAGGTGCTGCACCAGACCTACCGGGGCAAGGTGCGGCCCCGCAGTCACTACGTCCTGGGCAGGCTGCCGCTGTGGGCGCGGCTCACCGCCCCGGTCGCACGCCTGGCGAACCTGGCTCTGCGCACGCCGGGCGTCGCGCACCTCGCACGCTGGGTGGCCGGTGTCGACCAGCGCCGCAGCCTGCCCGCCTTCGCGACCCGCACCTTCTCTAAGGTCATCGCGCGCGAGCAGCGTGCCACCGGTGGCGATCCGGTGCTGCTGTGGGCCGACTCCTTCACCGAGTACTTCTCCACCGACGCGGGCCGCGCCGCCGTGCGCCTGCTCGAGTCGGCCGGGTATGAGATCCGGCTGCTCGAGCGCCAGCAGTGCTGCGGGCTGACCTGGATCTCCACCGGTCAGCTCGACCAGGCCGCCGAGCTCGCCGGCGCGGCCGTCGAGCAGCTGCATCCCTATGTCGAGGCCGGGATCCCGGTGGTCGGCCTCGAGCCCTCCTGCCTGGCGGTGCTGCGCACCGATGCCGTCGAGCTCGTCGACGACCCGCGCGCGGCCGAGGTCGCGAAGGGCGTGTTCACCCTGGCCGAGCTGCTCGCCGACCGCGAGGAGCTCGAGGTGCCCGATCTGTCCGGGCGCACCCTCGTGGTCCAGCCGCACTGCCACCAGTCGTCGGTCATGGGCTTCGAGGCCGACCTGCGCCTGCTGTCGCGGACCGGCGCGAGTGTGGTCCGCGTGGGCGGGTGCTGTGGTCTCGCCGGCAACTTCGGCGTCGAGCAGGGGCACTACGAGGTCTCGGTGGCCGTGGCCGAGCAGCAGCTGCTCCCCGCCGTGCGCGAGGCCGGCCCTGATGCGATCGTCGTCGCGGACGGCTTCAGCTGCCGCACCCAGCTCGACGACCTGGCCGACGTGCAGGCCGTCCACCTGGCCCAGCTGCTCCTCGGCGACCGCTGACCGTCACCCCGGGAGCAACTTTTGTGACGCCATTCGGTCCGATCGGGCCCGACGGGCCGAACCGCGTCACAGAAGTGGGGTGAGGCGCGGGAGGATGGGCGCCATGGAAGATCCGCTGATCCTGCTCGGCCGCGAGATGGCCGGCGTCGCCGCCCTCGTCGGGGACATCGAGGGCGACGAGCCCGTTCCTGCCTGCCCCGGGTGGACCTCGGCCGACCTCGTCCGTCACCTGGGCTCGATCCACCGGTGGGCGGCGGCGATCGTGCTGTCGGGCCAGCGCATCCCCGACGAGCCGGCCGCGCGCGCGAGCGAGCCGCTGGACGAGTGGTACGCCGGCACGGCGACGGCCCTCATCGCGGCGCTGCAGGCGGTGGACCCCGACGAGCCGGTGCCGAACTTCGCCCGCATCGACGAGGTCGCCGCGTTCTGGCCGCGGCGGCAGTTGCACGAGACCTGCGTCCACCGCGTCGACCTCCTCCAGGCGTGCGGACGCCCGGACCTCACGTGGGACGTCGATCCCGAGGTGGCCGGCGACGGGATCGCCGAGGTCATCCGCGTCTTCGGCCGCCGCATGACCGAGCGTGGGGAGCGGCCCCACGTGCACGCGCCCATCCGTCTCGTCGCGACCGACCTGGAGCGAAGCTGGATCGTCGCCCCGGACGACGACGACCCCGAGGGGCCGCCGCGGCTCGTCCAGCGCGAGGTCGATGTCGAGGGCGAGGCCGTGGGCACGGCGACCGACCTGTACCTCGCCCTGTGGGGGAGGGCCCCGGCGTCCGCGGTCGCCCCGTCGGGCGCCGCCGTCGCGTGGTTCGACGGGCCGCGCGTCCCCTGATCCCGGACCGGTGCCGGCGCGCCGAGGCGATTTGTCCCGACGAGGCGGGCTCAGGTAGTATGGGGAGCCGTGCCCGATGTGAGTCGGTGCGACGTTCGAACGGACAAGGGCCCCTGGCCCGATGATCCGTGACCACGGTGGTCGGATGCCGCCGTGGTGGAGATCGAGGAAGATCCGCGAGGCGGTATGCGCGCCCGCGATTGCACGGGAGAATTCCCAGGAAGAGGCATAGTGCCCACCATCAACCAGCTTGTCCGCAAGGGCCGCCAGAGCAAGGTCGTCAAGACCAACACCCCGGCCCTGAAGGGTTCGCCCCAGCGGCGCGGCGTGTGCACCCGTGTGTACACCACCACCCCCAAGAAGCCGAACTCGGCGCTGCGGAAGGTCGCTCGTGTCCGCCTCTCCAGCGGCACCGAGGTGACCGCCTACATCCCCGGTGAGGGCCACAACCTCCAGGAGCACTCGATCGTGCTCGTTCGCGGTGGTCGTGTGAAGGACCTCCCGGGTGTCCGCTACAAGATCATTCGCGGCTCCCTCGACACGCAGGGTGTCAAGGGCCGCAAGCAGGCTCGCAGCCGTTACGGCGCGAAGAAGGAGAAGAGCTGATGCCTCGCAAGGGTCCCGCTCCGAAGCGTGCCATCGAGACCGATCCGGTCTACGGCAGTCAGCTGGTCACCCAGCTGATCAACAAGGTGCTGTTCGACGGCAAGAAGCAGGTCGCACAGCGCATCGTCTACAGCGCCCTCGAGGGCACGCGTGAGAAGTCCGGCACCGATCCGGTCATCACCCTCAAGCGCGCGCTCGACAACGTCAAGCCCGCCCTGGAGGTCAAGAGCCGCCGCGTCGGTGGCGCCACCTACCAGGTCCCGGTCGACGTCCGTCCGGGCCGTCAGACCACCCTCGCGCTGCGCTGGCTCGTCAAGTACAGCTCCGAGCGTCGCGAGAAGACCATGGCCGAGCGTCTCCAGAACGAGCTGCTCGACGCCAGCAACGGCCTGGGTGCCAGCGTGAAGAAGCGCGAGGACACCCACAAGATGGCCGAAGCCAACAAGGCGTTCGCCCACTACCGCTGGTGACCGTGAGCGCGGTGACCCCGCGCTCGCCCACCCACCCCCATCTCTGCGAAGGCTGATCCTCACGTGGCAACCGACATCACCACCGACCTGACCAAGGTCCGCAACATCGGCATCATGGCGCACATCGATGCCGGCAAGACCACCACCACCGAGCGCATCCTGTTCTACACCGGCATCACGTACAAGATCGGTGAGGTCCACGACGGTGGCGCCACGATGGACTGGATGGAGCAGGAGCAGGAGCGCGGCATCACGATCACGTCGGCCGCGACGACCTGCTGGTGGAAGAACCACCAGATCAACATCATCGACACCCCCGGTCACGTCGACTTCACCGTCGAGGTCGAGCGCTCGCTGCGCGTCCTCGACGGTGCGGTCGCGGTGTTCGACGGCGTCGCCGGTGTCGAGCCCCAGTCCGAGACCGTGTGGCGTCAGGCCGACAAGTACGGCGTGCCGCGCATGTGCTTCGTCAACAAGCTCGACCGCACGGGCGCCTCGTTCGACTTCTGCGTCAAGACCATCCGCGAGCGCCTCGGCGCGACCGCGCTCGTCCTGCAGCTGCCGATCGGTGCCGAGTCGGACTTCCTGGGCGTCGTCGACCTCATCGGCATGCGTGCCCTGACGTGGCGCGGTGAGACGACGATCGGCGAGGACTACACGGTCGAGGAGATCCCGGCCGACCTGGCCGACGCCGCTGCCCAGGGTCGCGAGAACCTTCTCGAGACGCTGGCCGACGTCGACGACGAGATCGCCATGGCGTACCTCGAGGGCGAGGAGATCTCGGTCGAGGTCCTCAAGGCCGCGATCCGTCGCGCCACCCTCGCCGCGAAGCTCAACCCGGTCCTGTGCGGCACGGCGTTCAAGAACAAGGGCGTCCAGCCCCTGCTCGACGCAGTCGTCGACTTCCTGCCCAGCCCGATCGACGTCGGTGACATCGTCGGCCTCGATCCGAAGGACGAGTCGAAGAACGACACGCGTCCGCCGTCCGACGACGCGCCGTTCTCCGGTCTGGCCTTCAAGATCGCCACGGACCCGCACCTGGGCAAGCTGACCTTCGTGCGCGTCTACTCCGGTCGCCTCGAGGCGGGCACCCAGGTGCTCAACGTCACGAAGGGCCGCAAGGAGCGGATCGGCAAGGTCTACCAGATGCACGCCAACAAGCGTGAGGAGATCGCGTCGGTCGGTGCCGGCCAGATCGTGGCCGTCATGGGCCTCAAGGACACCACCACGGGCGAGACGCTGGCCGACTCGGCCAAGCCGATCGTGCTCGAGTCGATGACCTTCCCGGACCCGGTGATCCAGGTCGCGATCGAGCCCAAGACCAAGAGTGACCAGGAGAAGCTGGGCGTCGCGATCCAGAAGCTCGCCGAGGAGGACCCGACGTTCCAGGTCCACACGGACGAGGAGACGGGCCAGACGATCATCGCCGGCATGGGCGAGCTCCACCTGGACATCCTGGTCGACCGCATGAAGCGGGAGTTCAAGGTCGAGGCGAACGTCGGCAAGCCGCAGGTCGCCTACCGCGAGACCATCCGCAAGGTCGTGACGGGTCACAGCTACACGCACAAGAAGCAGACCGGTGGTTCGGGTCAGTTCGCCAAGGTCGTCATCGGCCTTGCGCCCAACGGTCCCGAGGCCGGTGGCGAGGGCGGCTACGAGTTCGTCAACGAGGTCTCGGGTGGCCGCGTCCCGCGCGAGTACATCCCCTCGGTCGACGCCGGTGGCCAGGCCGCCATGGAGTTCGGCGTGCTCGCCGGCTACCCGATGGTCGACGTCAAGTTCACCCTCGAGGACGGCGCCTACCACGACGTCGACTCCAGCGAGCTCGCCTTCAAGCTGGCCGGCAACATGGCCTTCAAGGAAGCGGCACGCAAGGCCAACCCGGTTCTCCTCGAGCCGATGTTCGCCGTCGAGGTCACGACGCCCGAGGACTACATGGGCGAAGTGATCGGCGACCTCAACTCTCGCCGTGGACAGGTTCAGTCCATGGAGGAGGGCTACGGTGGCGCCAAGATGATCAAGGCGCTCGTGCCGTTGTCCGAGATGTTCGGGTACGTGGGTGACCTGCGGTCGAAGACCTCAGGCCGCGCGTCGTACTCGATGCAGTTCGACTCCTACGCCGAGGTCCCCAAGGCCGTGGCCGAGGAGATCGTCAAGAAGGCCCGGGGCGAGTGAGCTTCGGCCCCATCGCATAGGGTTGCCGCAGGTTCGCTCCGACGCGTTCCACACGGCTTTTCAGTCAAACAAGATCTAGAGAAACCAAACCAGGAGGGCCCCAGTGGCTAAGGCGAAGTTCGAGCGGACCAAGCCGCACATGAACATCGGCACCATCGGTCACATCGACCATGGCAAGACGACGCTGACCGCGGCGATCACCAAGGTGCTGCACGACAAGTACCCCGACCTGAACGAGGCCTCGGCCTTCGATCAGATCGACAAGGCTCCCGAGGAGCGCCAGCGCGGCATCACGATCTCCATCTCGCACGTCGAGTACCAGACCGAGAACCGTCACTACGCGCACGTCGACTGCCCGGGTCACGCCGACTACGTCAAGAACATGATCACCGGCGCGGCTCAGATGGACGGCGCGATCCTCGTGGTCGCCGCCACCGACGGCCCCATGCCCCAGACGCGTGAGCACGTGCTGCTCGCCCGCCAGGTCGGCGTGCCGGCCATGGTCGTCGCGCTCAACAAGTGCGACATGGTCGACGACGAGGAGATCCTCGAGCTCGTCGAGCTCGAGGTCCGTGAGCTGCTCAACGAGCAGGACTTCGACGGCGACAACGTCCCCGTCGTCAAGGTTGCGGCCCACCCGGCCCTGACCGGCGACGCCAAGTGGGGTGAGTCGATCCTCGAGCTGATGAACGCGGTCGACGAGTACATCCCGCTGCCCCCGCGTGAGACGGACAAGCCGTTCCTCATGCCGGTCGAGGACGTCTTCACGATCACCGGTCGTGGCACCGTCATCACGGGTCGTATCGAGCGTGGCATCGTCAAGGTCAACGACACCGTCGACATCGTGGGCATCCGTGAGGACAAGCAGACCACGACCGTCACGGGCATCGAGATGTTCCGCAAGCTGCTCGACACGGGCGAGGCGGGCGAGAACGTCGGCCTGCTGCTGCGTGGCACGAAGCGTGAGGACGTCGAGCGCGGCATGGTCGTGATCGCGCCCGGTTCGACGACTCCCCACACGGAGTTCGACGGCCAGGTGTACATCCTGTCGAAGGAGGAGGGTGGCCGTCACACGCCGTTCTTCAACAACTACCGCCCGCAGTTCTACTTCCGCACCACGGACGTCACCGGCGTCGTCACGCTGCCCGAGGGCACCGAGATGGTCATGCCCGGCGACAACACCGAGATGTCGGTCGTGCTGATCCAGCCGATCGCCATGGAGGAGGGCCTGCGCTTCGCCATCCGCGAGGGCGGCCGCACCGTCGGCGCCGGCCGTGTCACCAAGATCAGCAAGTGATCTGACCTGACACGCACTGCGTGAGAACCCCCGGGGCTTCGGCCCCGGGGGTTCTGTCATGTCCGGGTGCCGGCCGGGGGAGCGGCCTGCCGTACCCTCGCGGTGTGGGACACGATCACGCGCACGGCGCCGGGGTCCAGCACCGCGGACGGCTGCTCACCGTGCTGGGACTGACACTCGGGGTCCTGGTCGTGCAGGTCGTCGTGGGCCTGATGACCGGGTCGCTGGCCCTGCTCGCCGACGCGGGCCACATGCTCAGCGACTCGCTCGGTCTCGTGCTCGCCCTGGCGGCGATCGCCGTGGCCCAGCGGCCGGGCGGTCCGCGCAGCACCTACGGCTGGCATCGCACCGAGGTCCTCGCCGCCGGCGCCAACGGGCTGATCCTGCTGGGCATCTGCATCGTCATCGCCGTGAACGCCGTCGCTCGGCTGGGCGATCCGCCCAGCATCGAGGGCGGCTGGGTGCTGGCCGCCGGCGTGGTCGGACTGGCGGTCAACATCGTCGGTCTCGTCATCTTGCGGGCCGGCTCGAAGGAGAGCCTGAACGTCCGTGGCGCCTACCTCGAGGTGCTCGGCGACGCCCTCGGCTCCGTCGCGGTGATCGCGTCCGCGGTCGTCATCCTCCTCACGGGTTGGCACGAGGCCGACCCGATCGCCTCGTTGGTGATCGCGGCCCTGGTGATCCCCCGCGCGGTCTCGCTGCTGCGCGACGTGGCCGAGGTCCTGCTGGAGACCAGCCCGCGCGACGTCGATCTCGACGAGGTGCGAGGCCACATCCTCGGCGTGCAGGGCGTGGTCGACGTGCACGACCTCCACGTCTGGACGATCACCAGCGGGATGCCCGTGATGAGCGCGCACGTCGTCGTCGACGACTCGGTCGTGGACATGGCCGACGCGCACCACGTGCTCGACCACCTGTGCACGTGCCTGAGCCATCACTTCGACGTGGCCCACTCGACCTTCCAGCTCGAGCCCTCCGGACACCTGGAGTCGGAGCGCCACGGACACGATTGAGGCCGGTGTCGCAGCCCATAGTCACGCGTCATCGACCCGATTTGTGTTACGCGGTCGGAGTCTGTCAGAATGGTCAGGTTGCCCCGGCATGTTCGCGGTGGCGCCTGCGGTTGGGAACTCACGCCCAGCTCAACGTCGGTGCCGAACCCGAGACCATGTTGTCCGGCCAGCCGCACCGCATCGGCGGGGCGGAGCCGGTCCAACCACCTAACTCGAGAAGTGTGTGTTCCTTTGTGCGCGTCAGCGCCGCGACACGCCCGACCTCGGGGAACGGAGACGGGGGCCTGCCTACCCCGAACCCGGGGGCTGGCGAAGACGAACGTAAAGGACGAGCGAGAGCATGGCGGGACAGAAGATCCGTATCCGGCTCAAGGCCTACGACCACGAGGTCATCGATTCCTCGGCGAAGAAGATCGTCGACACCGTGACCCGCACCGGCGCCAAGGTTGCCGGCCCCGTGCCGCTGCCGACGGAGAAGAACGTGTACTGCGTCATCCGTTCGCCGCACAAGTACAAGGACAGCCGCGAGCACTTCGAGATGCGCACCCACAAGCGGCTCATCGACATCATCGACCCGACGCCCAAGACCGTCGACTCGCTCATGCGACTCGACCTGCCGGCCGGCGTCGACATCGAGATCAAGCTCTGAGGGAGGGACGCACACCATGAGCAGCAGCACACTCACCGCGCGCGGCCTCCTCGGTCGCAAGCTCGGGATGACGCAGGTCTGGGACGAGAACAACCGGGTCATCCCGGTCACCGTCCTCGAGGCCTCGACCAACATCGTCACCCAGATCCGCACTCGCGAGACCGACGGCTACAGCGCCATCCAGCTGGGCTACGGCGAGATCGACGGCCGCAAGCTGAACAAGCCGCAGGCCGGCCACTTCGCGAAGGCCGGCGTCACGCCGCGCCGCCACGTCGTGGAGATCCGCACCGAGGCCGTCGCCGACTACACCCTGGGCCAGGAGATCTCCCCGGAGATCTTCGCCGGCGGTGACAAGGTCGACGTGACCGCCACCAGCAAGGGCAAGGGCTTCGCCGGCGTCATGAAGCGTCACGGCTTCGCCGGTGTCTCCGCCTCGCACGGCGCGCACCGCAACCACCGCAAGCCCGGCTCCATCGGTGGCTGCGCCACCCCCGGCCGGGTCTTCAAGGGCCTGCGCATGGCGGGCCACATGGGCACGGACACCGTGACCACCCAGAACCTCACCGTCCACGCGGTCGACACCGAGCGGGGCCTGATCCTGGTCAAGGGCGCAGTGCCCGGGGCCAAGGGCGCTCTCGTCGTCATCCGCTCCGCTGCGAAGGGGGCCTGACCGACATGGCAAAGACCATCGACGTCGACCTGCCCGTCGACATCTTCGACGCCCGCGTCAGCATTCCGCTGATGCACCAGGTCGTCACCGCACAGCTCGCGGCCGCCCGTCAGGGCACGCACAGCGTCAAGACGCGCGCTGAGGTCCGCGGCGGCGGCAAGAAGCCGTACCGCCAGAAGGGCACCGGCCGCGCTCGTCAGGGCTCGATCCGCGCTCCCCAGTACGCCGGTGGTGGCGTCGTGCACGGCCCCACGCCGCGCTCGTACGACCAGCGCACGCCCAAGAAGATGAAGGCCGCCGCCCTGCGTGGCGCCCTCACCGACCGGGCCCGCAGCGGTCGCCTGCACGTCATCGACTCGCTCGTCTCCGGTGACGCGCCGTCCACCCGGACCGCGCTCGCCGCGGTGCGTGGCCTCTCCAACCGTGCTCGCGTGCTCGTGGTCGTCGACCGCGATGACGCGCTGACGGTCAAGAGCCTGCGCAACGCCGAGTTCATCGCCACGCTCACCTTCGACCAGCTCAACACGTACGACGTGCTGCTGGCCGACGACGTGATCTTCACGAAGGCCGCGTTCGACGCCTTCGTGGCGGCGCGCTCGACCGAGGGTGCCGAGACGGTCAAGCTCAGCCAGGCGGTCGTCGAGGCTGACGCCCCCGCGGCCAAGCCCGCCAAGAAGGCCGCCCCGAAGAAGGCTGCCCCGAAGACCGAGGCCAAGGCCGAGGTCGTCGAGGCTCCCGCCGAGGACGACGCGAAGTCCGGTGCCACCAAGACCCAGCCGTACGGCCCGGGTTCGAAGGCGCCGCTGGCCAGCGGCAACGCGCCCAAGGGTCACGAGATCAAGGGCAACGAGAACTCGAAGAAGTACCACGTGCCCGACAGCCAGTGGTACGACCAGACGGTCGCCGAGGTCTGGTTCGACTCGGTCGAGTCCGCCGAGGCCGCGGGATTCGTCCCGGCCGGTGGCGCTGAGGCCCAGGAGGAGAACTGATGACCAACCACGGAACCTTCGCGCGGGACGTCCTGATCGCCCCCGTGGTCAGCGAGAAGAGCTACGGCCTGCTCGACGACAACAAGTACACGTTCCTGGTCCACCCGGACGCCAACAAGACCCAGATCAAGATCGCCGTCGAGGAGATCTTCGGGGTCAAGGTCACCGGTGTGAACACGATCAACCGCAAGGGCAAGACCCGTCGCACCCGCAACGGCGAAGGCAAGCGCAAGGACACCAAGCGCGCCGTCGTCAGCGTGGCCGCGGGCCAGAGCATCGACATCTTCTCGAGCCCGAGCTGAAGGACTGACTGACACATGGCTATTCGCAAGTACAAGCCCACCACGCCGGGCCGTCGCGGCTCGAGCGTGGCGGACTTCGCCGAGATCACGCGTACGACGCCCGAGAAGTCGCTGGTCGAGCCGCTGCCCAAGAAGGGCGGCCGCAACAACCAGGGCCGGATCACCACCCGTCACCAGGGTGGTGGCCACAAGCGCGCCTACCGCGTCATCGACTTCAAGCGCTATGACAAGGACGGCGTGCCGGCCAAGGTCGCTCACATCGAGTACGACCCCAACCGCACCGCCCGCATCGCGCTGCTGCACTACGCCGACGGCGAGAAGCGCTACATCATCGCGCCCGAGGGCCTGAAGCAGGGCATGACGGTCGAGGCCGGTACCGGCGCCGACATCAAGCCCGGCAACAACCTGCCGCTGCGCAACATCCCGGTCGGCACCACGATCCACGCGATCGAGCTCCGTCCCGGTGGCGGCGCCAAGATGGGCCGCTCCGCCGGTGCCAAGGTGCAGCTCGTCGCCAAGGAGGGCTCGAAGGCGCAGCTGCGCCTGCCCTCCGGCGAGATGCGCTACGTCGACGTCCGCTGCCGCGCCTCCATCGGTGAGGTCGGCAACTCGGAGCAGTCGAACATCAACTGGGGCAAGGCCGGCCGCAACCGCTGGAAGGGCAAGCGCCCGACCGTCCGCGGTGTCGCCATGAACCCGATCGACCACCCGCACGGTGGCGGTGAGGGCAAGACCTCCGGTGGCCGTCACCCGGTCAGCCCGTGGGGCAAGCCCGAGGGCCGTACGCGCAAGCGCAAGGCCAGCGACCAGATGATCGTCCGCCGCCGCAAGAGCGGTCGCTGAGAGAGGACCTGGAGAAAAAGATGCCTCGTAGTTTGAAGAAGGGTCCCTTCGTTGACGGCCACCTCGAGAAGAAGGTGGACGCTCAGAACGCGGCCGAGACCCACAACGTGATCAAGACCTGGTCCCGTCGCTCGATGATTCTGCCGTCCTTCATCGGACACACGATCGCCGTGCACGACGGCCGCAAGCACGTTCCCGTGTTCATCACCGACTCGATGGTCGGCCACAAGCTGGGTGAGTTCGCTCCCACCCGCACGTTCAAGGGCCACGAGAAGGACGACCGGAAGGCGAAGCGCCGATGAGTGCCACCACCCGTGACAACGTGAGCGAGCGCCGCGCGCGCCTGCTCGGTGACCGACCCGGCTCCTTCGCCGTGTCGCGGTACGTCCGCGTCACCGCGCAGAAGTCGCGCCGTGTCGCCGACCTGATCCGTGGATCGCGCGTCGAGGACGCCCTGACCATGCTGAAGTTCCAGCCGCAGGCCGTGGCCGAGAACTTCTACAAGCTGGTCGACTCGGCTGCCTCGAACGCCGAGACCACCGAAGGACTGGATCGTTCGACCCTGGTCATCACCACCGTGCTGGTCGACGAGGGCCCGACGATGAAGCGCTGGCGCCCGCGCGCCAAGGGTGCGGCGAACCGCATCCTCAAGCGCACGAGCCACCTGACGGTGGTCGTCGAACCCGCAACCGACGAGAAGAAGGGTGGCAACTGACATGGGTCAGAAGATCAACCCGCACGGTTTCCGCCTGGGCATCTCCACGGATCACAAGAGCCGCTGGTACGCCGACAAGCTGTACTCCAGCTACGTCGGCGAGGACGTCAAGATCCGCCGCCTGCTCACCAAGGGCATGGATCGCGCCGGCATCAGCCGCGTCGAGATCGAGCGCACCCGTGACCGCGTCCGTGTGGACATCCACACCGCGCGTCCGGGCATCGTGATCGGTCGCCGTGGCGCCGAGGCCGACCGCATCCGCGGCGACCTGGAGAAGCTGACCGGCAAGCAGGTCCAGCTGAACATCCTCGAGGTCAAGCAGCCCGAGATGGACGCCCAGCTCGTCGCGCAGGGCGTGGCCGAGCAGCTGTCCGGTCGTGTGCAGTTCCGTCGTGCCATGCGCAAGGCGATGCAGACCACGATGCGTTCGGGCGCCAAGGGCATCCGGATCCAGTGCTCGGGTCGTCTCGGCGGCGCCGAGATGAGCCGCTCGGAGTTCTACCGCGAGGGTCGCGTCCCGCTGCACACGCTGCGCGCCGACGTCGACTACGGCTTCTACGAGGCCAAGACGACCTTCGGCCGCATCGGCGTGAAGGTCTGGATCTACAAGGGTGAGGTCGCCGGTACCCGGGCCGAGCGCGAGGCCGAGGCGGCCCGTCGCGCGGCTGCTCCGGGCAGCCGTCGTCCCGGCCGTGGTGAGCGTGGCGGCGCCCGTCGTCCCGCTCGTGACGCCGCTCCCGCCGCTGCTCCGGCCGCCACCGAGGCGGCTCCCGCAGCTGCTCCGGCGGCCACCGAAGGAGTTGAGTCCTGATGTTGATGCCTCGTCGCGTCAAGTACCGCAAGCAGCACCACCCCAAGCGGCGTGGCGTTGCCAAGGGTGGCACCGAGCTGGCCTTCGGCGAGTTCGGCATCCAGGCGGTCGAGGGTCACTACGTGACCAACCGACAGATCGAGTCCGCTCGTATCGCCATGACCCGTCACATCAAGCGTGGCGGCAAGGTCTGGATCAACATCTACCCGGACCGTCCGCTGACCAAGAAGCCCGCCGAGACCCGCATGGGCTCCGGCAAGGGCTCGCCCGAGTGGTGGGTGGCGAACGTCAAGCCCGGCCGTGTCATGTTCGAGCTCTCCGGTGTCACCGAAGAGGTCGCCCGTGAGGCGATGCGCCGCGCGATCCACAAGCTGCCCATGAAGGCACGCTTCATCACCCGCGAGACAGGAGACCTGTGATGGCAAGCAACACCGCAGAGCTCCGCGACCTCACTGCCGATGACCTGGCCGCGAAGCTGAAGGAGGCCAAGGAGGAGCTGTTCAACCTGCGCTTCCAGAACGCCACCGGTCAGCTCGACAACACCGCGCGTCTGCGCACGGTGCGCAAGGACATCGCGCGCATCTACACGGTCATCCGTGAGCGCGAGCTCGGCATCATCGAGGAGGTTCAGGCATGAGCACGAAGGACACTGAAGTGAGCAACGAACGTTCCTCGCGCAAGATCCGTGAGGGTCTGGTCGTCAGCGACAAGATGGACAAGACCGTCGTCGTCAGCATCGAGGAGCGCTTCAAGCACCCGCTGTACGGCAAGGTGCTGCGCCGCAACATCAAGCTGAAGGCCCACGACGAGGCCAACGCGGCCGGCATCGGCGACCGTGTGCTCCTGTCGGAGACGCGTCCGCTCTCGGCCACCAAGCGTTGGCGGGTCGTGGAGATCCTCGAGAAGGCGAAGTGAGAGACAGATGATTCAGCAGGAGTCGCGACTCAAGGTCGCCGACAACACGGGTGCCAAGGAGATCCTCTGCATCCGCGTTCTCGGTGGCTCCGGTCGTCGCTACGCCGGTATCGGCGACACGATCGTCGCCACCGTCAAGGACGCGATCCCCGGAGGCAACGTCAAGAAGGGCGATGTCGTCAAGGCGGTCATCGTGCGCACCACGAAGGAGCGCCGCCGTCCGGACGGTTCGTACATCAAGTTCGACGAGAACGCTGCCGTGATCCTCAAGACCGACGGCGATCCGCGTGGAACCCGCATCTTCGGCCCCGTGGGCCGCGAGCTGCGTGACAAGAAGTTCATGCGCATCATCTCGCTCGCTCCGGAGGTGCTCTGAGATGGCTGGAATTCGCAAGGGTGACCAGGTCAAGGTCATCGCCGGCAAGGACAAGGGCGTCGAGGGCAAGATCATCGGTGTCCTGGAGAACGACCGCGTCGTCGTCGAGGGTGTGAACCGCGTCCAGAAGCACACGCGCGCGGGCCAGACCGGGACCGAGGGCGGCATCATCACCGCCGAGGCCCCGATCCACGTCTCGAACGTCATGCTCGTGGTCGACGCCGACGGCGCCAAGACCACCACCAAGATCGGCTCGGGCGTCGTCGACGGCAAGAAGACGCGCATCAGCCGCAAGACCGGAAAGGAGATCTGAGATGGCAACCACCACCGCGCCTCGCCTGAAGGCGAAGTACCGCGAGGAGATCGTGGCCGCGCTGCGGGAGCAGTTCGACTACGACAACGTCATGCAGGTCCCCGGCCTGACCAAGATCGTCGTCAACATGGGCGTCGGTGAGGCTGCCCGCGACGGCAAGCTCATCGAGGGTGCCATCAAGGACCTCACGGCCATCACCGGCCAGAAGCCCCAGGTCACCAAGGCCCGCAAGTCCATCGCGCAGTTCAAGCTGCGTGAGGGCATGCCGATCGGCGCGCACGTCACGCTGCGCGGCGACCGCATGTGGGAGTTCCTCGATCGCCTGCTGACCCTCGCGCTGCCGCGCATCCGCGACTTCCGCGGACTGTCGCCCAAGCAGTTCGACGGCCGGGGCAACTACACGTTCGGCCTGACCGAGCAGGTCATGTTCCACGAGATCGACCAGGACAAGATCGATCGCAGCCGGGGCATGGACATCACGGTCGTCACCACGGCCGCCAACGACGAAGAGGGCCGCGCTCTGCTCAAGCTGCTCGGCTTCCCGTACAAGGAGAACTGACATGGCGAAGACCGGTCTGAAGGTCAAGCAGTCCCGTACGCCGAAGTTCGGCGTCCGTGGCTACACGCGCTGCCAGCGCTGCGGCCGTCCCCGCTCCGTCTACCGCAAGTTCGGCCTGTGCCGCATCTGCCTGCGGGAGATGGCGCACCGGGGCGAGCTGCCCGGCGTGACCAAGAGCTCCTGGTAAGAAACCACTTCACACCGCAGCAGGTCCCCTCCCACGGCCCACGGCCGGACGAGACGGAAACCGCAGCGAGAAACGGAACACACTGAAATGACGATGACCGATCCGATCGCGGACATGCTCACGCGTGTCCGCAACGGCAACCAGGCGTACCACGACGCCGTCACGATGCCGCACTCCAAGCTCAAGGAGGGCGTCGCCGCCATCCTCAAGCAGGAGGGCTACATCACCGGCTACGCCGTGGCCGAGCCGACCGAGGGCGAGGTCGGCAAGTCGCTGACGATCACCCTCAAGTACGGCCCGCACCGCGAGCGCTCGATCGCCGGCATCCGCCGCATCAGCAAGCCCGGACTGCGCGTCTACGCCAAGTCCAACAACCTTCCGAAGGTCCTCGGCGGCCTGGGCGTGGCGATCATCTCCACGAGCCAGGGTCTGCAGACCGACCGTCAGGCCAACAACAACGGAGTGGGTGGGGAAGTCCTCGCCTACGTCTGGTGACGAGAGAGGACTGAACATGTCGCGCATCGGCAAGCTCCCCGTCGCCGTCCCCTCCGGAGTCGACGTCAACATCGACGGCCAGACCGTCACTGTCAAGGGTCCCAAGGGCCAGCTCTCGCACACCGTCGCGGAGCCCATCACCGTCCGCAAGGACGATGACGGCGCACTGGCGGTCGAGCGTCCCAACGACGAGCGTCGCAGCAAGGCCCTTCACGGCCTGTCCCGCACGCTGGTCAACAACATGGTCATCGGTGTCACCGAGGGCTACGAGAAGAAGCTCGAGATCGTCGGCGTCGGTTACCGCGTGCTCCCCAAGGGCCCGTCGGAGATCGAGCTGAACCTCGGCTTCAGCCACCCGGTGCCGTTCACGGCGCCCGAGGGCATCACGTTCACCGTCGAGGGTCCGACCAAGCTGACCGTCTCGGGCATCGACAAGCAGGTCGTGGGCGAGGTCGCCGCCAACATCCGCAAGATCCGCAAGCCGGAGCCGTACAAGGGCAAGGGCGTGCGTTACGCGGGAGAGCGCATCCTGCGCAAGGCCGGAAAGGCTGGTAAGTAAGCCATGGCAATCTCGATCAAGCACGCCAAGCACACTGCGGGTCGGATCGCGTCGCGCCAGCGCCGCCAGATCCGTGGCCGCAAGAAGATCCAGGGTTCGGCCGAGCGTCCTCGCCTGGTCGTCACCCGCTCGAGCAAGCACATCGTCGCGCAGGTCGTCAACGACCTCGAGGGACACACGCTCGCGTCGGCTTCCACCATGGAGGCGGACCTGCGCACGTTCGAGGGCGACAAGACGGCCAAGGCCAAGAAGGTCGGCGAGCTGCTCGCCGATCGCGCCAAGGCCGCCGGTGTCGGCTCGGTGGTCTTCGACCGCGCGGGCAACAAGTACGCCGGTCGCGTTGCTGCGCTGGCCGACGGCGCCCGCGAGGGCGGACTGGAGTTCTGATGACCATCACGACGAACAAGGGGAGTGCCGCATGAGCACGCGCCGACAGGGTGGCGAGCGTCGCGGAGGCCGCGGCGACCGCAACGCCGAGAAGTCCAACTACATCGAGAAGGTCGTCACGATCAACCGTGTGGCCAAGGTCGTCAAGGGCGGCCGGCGCTTCAGCTTCACCGCGCTGGTCATCGTCGGTGACGGCGACGGCCAGGTCGGTGTCGGCTACGGCAAGGCCAAGGAAGTTCCCACGGCCATCGCCAAGGGTGTCGAGGAGGCGAAGAAGTCCTTCTTCCGCGTCCCCCGCATCCAGGGCACCATCCCGCACCCGGTGCAGGGTGAGAAGGCGGCCGGTGTCGTCTTCCTGCGCCCGGCGTCGCCCGGTACCGGCGTCATCGCCGGTGGCCCGGTTCGCGCCGTGCTGGAGGCCGCTGGCATCCACGACGTCCTGAGCAAGTCGCTCGGCTCCTCGAACGCGATCAACATCGTCCACGCGACGGTCGAGGCGCTGCGCTCGCTGGAGTCTCCGCAGGACGTGGCCACGCGCCGCGGCCTGACGGTCGAGGAGGTCGCTCCCGCCGCCCTGATCAAGGCCGGCAAGCTGAAGCACGGAGAGACCGCGGAGGTGACCGTCTGATGGGCAAGCTCGAAGTCACCCAGGTCCGATCGGGCATCGGTCGCGAGCAGAACCAGCGCAACACGCTGCGTTCGCTCGGGCTCAAGCGCATCGGCGACGTCAAGGTCGTCGAGGACCGTCCCGAAATCCGCGGCATGGTCAACACCATTCCGCACCTCGTCACCTTTAAGGAGGTGGACTGATCATGGCGATCAAGTTGCACCACCTGCGTCCCGCCCCGGGCGCCAAGACCGCCAAGACCCGCGTGGGTCGCGGTGAGGGCTCCAAGGGCAAGACCGCCGGTCGTGGCACCAAGGGCACCAAGGCCCGCTACCAGGTGTCGGCCGGCTTCGAAGGCGGCCAGGTCCCGCTCCACATGCGCCTGCCGAAGCTCAAGGGCTTCACGAACCCGTTCCGGGTCGAGTACCAGGTCGTCAACGTGGGCCGGATCTCCGAGCTCTTCGCCGAGGGCGGCACGGTCGACGTGGCCACCCTCGTCGAGAAGGGTGCGGTCCGCAAGGGCCGTCCCGTCAAGGTGCTCGGTGGCGGCGACATCGACGTCGCGGTCCAGGTGACCGTCGACAAGGTGTCCGCGTCGGCCCAGGCCAAGATCGAGGCCGCCGGCGGTTCCGTCAGCGCGTCCTGACGCCAACTGCAGGATCCGAAGCGATCGTCGGGCGGGTTCTCCCCATGAGGAGAGCCCGCCCGTTTCGCTCACTGTTACAGTCAGACGGCGTCATGCCGTGAAGCGGGAGGAAGTTCGTGCTCAAAGTCTTCGTGAACGCGTTCAGGACACCTGAACTGCGTCGCAAGATCCTCTTCGTCCTGGGGATCGTCGTGCTCTTCAGGATGGGCTCGATGCTGCCCGCGCCCGGCGTCAACGTGGCGAACGTGCGCGAGTGTGTCGACCTCGCGGCAGGCGGCGAGAACGCCGGCCTGTTCGCCCTCATCAACGTCTTCTCCGGCGGCGCGCTCCTGCAGCTGACCGTCTTCGCGCTCGGCATCATGCCGTACATCACCGCGAGCATCATCCTGCAGCTGCTCGTCGTGGTGATCCCGCGGCTGGAGGCCCTCAAGAAGGAGGGCCAGTCCGGCCAGGCGAAGATCACGCAGTACACCCGCTACCTCACCGTGGGCCTGGCGATCCTGCAGGCCGCGGGCATCGTGGCGCTGGCCCGCAGCGGCGACCTGTTCCAGGGCGCCTGCAACCTGCCCCTGCTCTACAGCCCCGACAGCATGGCCTCCTACCTGCTCATCGTCACGGTGATGGTGGCCGGCACCACGGTGATCATGTGGTTCGGCGAGCTCATCACCGACCGCGGCGTCGGCAACGGCATGTCGATCCTGATCTTCACGCAGGTCGTCGCCACGTTCCCCGGCGCGATGTGGAACATCCGCCAGACGAACGGCTGGACCACCTTCGCCATCGTCGTGGCCGTCGGCCTGGCCGTGGTCGCGCTGGTCATCTACATCGAGCAGGCCCAGCGCCGGATCCCGGTGCAGTACGCCAAGCGCATGGTCGGCCGCCGCATGTTCGGTGGCTCCTCCACCTACATCCCGCTCAAGGTGAACCAGGCCGGCATCATCCCGGTCATCTTCGCCTCCAGCCTGATGTACCTGCCGGTGCTGTGGGTCAACTTCAACTCCGACTCCGGTGCCGCCACCTGGATCCAGGACCACTTCGTCACGGGCGACCACCCGTACTACATGGTCACGTTCTTCGCGCTGATCGTGTTCTTCACGTACTTCTACGTGTCGATCACCTTCAACCCCGAGGAGGTCGCCGACAACATGAAGAAGTACGGCGGCTTCATCCCGGGCATCCGCGCCGGCAAGCCCACGCAGGACTACCTGGGCTACGTCCTGTCGCGCATCACCGCGCCGGGCGCGCTCTACCTCGGCCTGATCGCCTTGATCCCGATGCTGGCGATCGCCCTGGTGGGGGCCAACCAGAACTTCCCGTTCGGTGGCACCACGATCCTCATCATCGTGGGCGTCGGCCTCGACACGGTGAAGCAGATCGAAAGCCAGTTGCAGCAGCGCAACTACGAAGGGTTCCTGAAGTGACGCGACTCCTCATCATGGGTCCGCCCGGCGCGGGCAAGGGCACGCAGGCCGTGGCGCTCGCCGAGCGCATCAACGGTGCGCACGTCTCCACCGGCGACATCTTCCGCGCGAACGTGGCGCAGGAGACCGAGCTGGGCCAGGCCGCCAAGCGCTACATGGACGCCGGCGAGTACGTTCCGGACGAGGTCACCAACGCGATGGTGGCCGACCGGCTCGCCCAGGACGACGCCCGCGAGGCGTTCCTGCTCGACGGCTACCCGCGCACCCTCGACCAGGTCGCCAAGCTCGACCAGATCCTGGCCGACCTCGACTCGGGCCTCGACGGCGTCATCGCACTGACGGTCGTCGAGGACGAGCTCATCGGCCGCCTGCTCGAGCGGGCCAAGGTGAGCGGTCGCTCCGACGACACCGAAGAGGTCATCCGGCACCGCCAGGAGGTCTACCGGAACGAGACCGAGCCCCTGCTGGCCGTGTACCGCGACCGTGGCCTGCTGATCGAGGTCGACGGCATGGGCAGTCCGGAAGAGGTCGGCGCGCGGATCGCCGAGGCCCTCTCCACGCGCGCCTGAGTGGCGGACCCCCATGTTCGGTGAGTCGATCGAGCTGAAGACCCCCGAGCAGCTCGCCACCATGCGGCAGGCGGGCCTGGTGGTGGGACGCACCCTCGAGGTGCTGCGCGGCGCCGTCGCCCCCGGAGTGAGCACGGGCGACCTCGACGCGCTGGCGCGCGAGCGCCTCGCCGCCGAGGGCGCCACGTCCAACTTCCTGGGCTACCACGGCTTCACGGGCGTCATCTGCGCCTCGGTGAACGACGAGATCGTCCACGGCATCCCCGGTGACCGCGTGCTCGCCGAGGGCGACCTGATCTCGATCGACTTCGGCGCGGTCGTCGACGGCTGGCACGGCGACGCCGCGATCAGCGTCGCGGTCGGCGAGGTCACTCCCGAGGTCGCCGAGCTCAACCGGGTCACCGAGGAGTCGCTGTGGCGTGGCATCGCCGCGGCCCGCATCGGCGGCCGGGTCGGGGACATCTCGCACGCCATCGAGTCCTACGTCCGCAGCCAGGGCCGCTACGGCATCACCGACGGCTTCACGGGCCACGGCATCGGTTCCGAGATGCACCAGGCCCCCGACGTGCCCAACAGCGGCCGGCGGGGCAAGGGTCCGAAGCTCGCGCTGGGGATGGCTCTGGCGATCGAGCCGATGATCACGCTGGGTACCTCCCGCGCCGCGATCCTCGAGGACGACTGGACCGCCGTCACCACCGACGGCACCTGGGCCGCGCACCACGAGCACTCCATCACGGTGACCACCGAGGGCGTCTGGGTGCTCACCGCGCTCGACGGTGGCGCCGCGCGCCTCGCCGAGCTCGGCGTGCCCTGCGCCGAACCTGCCTGAGCCGCCCTCGGCCACCCGGCGTGGTTTCGAGGGTGGCGGTAGCGGGCGGCAACGGGTGGAGCGCCCGCGGCGCGGTTGGCTCGCGGGGGAGACTGTGGGCATGAGCCTTCGGTCGGTCGTCCCGCTCCTCTTGGCCGTGATCCTGCTCGCCGGGTGCGGCCAGAGGGAGTCGTCGGGAGACGGCGCCGGGCCGAGCCCCAGCGCCTCGGCCGACGGCGCGGAGCAGCAGGAGGCCGCCGAGGCCGTCCTGCGACGCCACCTCCTCGCCGCCGACGCGGGGGACTGCGACGTCGTGAAGGAGACGGTCCTGGTGCCCGAGCAGGTCGAGTGCGGCGACGTTCGCGAGCAGCAGGGCCGGTGGAGCGCCGACGGCACCGACCTCGAGGAGGTGCCGATGGGCGTCGAGATCTTCGACGACAGCGCCACGGTGACGGTGCGGTGGCCGAAGGGCCCGGAGGACACCTGGGATCTCCAGCTCGCCGAGGGCGGGTGGCTCGTCCTCTCGGCCGACAGCGGCGACGACGTCTGACCGCCGGGGGCCGGGTCAGGCGCGCGGCTCGGCCGCGAACTCTCCGGGCGTCAGGCCGGTGACGGCACGGAAGTCGCGTCCGAAGTGGGCCTGGTCGGCATAGCCGAGGTCGGCCGCCACGCGCGCCAGATCGGGACGGGCCTCCTCACGCAGGCGCTCGGCCGCCTCGTGGAGCCGTCGGCGCTGGACGAGCCACTTCGGCGAGAGGCCGATGCGCCGCGCGGTGAGCCGCTGCAGTGTGCGCTCGGTCAGGGCGAACTTCTCGCACACCTGGCCCACGCGCTGGACCTCGGGATCACCCTCCACGTACTCGACGATCGCGTTGACGAGCAGGCCCTCCTCGTCCACCGGCAGGAGCCCGGCCAGCGACTCCTCGACCACCGCGACGGCGGCCCGCTGACGCTGCGGATCCAGCGGGTCCTCACCGATCGCCGAGCGGATGCCGGCGACCAGGTCGGTGTCGGCGAGGGGCACGGTCGCGTCGGTCAGCCGGTCCACCGGCCCGCCGGCGAGCGCCAGCCCGGCCGCAGGCTGGAGCATCGTGCCGAGCGCCCAGCCGGAGCCGTGGAGCTCGGTGGTGGACAGTCCGCTGCTCGGTCCCACGAGGAGGGCGTACTCGTGGGAGACGACCAGGAGGCAGACGGGGTACTGCAGCACGCGTTGCACCGACACCTTCCCCTCGGGGAGAGCCCAGACCGGCATCCAGTACCGCCGGACCACCGACGCCAGTTCGGGGGAGGGGGCGAACCGGTGGATCGGCGGCGTGTAGCCCGACGCGTCGAGCAGGTGGGCTCGCTCGGTCGGATCGATGCGCCGCACCTCGTGGTCGCCGGACATGTGTCGGATTCTTTCAAGAGTCGAGGTCGTCCCGCGACCATGCTGGAGGCATGACCTTCTACCTCGACGCTGCTGACCGCTTCTCCGCCACCGTGGACGCCACGACGGACTGGTCCGCCACCTCCCCGTGCGCGGACTGGACCGCCGCCGACGTGGTCGCGCACGTGATCGACTCGGAGCGCGACTTCTTCGCGCGGCACGACCTCGACCTCGGGGAGCGTCCGGCGGGCGCCCCCGCGCAGGCCTGGGCCGCCCACCTCGACGCCGTCCGCCCTTACGCCTGCGACGCGGCCGTGGCCTCGCGTGAGTTCGACGGCTTCTTCGGCAGGACCACCATCGGCGCCACGCTGGACTCCTTCTACGGCTTCGACCTCGTGGTGCACGGCTGGGACCTGGGCGCCTCCAATGGACGTCCCACGACGTTCTCCGACGGGGACATGGACGCGATGGACGCCGCGTTCGCGGGCTTCGGCGACCATGCCTACGACGACGGAGTGTTCGGCCGGCCGGTCGACGTCCCCGACGAAGCGGACCGGCAGACGAAGCTGCTGGCCCGGATGGGCCGCCGCCCGCGGGTCGCCGCCTGACGTCGGCTCAGCGGTGCAGCTCGGCGGTGCAGCACTTCACGCTGCCACCGCCCTTGACGAACTCGGAGAGCTCGACCGGCACCGGGTGGTAGCCACGGTCCTGCAGGGTCCTCGCGAGCTCCGGCGACTCGGTCGGGAGCACGACGTTCGCGCCGTCGCTGACGAGGTTCAGCCCGAACGCGAGCGCCTCGGCCTCGGAGCACTCCAGCGACGCGGGGAAGAGGCGTCGCAGCGTGCGGCGCGCGGCCGGGCTGAACGCACCGGGGAACCAGGCGATGTCGGCGGGCGCGTCGCCCCAGCCGTCGTCGAGCACGCCGAGCGCGACGTCGAGGTGGTAGAACCGCGGATCGACCAGCTCGAGCGAGACGACCGGCCGACCGAGGGCCGCCTCGGCCTCGCGGTGGGCGTCGGGGGAGGTGCGGAAGCCGTGGCCGGCGAGCACGACGTCGCGCAGGACGAGGAAGTCGCCCTCGCCCTCGTTGGTGTGGGTCGGCCGCTGGACCTCACGGCCGGCGGCGCGGAGGAAGTCGACGTGAGCGTGCGCCTCGGCCTGGCGCTGCGGGAAGGCGAAGGCCGCGCCGTACGTGCGGTCCGCCACGGACACGGCGCCGTTCGCGGCGAACACCATGTCGGGAAGGCCCGGGACCGCGCCCAGCAGGTCGACGCGGTGGCCGAGGGCCCGGTACACGTCCTGGAGACCCTGCCACTGTGCCTGCGCGAGCCCGGTGTCCACCGCGTTGGTGAGGTCCATCCACGGGTTGATCGAGTAGACGACCTCGAACGCGGTGGGTGGGCACATCACGTAGTGGCGCGTGCGCGTGCTGCGGGCCGGAGCGGCCCGCGGCGTGGTCAGGATCTGCGTCATGGAGCTCCTCGGGCGGGGGATGATACGAGCGTAGGGACTGGGGACGGGCAGAACCAGCCGTTTATCCCTCGCGTGACCTTCGCTTTCTTGTGCATTCTGGCCCTCTAGGTTTGATACGTTGCGCCCATGAGCCTGGACCAGATCGATCGTTCCCTGCTGGACGCCCTGACCGAGGACGGCCGCGCGAGCTATGCCGCGCTCGGCTCGCGGGTGGGGCTGTCCGCGCCGGCGGTCAAGCGCCGGGTGGACCGACTCGTGGAGTCCGGGGTGATCAGCGGGTTCACCGTGGTCGTCGACCCGCACCACCGCGGCTGGACCACCGAGGCCTACGTCGAGGTGCACTGCCAGGGCACGATCTCGCCGCGCGTGCTGCGGGAGGCGTTCCTGCAGGTGCCCCAGGTCCACGCGGCGGCCACCGTCTCCGGCGCCGCCGACGCGATCCTGCACCTGGTGGCCGAGGACGTGCGCGACCTCGAGTCCGCGCTGGAGCAGATCCGCGTCGGCGCCGCCAGCGTGAGCCAGACCGAGACCTCGATCGTGCTGTCGCGGCTCATCCACGACCGGCACGGGGTCGCGGGGGACTGACTCGCGATCCGTGGGCCGGGCCCGGCCGAGGGGTCTAGCCTGTGGCGCATGGGACGACATCGCGCTGCCTCCGTCGGGGCCGGACTCGTGGGCGCGCTCGTCTTCGTGGAGTTCGTCAGCGGATTCCTGCAGGGCTACTACACGCCGCTGGCCACCGACATCGCCCGCCACCTCGACATCAACGACGCCGACGTCAACTGGTTCGAGGCGGCGCAGCTGCTGCTCTCGGCGCTGTGCGTGCCGCCGCTGTCCAAGCTCGGTGACCTCATCGGCCACCAGCGGGTGCTGGTGTGGGCGGCCGTCCTCACGGCGGTCGCCACGTGCGGCATCGCCTTCGCGACCTCGTTCGAGACCTATCTCGTGTTCTGGGCGCTGCAGGGCGTCTTCACCGTGTGGCTGCCGCTGGAGGTGGCGCTGATCTACCGCCGCAGCGCGGGGCTGCCCCAGCGGGCGGCCGCCACGCGGCGGGCGACCGGAGTCATCGTCGCGGCGTTGCAGGCCGGTGCGATCGCCGGAGCGCTCTCGGCCGGTGCGACCTCGGCGCTGTTCGGCTCGCTGTGGATGGTGCTGGCCGTGCCCGGCGTCCTGACCGTGGTGGTCGTGTTCGTGATCGTCGGCTTCGTTCCCGACGCGCACGAGCGCCAGCCCGGCAGCCTGGACGGCCCCGGGCTCCTGCTCCTCAGCGCCAGCCTGCTGCTGGTGACCGGCGGCCTCTCGCTCGTGCGGGTCGTCGGCGTCGCGTCCCCGTGGCCCTGGCTCGCGATCGTCGTGGGTGCGCTCGTGCTGGTGCCGTTCGTCCGGTACGAGCTGCGAGTGCCTGATCCGATCATCGACCTGCGCGTCATGCGCCAGGCATCGATGTGGCCCGTGCAGTTCACCGCGCTGCTGTTCGGCGTCAGCGTGCTCGGCGCACAGATCCCGCTCTCGACGTTCGCCCAGACCGACCCCGACGTCCACGGCTACGGGCTCGGCCTGAACGCGACCTCTGTGGCCCCCGTGATCGGCGGCTACGTGCTCTCGATGCTCGTCGGTGCGCTCGTGTTCGCGCGACTGAGCCAGCGCTTCACGCCACGCGCCTGCCTCATCGCGGCGGCGGGCCTGGTGGGCGTGGGCTACGCGGCGCTGGTGCCCCTGCACTTCTCGGTGGCCCAGATGGCCGCGTGCATGGTGGTGGCGGGTCTGGGCTCGGGCGCGCTCGTCGCCGCCCTGCCCGCCGCCGCCGCAGCCGCCGCGCCCGAGGGCCGGACCGCCGTGGCCACCGGCCTGACCAACACCACCAAGACCATCGGCGGCTCCTTCGCCTCGTGCATCTTCGGGGTGGCCCTGGCCGCCGGCGCGACCCACGCGGCCGCCGCGTCGATGTCGGGCTACTACACGGTCTGGATCGTGTGCTCGGCCACGGCGTTCGTGGCCGCCGTGGGACTGACCTTCGTGCCGCGGCTGGCGTTCGCCGACCCGGCCGGGATCGAGGAGGAGATTGGACGATGAACGCCGCCGCACGCCTGGCCGAGCTGATCGGCTGCCGTACCGTGTCGGCCCCGGACGAACGCGACGAGGCCGAGTTCGTGGCCTTCCGCGAGACGTTCGCCCGGCTGTACCCGAGCCTGCACGCCGCCCTGGAGCTCACCGAGTTCCCGGGCGGCACCCTGCTCTTCCGGTGGCCGGGCCGCAGCCCCGAGCGGCCCCTGGTGCTGATGGCCCACTACGACGTGGTGCCCGCACCGGCCGAGCAGTGGGACCGCGACCCGTTCGCGGGGGTGATCGAGGACGGCTTCGTCCACGGCCGCGGCGCCCTCGACGACAAGGGGCCGCTGGTGTGCATCGCCGAGGCGGTGGAGTCGCTGCTGGCCGAGGGCTTCGAGCCGGCCCGCGACGTCTACCTCTCGTTCGGGTCCGACGAGGAGGTGTTCGGGCACGGCGCGGCCGAGGTGGTCGACCACCTCGACTCGATGGGCGTGCGCCCGTGGCTCGTCTCGGACGAGGGCGGCGCGATCGTCGACGACGGGCTGCCGGGGGTGTCGGCGACCACCGCGATGGTCGCGATCGTCGAGAAGGGCACGGTCGACGTCGGCCTGCTCGCCCGCGGGGGAGGCGGCCACGCCTCCACGCCGGCGAAGAACGGCGCCACCGCGCGCCTGGCCCGCGCCATCGTGCGGATCGACCGGCATCCCGCGACGCCGCACCTGTCCGACCCGGTCCTGCAGATGCTCGACGCGCTGTCGGGACTGGTGCCGAAGCCGCTCGCGCCGGTGCTCCAGCACGCCGGACGAGCCAACCGTCCGGTCGCCGAGCTGCTGGCGCGGCTGGGCAAGGAGACCGGCGCCATGGTCCGCACGACGATGGCGGTCACCCAGGTCAGCGGCAGCCCGGCCCGCAACGTGCTCGCCACCGAGGCGCGCGCGAACGTCAACGTCCGGCTCGCGGTCGGTGACACCCGTGAGCGGCTGCGCGGCCGGCTCGAGCGGCTGTTCCGCGGGCTCGGCATCGAGATCGAGCGGATGGACGGCGAGGACCCGCCCCCGGTCTCGCGCACCGACAACGACGCGTGGCGCGCCCTGGGGGAGGCCGTCGCGGCGCTCGGTCCGGGGATCGCGGTCGTGCCGTACGTGCAGACCGGCGGCACCGACTCGCGGCACTTCACGCGGATCAGCGACTCGGTCTACCGGTTCGCGCCGCTGCACATGACCCGCGCCCAGCGCGACTCGATCCATGCGCCGAACGAGAAGGTCGCGATCGACACGCTCGAGCGGGGCAGCGCGTTCCATCGCGCGCTCATCACCGGCCTGGGCTGAACCCGGCTAGGGTCGGGCCATGCCTGTCGATCCCACTGGTGCCGACCTCAAGCGGTTCCTCGCCGAGGACCCCGGCGGTCCCGTCGTGATGCTGAACCTGCTGCAGTTCCGCGAGGACGGCGCGTCGTCCTACCGCGAGTACTCCGAGCGCATCGGCCCGTTCCTGGCGAAGGTCGGCGGCGAGGTCGTTCACGCCGGCGACCTGGCCACGGCGCTGGTCGCCCCCGACGGCTGGTCGTGGGACGCGATCCTGCTCGTGAGGTACCCCTCGCGCGAGGCGTTCAGCGCGATGGTGGCCGACCCGGAGTACCAGCAGATCACCGGGCTGCGCACCGCCGCGCTCGACGCGGCCGTCCTGCAGGCCGGCGTCCCCTGGCCGATTTGAGTCCAGCACCCCTTTCGGCGTAGACTTGTGTGTCGGCCTTGTCGGGCCGTATCCCCATGCCCTCCGGCAGACCTTTCGAGGTGGGGACACGTGCGTGTCAGGTCGATCAGTCGATACGAAGAAGTTGAGGTGTATGGCGAAAAAAGAAGGCGTCATCGAGATGGAGGGTGCGGTCGTCGAGGCCCTGCCCAACGCGATGTTCCGGGTCGAGCTGGCCAATGGCCACAAGGTCCTGGCGCACATCAGCGGCAAGATGCGCCAGCACTACATCCGGATCCTCCCCGAGGACCGGGTCGTGGTGGAACTCTCGCCGTACGACCTCAGCCGCGGACGCATCGTCTACCGCTACAAGTGACAACTAAAAATCCCCCACGTTCAGTTCGTACCGAAGAGAGAGCTTCTCGATGAAGGTCAACCCGAGCGTGAAGAAGATCTGTGACAAGTGCAAGGTGATTCGTCGCCACGGCCGCGTCATGGTGATCTGCGAGAACCCGCGCCACAAGCAGCGCCAGGGCTGAGCAGAGAACCTCTTCTTCAACGCAGCACCCTGAACATCTGACGGCTCATCCGGGCCCCGCCACCAGGCGGAGTCCCGGGTGTCACCTCCGGCGCAGAGGCCGGAGCTCGATCGAGGCGATCGAGGTGCCCCAGGTGACGACACCTCTGCCGAACCGAAAGGAACTGCCAGCACATGGCACGCCTCGTCGGAGTGGATCTGCCGCGCGAAAAGCGCGTGGTGATCGGACTCACGTACATCTTCGGTGTCGGTCGCACTCGTGCGATCGAGACCCTCGCCGCCACCGGCATCGACCCCAACACCCGCGTTCACGAGTTGAACGACGACCAGCTCGTCGCACTTCGTGACCACATCGAGGCGAACTACCAGGTCGAGGGCGACCTGCGCCGCGAGGTCACCGCGGACATCCGCCGCAAGATGGAGATCGGCTCGTACCAGGGCCGCCGTCACCGTGCGCACCTGCCCGTTCGCGGCCAGCGCACCAAGACCAACGCGCGCACCCGCAAGGGCCCGAAGCGCACCGTCGCCGGAAAGAAGAAGTGAGGTAGCCGATGCCCCCGAAGAACTCCGGCGCCAAGAAGGTGCGCCGCAAGGAAAAGAAGAACGTCGTTCAGGGCGAAGCCCACATCAAGAGCACGTTCAACAACACGCACGTGACGATCACCGACCCCAGCGGTGCGGTGATCGCGTGGGCCTCCGGCGGAACCGTCGGCTTCAAGGGCTCGCGCAAGTCGACTCCGTACGCCGCCGGCATGGCCGCCGAGGCCGCCGGACGTCAGGCGATGGACCACGGCATGAAGAAGGTCGACGTCTTCGTCAAGGGCCCCGGCTCCGGACGTGAGACCGCGATCCGGTCGCTCAGCGGCGTCGGCCTCGAGGTCGGCACCATCTCTGACGTGACCCCCAGCCCGCACAACGGCTGCCGTCCGCCCAAGCACCGTCGTCTCTGACGCGTCGTCGACTTTTCCTCAAGGAGTAATCAACCATGGCCCGTTACACCGGACCTCTCACCAAGAAGTCGCGCCGTTACGGCGTCGACCTCGTTGGTGGGGACAAGGCCTTCGAGCGCCGTCCGTACGCGCCCGGCCAGCACGGCCGCACCCGCGTCAAGGAGTCGGAGTACCGCACCCAGCTGCAGGAGAAGCAGAAGGCGCGTTACACCTACGGCGTCCTCGAGAAGCAGTTCCGCAAGTACTACGAGCTGGCCTCGCGCCGTCCCGGCAAGACCGGTGACAACCTGCTGAGCCTGCTCGAGAGCCGCCTGGACAACGTCGTCTACCGTGCCGGCCTGGCCCGCACGCGTCGTCACGCCCGCCAGCTGGTGACCCACGGTCACTTCCTGGTCAACGGTGTGAAGACGAACATCCCGTCGTTCCAGGTCAGCAAGCACGACATCATCGACGTCAAGGCCAAGAGCCTGGAGACCACGCCGTTCATCGTCGCGCGTGAGACCCACGACGCCGACGTCGTGCCCGGCTGGCTCGACGTCTCGCCCGATCGCGGTCGCATCCTGGTGCACCAGCGCCCGGTTCGCGAGCAGATCACCGTGCCGATCCAGGAACAGCTCATCGTCGAGTTCTACTCGAAGATCTGATCCACCCCATCTGTCCACTTAACCGGCCCTCAAATAGCGGTGGGTCCGGAAAGGAAGAACCATGCTGATCGCCCAGCGCCCCGTCCTGTCCGAAGAGGTCGTCGACGAGTTCCGTTCGCGGTTCGTCATCGAGCCCCTGGAGCCCGGATTCGGCTACACCCTCGGCAACTCGCTGCGTCGTACGCTGCTGTCGTCGATCCCGGGTGCGGCCGTCACCTCGATCAAGATCGACGGTGTCCTCCACGAGTTCTCGACCGTCGAGGGCGTGACCGAGGACGTCACCGAGATCATCCTCAACCTGAAGAACCTCGTGGTCTCCTCGACCATCGACGAGCCCGTCGTGATGTACCTGCGCGCCGACGAGGCCGGTGACGTCACCGCCGCCGCGATCACGCCGCCGGCCGGTGTGGAGGTCCACAACCCGGACCTGCACGTCGCCACGCTGAACGGCAAGGGCCGCCTCGAGATCGAGCTGGTCGTCGAGCGTGGCCGCGGCTACGTCTCGGCCGTCCAGAACAAGACGGGCGACGAGGAGATCGGCCGCATGCCGGTCGACTCGATCTACAGCCCCGTGCTGAAGGTCACCTACAAGGTCGAGGCCACCCGAGTCGAGCAGCGCACCGACTTCGACAAGCTGATCATCGACGTCGAGACCAAGGCCTCGATCCTGCCGCGCGACGCGATCGCGTCGGCCGGGTCCACCCTGGTCGAGCTGTTCGGTCTGGCGCGCGAGCTGAACGTCGAGGCCGAGGGCATCGACATCGGCCCGTCGCCGGTCGACGAGCAGCTGGCTGCCGACCTCGCCCTGGCGATCGAGGACCTGGACTTCACCGTCCGTTCCTACAACTGCCTCAAGCGCGAGGGCATCCACACGGTGGGTGAGCTGATCACGCGCAGCGAGCAGGACCTGCTGGACATCCGCAACTTCGGCTCGAAGTCGATCGATGAGGTCAAGGCCAAGCTCGCCGAGCTCGGTCTGGCCCTCAAGGACAGCCCGTCGGGATTCGACCCGTCCGCCGTCATCGACAACTTCGACGAGGACGCCAGCTTCGCCGAGGACGAGCAGTACTGAACTGCTCTGACACCACTGATTCAGGAGTAACGACATGCCCACCCCCACCAAGGGTCCTCGCCTCGGCGGCAGCCCCTCGCACCAGCGGCTGATCCTGGCGAACCTGGCCCAGAGCCTGTTCGAGCACGGCCGCATCACGACGACCGAGGCGAAGGCCAAGCGCCTGCGCCCGTACGCCGAGCACCTCATCACGAAGGCCAAGACCGACACGGTGGCCAACCGCCGCCACGTCGTGAAGGTCATCCGTGACAAGGGCGTCCTGCACACCCTCTTCACGGAGATCGGCCCGTCCATGGCCACCCGTCCGGGCGGCTACACGCGCATCACGAAGATCGGTCCGCGCAAGGGCGACAACGCCCCCATGGCCGTCATCGAGATCGTCGAGGCCAAGGAGTTCGAGCCCCAGTCGCAGAAGAAGGCGACGAAGGCCGAGACCGCTCCGGTCGTCGAGGAGGCCCCGGTCGAGGAGACCGTGACCGACGAGACCGCCGAGGAGACCGCTGAGGTCACCGAGGCGCCTGCCGACGAGGCCGTCGCCGAGGAGGCCCCCGCGGCCACCGAGGACGAGACCAAGTAACACCTCCGCACGCAGCGCCCACCCCGCACGGGGTGGGCGCTGCGTCGTTCCCGGATACCGCGGCGATCGAGTCGGGGAATCAGGCGCTTTCGGGATATGATCTGCGGGGCCCCTCAGCGGTGAGGCGCCTGTTGACTCGGGGAAGGCCCACCACATGACGCAGCGCCTGCGCCGTCCACTCACTCTCGTCGTCCCGCTCGTGACGTCGCTCGCCCTCGCCGGCGGCGCGATGGCCGCGGTGGCCCAGACCGAGCCGATCGAGCCGTCGCTGCTGAACACGACCGAGGTGCCGCAGCCCGCGCGCGGCATCATCGTGAAGCTCGCTGACGACACCGACGCCGAGGTCGCCGACCTCGCCGACGACGTGGCCGCCGAGCTGCCCGACGGCGTCGGCGTCGCCGACTCCACCTCGGGCACCCAGGACCTCGGCGTGCTCGACCTCTCCGAGCAGGTGGACGCCACCGACCTCGACGACGCGATCGAGCAGCTCAACGAGGACCCCGCGGTCGAGTGGGCCGTGCCCAACGGCGTGCGCCTGCCGTCAGCCACCGCCAACGACCCGTACTTCACCAACAACTCGCTGTGGAACCTCACCGGCGCGTGGGGCGTGCAGGCGAACCGCGCCTGGGACATCACCACCGGCTCGCCGAACGTGCGGGTCGCCGTGCTCGACACCGGCGCGATCCTGGGCCACCCCGACCTGGCCGGCCAGTTCGTGGCGGGCCGCGACTTCGTCGACGACGAGTACGACTGCATGAATCGTTCGTGCTCGCGCATCGCCTACCGTCGCTCCTACATCAGCGCGAACGACCGCAGCAGCTGGGACGCCAACGCCGCCGACCCGGGCGACGGGCGCGAGAGCAGCGGCATGTGCCCGTACCTGTCCGGCGGTCGGAGCAGCTGGCACGGCACCCACGTGGCGGGCACGATCGCCGCGAAGCGCAACAACAGCACCGGCGTGGTCGGCATCGCCCCCACCGTGAAGGTGCAGCCCGTGCGCGTCCTGGGCCGCTGCGGCGGCACCGACTGGGACATCGCGATGGGCATCCTGTGGGCGTCCGGCGCGAACGTGACCGCCTACGACGGCCGCCGTCACGGCTCGATCCCGGTGAACCGCACGCCTTCGAAGGTCATCAACCTCTCGCTGGGCGGGTACACGCCCGACCGGGGGTACGTCCGTGAGATGTGCCAGTTCTACGGCCAGATCTCCTCGATCGCACGCCAGCGCGGCTCGACGATCGTCGCGGCTGCCGGCAACAACGGTGGCAACCACGTCTACAACGTCCCGTCGTCGTGCCCGGGCTTCATCTCCGTGGCCGCCACGGACAGGAACGGCAACCGCGCGTCGTTCTCGAACCACGGTGCCGGGGTCGACGTCGCGGCTCCGGGCGTCGGCATCCCGTCGACCTACAACGGTGGTCAGTACGCGCCGGGGGCGAACACGTACGCGGCGATGGACGGCACCAGCATGGCTGCCCCCGCGGTCGCGGCGACGGCCGCGCTGGCGTACTCGGTCGGCATCACGAGCCCCGACGTCGTGGAGCGGGTCCTGAAGGCCACCGCCCGCCGCGCGGCGAGCTGCTCCGCATCCTCCTGCGGGGCAGGTGTCGTGAACGCCCACGGCGTGCTGACCGCGAAGGCGCCCCTCACGGCGCCGGGCCTCAGGGGTGCGGCGCGTCCCGGACGCACGCTCGTGGCGAGCCCGGGTCGCTGGCGCAACGGCGCGACGGTCCGCCTCACCTGGTACCGCGGCTCGAAGGCCGTGCGGACCGGCAGCACCTACCGCGTGACGAAGGCCGACCTCGGCAAGCGGGTCACCGTGCGGGCCACGGCCACCAACGGCTCGGGCGGCATCTTCCACCAGCGCTCGGTCGTGGTGAAGTCCAAGCCGCGCCTGAAGTTCGCGCTGCCGTCGAAGTTCAGCAAGTCCAAGCGCGCGAAGCTGACCGTCAAGGTGACGGCACCGTACGTCCGGGCCACCGGAACGATCCGCGTGTACGACGGCAAGAAGCGGATCGCGACCAAGAAGATCTACTCGAAGAACAAGGGCAAGGTCACGATCAAGCTGCCCAAGATCAAGAAGAAGGGCAAGCACCGGATCCGCGTCATCTACTCCGGCAGCGCCAAGGTCAGCAGCGCGAAGAAGAGCAAGGTGGTCCGCGTCCGCTGAGCTGAGGGCGGTGGGGCTTCTGGGACACGTGGGATTTGCCCTATCCTGCTGCTGTCGTTCCCGTCGGGGGAGCCACCTCGAGTCAGGACCACCGTGCGCCGCAGCCTCGCCCTCTCCGCCCTGCCCTTTCTCCTCGTCGCCTCGGCGCTGGTGTCCACGGGCGCGTCCGCGGCTCCGTCGCCGGAGCCCGCGGGGGCGCAGTCGCCCGCGGCGAAGCAGGCGCCACGCGTCGCCCGCGGCCTGATCGTGAAGGCCAGGACCGCATCCGTGGCGCGGCGCACGTCGCTGGCGCGCAGTGCCGACGCGGAGCTGCCGGTCGCCGTCGACGTCGCCACGACCCAGTCCGGGCCCCAGGGCCTGTCGATGCTGCGGCTGGAGCGACCCGTCGCGGTGGAGGACCTCGACCCGGCCATCGAGGCGATCAAGGACCGGGCGGACGTGGAGTGGGTCGTACCGGACACCCTGCGCACCGTGTCGAGCGCGCCCCCGGTCAGCGTCAACGACCCGGAATTCACCGCCCAGGGCAACCTGTGGGACACGCGCGACGAGATCGAGGGCGTGGCGACGAGCGGCGGCTACACGACGAAGGCCCCCGCTCTTTGGCGTGCCACCAGGGGCAGCGGCTCCGTGGTCGTCGCCGTGGTCGACTCCGGCATCACGAGCCACCCTGACCTGGCCGGCCAGACCGTCGCCGGCTACGACTTCGTCGATGACGAGTGCACCGTCTCCGGCGAGGACTGCTTCTACGACGAGAGCTACATCAGCGCCGGCGACGGCGATGGCTGGGACGCAGATCCCTCCGACCCCGGCGATTGGGTGTCCGAGGACCTTGCGGTCAAGTGCGGCCTGCCCGAGGGCGAGGACCCCGCGGACTACGTCTCGGACAGCTCCTGGCACGGCACGCACGTTGCCGGCACGGTGGCGGCGAAGTCGAACAACGGGATCGGCGTCGCGGGCGTGGCGCCGGGCGTCAAGGTGCAGCCGGTACGCGTGACCGGCCACTGCGGCGGCTGGGACTCCGACATCGCCGCGGGCATCCTGTGGTCCTCCGGGTACGACCTGCGCGAGTACGGCGTGCCCCTGAACCGGACGCCGGCCCAGGTCATCAACCTGTCGCTCGGCGGCGAGTCGGACGACCCCGACGAGGTGGCGGCCGCGTGTGAGTACTACGGCGAAGTCGCCGAGGTGGCGCGGGCCAACGGGGCCACCCTGGTCGCCTCGGCGGGGAACGCGTCCGCCTCCACGATCTTCCCGCTCGCAGGCAGCGTGCCGGCGTCGTGCGACGGCTACGTCAGCGTGACCGCGACGAGCGACACGGGCCACCGCGCGTGGTATTCCACGGCGGGCGACGGGGCCGACATCGCGGCGCCGGGCGGCGACCAGAACATCCAGCCCTCGAGCGAGACCCGCGGCATCCTCTCCACGGTCAACCAGGGCTTGGAGGGACCGACCGAGCCCGGGTACGGCTGGTACCAGGGCACCAGCATGGCCGCGCCGGCCGTGGCGGCGGGAGCGGCGCTGCTGTACTCCCTCGGGGTCACGAGCCCGGCCGCCGTCGAGTCGAGGCTCAAGGCCGCCGTGCAGCCGTTCTCCCCGGTGATCAAGGGCTCCGGGACGATCCTGCTAGGGGGCGTGGAGCGCACCACAGACACGATCGACTGCACGTCGTCGGGACGCACGTCCTGCGGAACGGGCATCCTCGACCTGTCGAAGGTCACGGCACCGCTGGGAGCACCCGCGATCTCGGGCACGGTCAAGCCCGGGGGAGTGGTTCGCGCGACCTCGCGCGGGCTGACCAACAAGGGCGGCACGTCGGCGATCACCTGGTGGCGTGGAGCGACGCGCATCGGCTCGGGATCGAGCTACCGAATCACCGGCGCCGACCTCGGTCGCACCCTCACGGCTCGCGACACGGTCGTCTCGGGGAGCTTCGCCGGTGTCTACCGCGCCGGCACGGTCTCCGTGCCGAGGACGAAGGCCAGGGCCCGGGTGTCGATGTCGATGCCGTCGAGCCTCAAGCGCACGAAGCGGGCGCGACTGGTCGTGCGGGTCTCCGCGCCGCTCGTCCGCCCGACCGGAACGATCCGCGTGTACGACGGGTCGAAGCGCATCGCCACGAAGCGCCTGTACGTGAAGAACGGCGGCAAGGTGGCGATCCTGCTGCCGAAGGTCACGAAGAAGGGCAAGCACCGGATCCGCGTGGTCTACTCCGGCGACGGGGTCACCACGTCGGCGAAGTCGAGCAAGGTCGTGCGCGTCCGCTGACGGTCAGGCGAAGCGGTCGCCGCGTCCGATCCGGACCGGCCCCTTCGCCGTCGTCGCGGTGACGGTCTCGCCGCGCTGGGTGACGACGACGGCTCCGGTCCCGGCGAGGGCGTCGGCGACCTCGCGCACCGCGTCCATGTGGCGCCGCCAGTGGTCGCCGCCCACGACCCGAGCGACGTCGCTGGGGCAGATCGTGGTGCCGTCGCGGTGGCGCAGCAGGGCGCGGACGGCCGCCTCGGAGCGCGTGGCGAGCGAGTGGTCGGTGGGCTCCTCCCACCACGGCCGGCCGCGCTCACCGAGGGCGACCTTCGCGTCGCCGACCCGATCGCGGGCGTCCGGCTCTCCGGCCTTCACCGCGCGGCGGGCGCTCATCAACTCGTCGACGAGCTCCTGGCGCAGCGGACCGGGGATCGCGGGGTCACTCGCGCGCCACCGCCGTCCGCCGATCACCAGGAAGTGACCGTCGGGGGTTCGCTCGGGCTCGTTCGTGTCCGGCATCGCCCCTCCTGTCCGACGACTCGACGCTAGCCGAGCACGAACGCAGGCGCAGGGCGCGACGGGCTCAGCGGACGCCGAGGGGTCCGGCCAGCGGAAGCCCCCACGGCAGGGCGGCATGCTCGTCGCGCAGGGCCTCCAGGGGCGCGACGAGGTGCTGCGGCATGGCCGTGGTGCGGCGGGTGGTGAGGTCGACGTGCAGCTCGAGGAACTCCAGCGTGTTGGCCACGGTCCCGCGGGAGCGGTTCACCAAGATGGTCTGCGCGTGCAGCGCCTTCGCGCTCACGCCCAGCAGGCGCAGGTGCACCGAGAGCTCGTCGCCGACGAGCGACTCGTCGAGGAACTTGATGTGGTGCTCGACGCTGAAGACACTGTGGCCGGTGCGGTCTCGGTACTCCTCGTCGAATCCCAGGCGCTGGAACGCCGCGTCGCCGGCCTCCATGTGGAGCCGGTAGTAGTGGCCGACGTTGACGTGACCGTTCCCGTCCTCGAACTCGGGAAGGGCGACCAGCGAGAGCGCGGTGCCGAGGGCGTCGATCTGGTCCATGGTGGGCCGGGCAACGGTGTGCATGGGCGCCACCCTACCCAGAGTTGAATCCGCCCTCATGTGGCGGTGGAGTCGTCCGGGGTGGTCAGGCGGGGGCCCGCGGGATACGATATTAAAATTGAACCCAAGTTCATCTTGTGATGCAGCCCCATGAGGCGCGTCACACCGAGGCTGATCGAAGGACGACGCATGGTCAACATCGTTTCGCGGGTCTGGGCCCACGCCGACGGCGAGCCGGACCGGGTGGCCATCCGCTCGCCCCGGACGATCACGTTCCGTGAGCTGCGCGAGACGAACCAGCGCGTGGCCGGCGCGGTGCGTGCCGCCGGGCTGTCGCCGCTCGACCGCGTGCTGTTCATCGCCCCGACGATCCCCGAGTTCCCCGAGGTCTACTACGGCCTGCATGCCGCGGGCGTGACCGTGACGACCATGAACGTGATGTCCACGGCGCCGGAGATCGGCTACGTGCTCGACGACTCGGGCGCCTCGCTCGTCATCGCCTGGCACGAGTGCGCCGAAGCGGCCCGCGCCGCGGCCGCCGACCGCGGGATCGAGCTCTGGGAGCTCCGTCCCGGCCTCGAGCTCCCCGGTGAGCCGCTGCTGGAGGCCCACGACCATGCGCCGGACGACACGGCGATCATCCTCTACACCTCCGGCACCACGGGGCGGCCGAAGGGTGCCGAGCTCACCGCCGCGAACCTCGACCGGACGGTCGACTCGTTCCTGCCCGTGCTGGAGCTGACGGGGGAGGACCGCTTCGGCACGGCGCTGCCGCTGTTCCACGTCTTCGGCCAGGCCGTGTGCATGAACACGGCCCTCGCGATCGGCGCGTCCTTCTCGCTGCTGTCGCCGTTCGACCCGGCGAAGATGCTCGACATGGTCAAGCAGGACCGGCTGACCACGGTGTCGGGCGTCCCCACGATGTGGAACGCGATGCTGCACGCCGAGGGCGACTGGCAGAGCGAGGACTTCGCCTCGCTGCGGATGGCCACCTCGGGCGGCGCGTCGCTGCCCGTCGAGATCATCCGCGCGTTCACCGACCGGTTCGGCTGCACGATCCTCGAGGGCTACGGCCTGACCGAGACCACCGGCGCCGCGACCTTCAACGACATCCACCGCGAGCAGCGCACGGGCACCACCGGCCCGACGCTGCCCGGCGCCGAGGTCGAGATCCGCGACGCGAGCGGTCAGGTGCTCGCGCCGGGTGAGGTCGGCGAGGTCTTCATCAAGGGGCCGACGGTGATGAAGGGCTACTGGAACCGCCCCGAGGCCAACGCCGCCGAGCTGAAGGACGGCTGGCTCAAGTCGGGCGACCTCGGCTCGGTCGACGCCGACGGCTACCTCACGATCGTGGACCGCGTGAAGGACCTCGTGATCCGCGGCGGGTACAACGTCTACCCGCGTGAGGTGGAGGAGGTCTTCTACGAGCACCCCGACATCGTCGAGGTCGCCGTGGTCGGGATCCCCGACGACCACTACGGCGAGGAGATCGCCGCGGTGATCGCCGCGGCGCCCGGCGCGCAGCTGACCGGCGAGGACCTCCGTGCCTGGGCGAAGGAGCGGCTCTCCGCCTACAAGGTGCCGCGCATCTACTCGTTCGTCGACGCGCTGCCCAAGGGCGCCACCGGCAAGATCCTCAAGCGCTCGATCGACAAGGACCAGCTGCGCGAGCTCGCGCACGCCGCGTCCCGGGCGCGGGTCCGGTGACGGCCACCGCCGCGGACGTCGTCGCCTCCGCCGAGCCGCCCCGCGCGGTGCTGTTCGACTTCGGGGGAGTGCTCACCGGCAGCGTCTTCGCCTCGTTCGAGCGCTTCAGCCGCGAGGAGTGCGGCGATCCGGACGCCCTCGTGCGTGCGCTGACCGACGACGAGGAGGCCCGTGCCGCCCTCGTCGACCACGAGTGCGGCCGCATCGAGGACGAGGCCTTCGAGGAGGCGGTCGCGCGGGCGCTCGCGGCACGCGGGACCACCGTGGAGTCGCAGGGCCTCATCGCCCGCATGCAACGCGACCTGCACCCGGACCACGCGATGACAGGGCTCGTGCGGCGACTGAAGGACGAGGGGATCGCGGTGGCGCTGGTCTCGAACTCGCTCGGCCGCGACTGCTACACGGGGCACGGCCTCGACGAGCTGTTCGACGTTCAGGCGATCTCGGGCCGTGAGGGGGTTCGCAAGCCCTCGCGTGCGCTTTACGAGATCGCGTGCGAGCGACTGGGCGTCAGGCCCTCCGAGGCGATCATGATCGACGACCTCGCGATGAACATCCGTGCGGCCGCGGCGCTGGGCCTGGGCGGGATCGTGCACCGCGACGCGGCGGAGACGATCCCCGCGCTCACGGAGCTGCTCGGGCTGGCGCCCGGGACGCTGGACGCGGACTCGTCCGTCCCGACGACTTGAACTTGAGTCCGACTTCAGATTATGATGACGGTGCACTGTGAACCACGTCACGCGACTCGGAGGAACAGCATGGACATCAACGGCAAGGTCGCCGTCGTCACCGGAGCCGGTGGCGGCATCGGCGCCGCCCTGGCCGACGCGCTGGTCGCAGGCGGCGCGCGCGTCGTCCTCGCGGACCTGAAGGCCGACGGCGTCGAGTCCGTGGCCGCCCGCCTCAACGAGGCCACGCCCGGCTCGGCCGTGGCGATCGCCGGCGACGTGTCCCGCACCGACCAGATCGAGAAGCTCATCGCGGCCGCCGAGGAGTCCTTCGGCCCGGTCGACGTCTACTTCGCCAACGCCGGAGTCGGCGGGGGAGTGGACCTGGAGGCCTCCGAGGAGGACTGGGACCTCGCCCATCAGGTCAACGTCATGGCGCACGTGCGCGCCGCCCGCCTGCTCGTCCCCGGCTGGGTCGAGCGCGGCCAGGGCTACTTCGTCTCGACCGCCTCGGCGGCCGGGCTGCTCACGCAGATCGGCTCGGCGACCTACTCGGTCTCCAAGCACGGCGCGGTGGCCTTCGCCGAGTGGCTCTCGATCACCTACGGCGACCAGGGTGTCGCCGTCAGCTGCCTGTGCCCCATGGGCGTCAACACCGACATGCTCACCGGCGGCGCGCCCATCACCAACGAGACGCAGCGCCGTGCCGCGCAGGCCGTCACCGACGCCGGTGGCGTGCTCGAGGCCGACGAGGTGGCCGCGATCGTGCTCCGGGCCATGGAGGCCGAGGAGTTCCTCATCCTGCCGCACCCCGAGGTGAAGGTGTTCCAGTCGCGCAAGTCCGGCGACATCGACCGCTGGCTCGCCGGCATGCGCCGCTACCAAGCCTCCCTCGCCTGATCCCCTCACCCGCCTGATTCCACCTCGTCGACACCGACGCGACCAGCAAGGAGCTGACCCATGCATTTCGAACTCTCCGACACCGCCAAGGAGTACCAGGAGCGGTTACTCGCCTTCATGGACGAGCACGTCTACCCGGCCGAGGCCGTGTACCACCAGCAGATGGCCGAGTCGGGCAACCCGAACTTCCACCCGCCGGTGCTGGAGGACCTGAAGAAGACGGCGCGTTCGCTGGGTCTGTGGAACCTGTTCCACCCGCACAAGAACGAGGAGTGGGGCTCGCCCGGCCTCAGCAACCTCGAGTACGCGCCGTTGGCGGAGATCACGGGTCGTAGCCCGTACCTGGCTCCGGAGGCGATCAACTGCAACGCTCCGGACACCGGGAACATGGAGGTGCTGCAGCTGTTCGGCACCGCCGAGCACAAGGAGAAGTACCTCAAGCCGCTGCTCGCCGGTGAGATGGCGTCGGCGTTCTGCATGACCGAGCCGGCCGTGGCGAGCTCGGACGCGACGAATGTCGAGCTGCGGATGGTTCCCGACGGCGACGAGTACGTCCTCAACGGCCGCAAGTGGTTCGCGTCGAACGCGCTGCACGCGAACTGCAAGGTCCTGATCGTGATGGGCAAGACCAACCTCGAGGCCGAGACGCACCGTCAGCAGTCGATGATGGTCGTCCCGATCGACACCCCGGGCGTGACCGTGGTGCGGGGTCTGCCGGTGTTCGGCTACCTGGACCGTGAGGGCCACGCGGAGATCCTGTTCGAGGACGTCCGGGTTCCCAAGACGGCGCTGCTGGCCGGTGAGGGCGATGGCTTCATGATCAGCCAGGCCCGTCTGGGTCCGGGCCGGATCCATCACTGCATGCGCTCGATCGGCATGGCCGAGCGGGCGTTGGACCTGATGATCGACCGCGCTCAGTCGCGGACCACGTTCGGTCAGCCGGTCGCGGACCGGTCGAACATCCAGGACTGGATCGCCGAGGCCCGCATCGAGATCGAGGCGACCCGCCTGCTGGTGCTCAAGACGGCGTGGCTGATGGACACCGTCGGCAACCAGAAGGCCCGGGTGGAGATCGCCGCGATCAAGGTCAAGGCGCCCGAGATCGCGCTGAAGATCATCGACCGGGCGATCCAGGTCCACGGCGGCGGTGGCGTCACCGACGACTTCCCGCTCGCCTCGTTCTACGCCCACCAGCGCACCCTGCGGATCGCCGACGGCCCCGACGAGGTCCACAAGCGCACCCTCGCCCGCGTCGAGCTGCGCCGCCGCACGAACGAGCGGGACGCTCGCGCCTGAACCGGCAACGGGTGGCTGGGGACGCTTTCCCTGTTCCCAGCCACCTGGCGCCAGCCGCCGGGGCGGTACCTACACCCCGTGAACTGAACTTGGTTTCAACTATGAATTAGGGTGTGACGGACGGCATAGGCCTGCCCGCGCAACCCGTTCGCACCCCCAGAACCCCCCCCGAACCCTCCCAGGAGATCGACCAATGCTGATGGAGACGATGTGACATGAAATGGCGTCGGTTCCTGGTGTCCCGGCTCGTCCGGCTCGCCTTCGTGCTGGTGGCGATCACCACCCTCACGTTCCTGATGATGCACCTGGCCCCGGGCGATCCCGCCCGGCTCGTGGCCGGCATGGACGCGGACGAGCAGGCCGTGCAGGTCGCTCGTGAGCGCCTCGGCCTCGACCAGCCCATGTACCAGCAGTTCCTCGACTACGTCGGCGGGCTCCTCCGCGGTGACATGGGCACGTCCTTCGCGACGAGCCAGCCGGTCACCGACGAGATCGCCCAGAAGATCGGGCCCACCGCCCAGCTGGCCGTCTTCGGCATGGCGATCATCCTGCTGGTCGGCCTGCCGATGGGCATCATCGGCGCCGTGATGACCCGCAACGGTCACCGCGCGTTCGAGGTCATCTTCAGTGGCTCGACCGGTGCGATGGCCTCGATCCCGCAGTACCTGATCGCGACGTTCCTGGCGTTCTTCTTCGCCGTGACGTGGCAGATCTTCCCGGTCGCGGGCTCCGGGTCGCTCAACGCGGCCGTGCTGCCGGCGATCGCCATCGCGATCCGGCCGGCGGCCTCGATCGCCCGACTCGTCCGCGTCCGCACGCTGGAGGTGCTGGAGTCGCCGTACGTCCGCACCGCACGCAGCAAGCGGCTGCCGACGCGCAAGCTCTACCTCGCGCACGTGTTCCCCAACTCGATCACCACGATGCTGGCGATGGGCGGCGTGACGTTCGCCAGCCTGCTCGGTGGCGCGGTCATCGTCGAGCAGGTCTTCGCCCGGCTGGGCCTGGGCACCACCCTCGTCCACAGCGTCCTCGTCGGCGACTACCCGGTCGTGCAGGGCATCGTCCTGGTGCTCGGCTTCGCGGTGGTCGTGGTCAACGCGCTGGTGGACATCATCCTCGGGATCGTCGATCCCCGGACCATGGAGGCGGGCCGATGAAGCAGCACAAGCGCGAGAGCAGCGCCAAGCAGATGTTCAAGGCGTTCCTCGCGACGCCGACCGGCATCATCTCCGGCCTCATCCTGCTCGGCCTGACGGTCCTGGTGATCATGGGCCCGAACGGCTTCGGCGAGCAGGCCGTCGTCAGCGACATGGCCCGCTCGAGCGAGGGACCGTCCGCGGAGTTCCGCTTCGGCACCGACGCCCTGGGCCGCGACATCTTCACCCGCACGCTGGCCGCGACCCGGCTCTCGATCCTCTACGCGTCGGCCGCCGTGCTGTTCGCGATGGTGGTCGGCGGGCTCATCGGCGGTCTGATCGCCGCCGGCGGGCCTCGTGTCCGCAGGGTCGGCGCCACCGTCATCGACACGATGATGGGCTTCGGCGACATCCTGCTGGCCGTCGTGGTCGTCGCGATCGTCGGCGTCGGCGCCAAGGGTGCCGTGCTGGCCATCGGCGTGGCGTTCACGCCGCACTTCGCCCGCTTCACCTACAGCCTCGTCGACTCGGTCATGGTGCGCGACTACATGTCCGCCGCCCAGGTCGTGGGCGTCAGCCGGTCGGGCATCGGCACCCGGTACGTCGGGCGCAACGTGGCCGACAGCCTCGTGATCGTGACCTTCACGACCGTCGCCGAGGGGATCATGGCGATGTCCTCGCTGAGCTTCCTGGGACTGGGCATCCAGTCGCCGCAGTTCGACTGGGGCCAGATGCTCACCGACGGCGTCAAGAACTTCTACCTCAACCCGTACGCGGCGCTCGTGCCCGCGGTGCTGATCCTCATCACCGGCCTCGCGGTCAACCTCTTCGGTGACGCCTTGGCCCGCGCGGTCAACCCCGTGCTGTGGAACGAGCGGCCCAGCCTGTTCCGCTCGAAGTTCCGGCGCTCCGGCGCGGCGTCAGCCGCGATCGAGCCCGAGATCACCCTCGACCCCGGCATGGAGACCGAGACCAGGAAGGGACGCCCATGAACGACGACACCTTGCTCGACGTGCGCAATCTCTCGATCACCATCGAGGGCCGCGACGACGTCCCGCCGCTGGTGCGCAACGTCTCCTTCTCGCTCAAGCGCGGCGAGATCGTCGGCATCGTGGGGGAGTCCGGAAGCGGCAAGACCCTCACCTCGCTGGCCGTGTCGCGGCTGCTGCCCAAGGGCCTGAGCATGACCGCGGACCGGGTCGACTACGACGGCCATGACCTCGTGAACGGCTCGGACCGCGAGCTGCGGACCGTGCTCGGCACGGACCTGGCCATGGTCTTCCAGGACCCCATGTCCTCGCTCAACCCCGCCCGCAAGATCGGGGCGCAGATGATCGAGACCGTGCGCGAGCACAAGGGCCTGTCGAAGAAGGAGGCCCGCGACCTGGCCATCCGCAGCCTCGAGGACGTGCACATCACCGAGCCCGCCAAGCGGCTCAAGCAGTACCCGCACGAGCTCTCCGGCGGCATGCGCCAGCGCACGATGATCGCGATGGGCCTGATGGGCGAGCCGAGCCTGATCCTGGCCGACGAGCCGACCACCGCACTCGACGTGACGGTGCAGGCCCAGGTCATGCAGCTGCTGTGCGACCTCAACGACCGCAAGGGCAGCGCCGTGCTGCTGATCTCGCACAACATCTCCCTGCTGTCGGAGGTGTGCGACCGGATCATCGTGATGTTCCGCGGCGAGATCGTGGAGGACCTCACCACGGCGAAGCTGCTCTCGGGGCCCGACCACCCCTACACGCAGGGACTGATTCGCGCGGTCCCGGACCTCAACACCGACCGCACCGAGGACCTCGTGACGATCGAGGACGGGCAGTTCGACGTCGAACGGGAGATGAACCATGCTTGAGCTGGAGAACGTCGAAGTCACCTACCCGGGCCCGCCCCCGTTCACGGCGGTCAAGGGCATCAACCTGACCGTCCCCACGGGCTCGACCGTGGGCCTGGTCGGCGAGTCCGGCTCGGGCAAGTCGTCCATCGCGCGCGCCGCGATCGGCCTGACGCCGGTGACCAAGGGCCGGATCCTGCTCGACGGCGCCGACGTGACCAACCCGAAGGGCAAGGCGCTGCGCCTCCTGCGCGGCAAGGCCCAGCTGGTGTTCCAGGACCCGCACGCCTCGCTCAACCCGCGCATGGAGATCGCCATGGCCGTGCAGGAGGCCGTCAGCGTCGCCACCGGCAAGCGGATCACCTCGCAGTCGTGCGCCGTGACGGCACTGGACCTGCTGGACAAGGTGGGCGTGCCGAAGGCCGCCATGCGCCGCTACCCCCACCAGCTCTCGGGTGGTCAGCTGCAGCGCGTGTCGATCGCCCGTGCCCTGGCCCTCGAGCCGTCGCTGATGATCCTCGACGAGGTCACCGCGTCGCTCGACGTCTCGGTGCAGGCACGCATCCTCAACCTGCTGCGCCAGCTGCAGCGTGAGCTCGACGTCTCGATGCTCTACATCTCGCACGACCTGTCGGTGATCCGCTACCTGGCCGATCACGTCTACGTGATGCGGCACGGCGAGATGGTCGAGGCGGGCACGGCCGATGCCGTGTTCGATTCGCCGCAGCAGGAGTACACGAAGGCGTTGCTGTCGGCCGTGCCGACGCTGGGCGGGAGCCGCTGGCGTGCACGCCACGAGCCCGTCGCCGCGCACTGATCCCTCCACCCCGTCGATCGCTCCTGCCGGAGCGAGAGGAGCCATGACATGAACGCCGTCGATCGCCTGTGGGACCACGCCCGGAACGCTCCGGACAGCATCGCGCTGCGCGTGGGCGACCAGTCCTGGACCTACGCGCAGGTGCGCGACCTCGCGACCGCCTGGGCCGACCGCCTGGTGCGCGCCGAGGTGCAGCCCGGTGACCGGGTGCTGCTCGTGGCGCCGACCTCCCAGGAGTTCGCCGTCGTCCACCAGGCGATCCTCGCCGTGGGTGCGGTCGGCGTGACGGTGAACTCCGCGTCGACCGCCGTCGAGCTGGAGTACTTCCTCACCGACGCCGAGTGCTCGCTCGCGATCGCGTGGCACGAGACGGCCGAGGTCGCCCGGCGGGCCGCCGAGGCCACCGGCGTCGAGCTGTGGACCTTGGAGGCCGGTGACATCGAAATGGGGCCGGGCGCCGACCTGGACCTGCCCCGCGCGAGGGAGACGGACGACACCGCCGTCCTGCTCTACACGTCGGGCACCACGGGCAAGCCCAAGGGTGCCGAGCTCACGCACGGCAACCTCGCGGCCTGTGCCGAGATCGTCTCGGGCACGCTCGGCAGCGACAGCTCGGACCGGGTCGGGACGGCGCTGCCGCTCTTCCACGTCTTCGGGCAGGTCTGCGTGATGATGGCGACGTTCCACGTCGGCGCGAGCCTGTCGCTGCTGCGTCCCTTCAGCGGCGAGGCGCTGCTGAGGATGGCCGCCGCGCACCAGCTGACGGTGCTGGCGGGCGTCCCGACGATGTGGAACGCGATGCTCCACGCTGACGTCGAGCTCTCGCGCGACGACCTCGCGAGCCTGACTCACGCCCTCTCCGGAGGCGCCGCGCTCCCGCTGGCCGTCGCCGACGCGTTCCGCGAGCGCTTCGGCTGCCGCGTGCTGGACGGCTACGGCCTCAGCGAGACCACGGGCGCCGGCACGTCGGCCAAGCTCAGCGTCCGCCGCAAGGAGGGCTCGGTCGGACCGGCTCTCTCGCAGATGAAGGCGTGCGTCGTCGATCCCGAGGGCAACCCCGTGGCGCCGGGCGAGCGGGGCGAGGTCGCGCTCGCGGGCCCCGTCATCATGAAGGGCTACTGGCGCCGGCCCGAGGCCACGGCCGAGGTCATGCGCGGCGAGTGGTTCCTCACCGGCGACATCGGCAAGCAGGACGAGGACGGCGACATCTGGATCCTCGACCGGAAGAAGGACCTGGTCATCCGCGGCGGCTACAACGTCTACCCGCGCGAGATCGAAGAGGTCCTCTACACGCACCCCGACCTGCGGGAGGTCGCCGTGATCGGCGTGCCCGACGACCGGCTGGGGGAGGAGGTCGCGGCCGTCTTCGCGACGCATCCCGGCCGTGAGGTCGACACCGCGCAGCTGCGCGCCTGGCTGGAGGAGCGCCTCGCCGGCTACAAGGTGCCGCGCATCTACCAGGAGGTCCGCGAGCTGCCGAAGGGCTCGACGGGCAAGATCCTCAAGCGCCAGCTGGACCGCGGCACCGTCCTGGATCAGGGCGTGAAGGTCACCCGGGAGAGGAGCGTCTCGTGACGCAGCTGATCGCGACCGAGCCCATCTCCCGGTGGATCGAGACCCTCGGCATCGAGGCCGAGGGCCCGCTGGACTTCGAGCGCGTGGGCGCCGGGCAGTCGAACCTGACGTTCCTGGTGACCGACGCCGCCGACCACCGCTGGATCATGCGCCGTCCGCCGCTGGGCAAGCTGCTCGCGTCGGCCCACGACGTGGAACGGGAGCACCGGATCATGTCCGGGCTCCAGGGCACGGGCGTGCCGGTGCCGACGATCCACGGCTTCACGAAGGATCCCGCGGTCACCGACGCGCCGCTCATGCTGATGGACTTCGTCGACGGGCGGGTGCTCGACACGATCGAGGCGGTGGAGTCCGTTCCCGAGGGGACGCGCCGCGACATCGGCCTGTCCCTCGCGTCCACGCTGGGCGAGGTGCACGCCGTCGACCTGGAGAAGGCCGGACTGGTCGACCTCGCGAGCCACTCGCCCTACGCGGAGCGACAGCTGCGCCGCTGGCACCGCCAGTGGGAGCAGTCGCGCACGCGTGACCTGCCCATCGTGGACGACCTGGCCGCGCGGCTCACGGCCAACGTCCCGAAGGATCAAGGGCTGGCCCTGGTGCACGGGGACTTCCACCTGATGAACGTCATCACCGACCCCCGGGCGGGGCGCGTGACCGCGGTGCTGGACTGGGAGCTGTCGACCCTGGGCGACCCGCTGGCCGACCTGGGCGGCCTGCTGGCGTACTGGCCGCAGGCCGACGACGAGATCGTCACCGGCTTCCAGGGTCCGACCCTGCCGGGATTCCCGACCCGTGCCGAGCTCGTGGACGAGTACGCGCGGGCCACCGGTCGCGACGTGTCGGCCATCGGCTTCTGGTACGTGCTGGGGCTGTGGAAGATCGCGATCATCGCCGAGGGCGTGCTGCGCCGCTCGATCGACGACCCGCGCAACACCGCGGTGACCGGGAAGATCTCGCCCGAGCTGATCGACGCCCTGATGCAGCGGGCCGACCTCGAGGCGCGGGCCGCGGGCCTGTGACCTGAGCCACCCCCCTGAAGTAAACATGAAACCAAGTTCATATACGATGGTCAGGTGCCGTGCCCCCCGCCGGCATCCCCTGAGTATGTGAGAGGTCGAGCATGAAGTTGAACCACCGAAGCCGCGCGGATCGTCGGTCCGCGCTGCGTCGCGGCCTGGGGTCGGCAGCCGTCGTCGCCCTGGCCGTCTCCGTCCTGACCGCGTGTGGCAGCGACTCGTCGTCGTCCGCCGGCACCTCCGGCGAGGCGCCCGACGAGGCGACGCTGGTGCTGCGCAACGACGTCGACACCTTCGATCCGATGCTGACCGCCGCCGAGCAGGGCGCGGTCCAGATGTACGAGGCGCTCTACGACACGCTCGTGCGCCGCAACTGGAAGACGGGCGAGTACGAGCCCGCGATGGCCACGAAGTGGGAGGCCACCCCCACGAAGATCGACTTCGAGCTCAAGACGGGCCTGAAGTGCAGCGACGGGACGGACCTCAAGCCGACCGACATCGCCAACTCGCTCAAGCGCCTGGCCGACCCGAAGACGGGCTCGATCTACACGGGCCGCTTCTTCGGCGCCGGCGGCGTGAAGGAGATCGTCGGCGACGATGCCGCCAACACCGTCTCGGTCGAGGTCAACGAGCCGCACTCGGACCTGATCGACAGCATGGCCACGGCCTTCATCGTGTGCCCGAAGGGCCTGGAGGACACCGAGGCGCTCGCCACGGCCCCGCAGGGCTCGGGCCCCTACAAGGTCACCTCGATGAAGCGTGGCGACACGTACGAGCTCGAGGACTGGGGCTCGCCCGCCCTCGAGGACCCGAAGAGCGTGCCGGCGAAGCTCACCTACCGCGTCGTGACGTCCGACTCCACCCGCGCGAACCTCGTCGACACCGACGGCGCCGACATCGTGAGCGTGGTGGGGCGTGACTCCAAGCGCCTCGAGGCGACCGTGGAGCCCGTCCAGGGCAAGGCGTTCCAGTCCGACTCGGTCGTGTTCAACCAGCGCGACGGTGCGCCGTTCGCCGACGAGACCCTGCGTCGCGTCGTGGCGCAGGCGCTCGACGCCGAGTCCTACACGAAGGCCGCGTCGTTCGACGTCGGCGAGGCGATCGACACGCTCGCCACGCCCAACATGGACTGCTACGTCGAGAGCAACGGCGACCTGAAGCCCAAGTTCGACAAGGACCAGGCCAAGGCCGACCTCGAGGCCGCGGGCTACGGAGCCGGCGGCAAGGAGCTCACGGTGCGCCTGCTGGGCTACGACCTGCAGAACTCCGGCCCGGAGTACGTCGCCGACGCGCTGCGCGAGATCGGCATGAAGGTCGAGATCACCAACGGCACGCTGGCCCAGGCCGCGGGCATCGTCTACGGCGACTCGGGGGAGTGGGACCTGCTGGTCTTCCCGATGAACGCCCCGGCGCCGCACCTGTACCCGGCCGTGACGAAGATGAGCTCGAACCTCGGCGAGGGCGGCTCGTACAACTTCGGTCGCATCAAGAACGCCGAGTTCGACAAGTACGCCGCGCTGGCACCCGCGACCACCGGTGACGAGCGGTGCGAGAACTGGAGCAAGGCCGAGGCGGCCCTGCTCGAGCGTGCCGACGTCGTGCCGATGATGTGGCCGATCGCCAACTACTTCTCGAAGGACCTGACCTTCGAGACGGGCTACCGCACCACCGATCTGCGGACGATCCGCGTGAAGGGCTGAGCCTCCACGCCGCGAGCGGCCGGTCCTCCTGGGTTCCCTCACCCGGCGGGGCCGGCCTTCGGTGTAAATGAAACTGAGTTCAGTATTGATATTTGTCGTGACCTCGGTCACACTCGTCTCAAGAAACTGAATTCGGATTCAGGCCCCTCGACGAAGGATGACCGATGAACTCTCCCCGAACCCGTCCGTGGCGCCGCACGGTCGGCCTCGCCGGCGCGCTCGCGCTGGCGACCTCGATCCTCGCTGCCTGCGGAGGCTCCGACGAGGGCGGCGACCGTGTCGCGGGACAGGCGCCCGACAGCGTCGTGATGGACCTGCGCAACGACGTGGACACCTTCGACCCGTTCCTCACCGCCGCCGACCAGGGCTCGGTGCAGATGTACGAGGCGCTCTACGACACCCCCGTCCGCCGCGACATGAAGACGGGCGAGTACGTCCCCGCCATGGCCACGGACTGGGAGGTCACCACGACGAAGATCGACATGACCTTCCGTGAGGGCCTGAAGTGCAGCGACGGCACGGACCTCACTGCCACCGACATCGCGAACTCGATGAAGCGCCTCGCCGATCCGAAGACGGGCTCCATCTACACGGGCCGCCTCTTCGGTGCCGGCGGCGTGAAGGAGATCGTCGCGGACGACGCCGCACGGACCGTCTCGGTCGAGGTCAACGACCCCCACTCGGACCTGCTCGACAGCATGTCGACCGCCTTCGTGATCTGCCCGAAGGGCCTGGAGGACACCGAGGCGCTCGCCACGGCCCCGCAGGGCTCGGGCCCCTACAAGGTCACCTCGCTCAAGCGCGGCGACACCTACGAGCTCGAGGCGTGGGGATCGCCCGCGCTCGAGGACCCCAAGAGCGTCCCGGCGAAGATCACGTTCCGCGTCATCACGAACGACGCGACGCGCGCCAACCTCTTCGAGACCGGCGAGACCGACATCGCGGGCATCCTGGGCCGCGACTCGGAGCGACTCGAGGGCAACCACGAGCTCATCCAGGGCAAGGCCTTCGAGGCCGACTCGCTGACGTTCAACCAGCGTCCCGAGGCGCCCATGTCCGACGAGCGCCTGCGCCGGGTCGTCGCCCAGGCGATCGACGCGGCCGCGTACACGAAGGCCGCGTCCTTCGGCGTCGGCGAGCCGGTGAACACGGTCATCACCCCGAACATGGACTGCTACACCGAAGCCAACGGCGACATCGGCCTGAAGTTCGACGAGGACCAGGCCAAGGCCGACCTCGAGGCCGCGGGCTACGGTCCCGGCGGCAAGAAGCTGACGGTGCGCCTGCTCGGCTACGACGTGCAGAACTCCGGCCCGGACTACGTCGCGGACGCCCTACGCAAGGTCGGCATCGACGTCAAGGTCACGAACGGCACGCAGGCCCAGGCCGGCGCCATCGTCTACGGCGACGAGGGCGACTGGGACGTCATCGTGTTCCCGTACCTGAGCGCGGCGCCCCACCCGTACCCGCTCGTGACGAAGATGAGCTCGAACCTCGGTGAGGGCGGCTCGTACAACTTCGGCCGGACCCGCAACGACGACTTCGACAAGTACTCGGCGCTCGCCACCGGCTCGCTGGGCGATGAGCGCTGCGAGAACTGGGGCAAGGCCGAGGCCGCGCTGCTCGAGCAGACGAACCTCGTGCCGCTGCTGTGGCCCATCGCCAACTACTTCGCCGACGGACTCACGTTCAACGCGACGTACCGCACCGTCGACCTGCGGAGCATCCGCGCGGTCGAGTGAGATCGGTGGGCGCCCGCGCAGCACGGGGCGCCCACCTCCTCACATTCCGATCCACCGCCGGTGCCACCGGCGACCAGCACAAGGAGATTCATGTCAGTCGTACTCAGCGAGAAGGTCCTGGACGGCCGGGCCCTGCTGATCACCCTGAACCGTCCCGACGCCCGCAACGCGGTCAACGGACAGGTGGCCCGCGAGATGGCGGCGGTGCTCGACGAGCTCGACGCCGATCCGGCGCTGGTGGTCGGCATCATTCGCGGCGAGGGCCGTGGCTTCAGCGCCGGCATGGACCTCAAGGCCTTCCTCGAGGGTGACTTCCCGGCATTCGAGGACCGCGGCTTCGGCGGGTTCGCCACGCGCGGTCCCAAGACCCCGCTCATCGCCGCGATCGAGGGCTTCGCCGTCGCCGGCGGCCTGGAGATGGCGCTGGCGTGCGACCTGATCGTGGCCGCTTCCGACGCCAAGCTCGGCCTGCCCGAGGTCAAGCGCTCCCTCATCGCCGCCGGTGGCGGTCTGCTGCGCCTCGCGCAGCGGATCCCGTACCACGTGGCCGCGGAGATCGCGCTGACCGGAGACCACCTCCCGGTCGAGCGGCTGTACCAGGTCGGCCTGGTCAACCGCGTCGCCGAGCCCGGTCAGGCCCTCGACGTGGCCCTCGAGCTGGCGAAGCAGCTGGTCGACAACGCCCCGCTGGCCCTCGAGGGCTCCAAGTACGTCCTCGAGAACGCGGCCGACTGGGGCATGGCCGAGGGCTGGAAGCAGCAGGAGCCCATCGCCATGCGCGTCAGCACCTCCGAGGACGCCCGCGAGGGCGCCACCGCGTTCGCCGAGCGCCGCGCGCCCGTCTGGCGCGGACGCTGACCCCCGATTTCCCACCCCAACCCACGAAGGACAGAACTTTGACCGACATCACGCAACTGCCCGTCCGCCCCCAGAACGTCGCCGACCTCGAGGCCCTCGTCGGCAAGACGATCGGCCCGACCGACTGGCACGAGGTCACGCAGGAGAGCGTCAACGCCTTCGCCGACGTGACGGGCGACCACCAGTGGATCCACGTCGATCCCGACCGCGCCGCGCAGAGCCCGCTCGGCACGACCATCGCGCACGGCCTCTACAGCCTGTCGCTCGGACCGGCGTTCTCCTACTCGCTCATCTCGTTCGAGGCGTTCGCCCACAGCCTCAACTACGGCTACGAGAAGGTGCGGTTCCCCGCGCCGCTGCCGATCGGCTCGCGCGTGCGCATGACGACCGAGGTCATCTCGATCGATCACGTGCCCGGCGGTGTCCAGCTGCGCGCGCGGCAGGTCTTCGAGCGCGAGGGCTCGGAGAAGCCGGTCGCGGTGGCCGAGTCCCTCGGGCGGCTCGTGGAAGCGGAGTAGAACCTTCGTGACCAAGCAGTAACAAAGCCGAACTCGACCTCAGATTCCTCTAGGATGACGGAATGAGCAGCTCCGCAGAGAGTACGACGCGCCATCGGCGCTCCGCCGGTTTCTCCGGCGAGGCGCCGTCGCGCGAGCTGCCCACGACCCCTCGTGGGCTGCGCACGCGCGCCAACCTCATCGACGCCGCGCGCGTCGTGTTCGAGCGCGACGGGTTCCTCGACGCACGGCTCGTGGACATCACGACGGAGGCGGGCATCTCGGCCGGCTCCTTCTACACGTACTTCGACAGCAAGGAGGAGATCTTCTCCGCCGTGCAGGCCGAGGTCGAGAAGGAGATGCTGCACCCCGACGTCCGGGCGGTCACCGGGGGGGACGATCCCGTCGCTCTCATCCGCGAGGCCAACCGCGCCTACCTCGAGTCCTACCAGCGCTACGCGCCGTTCATGCGGCTCATGGAGCAGGTCGCGAACATCGACGACAACTTCCGCGACCTGCGCCGCAAGCGCGGTGAGGCGTTCGTCGAGCGCAACGCCAAGAGCATCAAGCAGCTGCAGGACCAGGGCATCGCCACCAAGGACGTCGATCCGGTGCTGGCGTCGTTCTTCCTGTCCGGCATGGTCGCCCGCGCGGCGTACTCGCGGTTCGTGCTCGGCGAGGACTGGACGATCGAGGAGATGGTCGACTCGCTCACGCAGCTGTGGGCCAACGCGCTGAAGATCTCGGCGCCCTCCACCTGAGGTTGCACGCGAAGGGCCCCTGACGACACGTCGTCAGGGGCCCTTCGTCGTGTGGCTCAGGGCGTCAGGTCGCGAGCGGCGTCGTCCCGCGCCGGCTCCGACGCGCGGGGCCCGGCCACCTCGCGACGGGGGATGCCGACGAGGGTGATGACGATGCTGAGCACCATGGTCACGGCGCCGATCGCGAACACGATGGCGAACACCGACTCGGCGGGGTGGTCGTCGGGCATCAGGTGGCTCGCGATCAGGGCGACGACGAGCGCACTGCCCAGCGCGCTGCCGCCCGACCTCATGATCGAGGCCATCGCGTTGGCCAGGGCGGTCTCCTCGGGGCGCACGACCGAGGTGACGACGGCCGGGACGGCGGCGAAGCCCATGCTGAAGGCGAAGTTCGTGATGACACCGCCGAGGATGACCTGCCACGCCTGGTCGTGGAACGCGAACAGCTGGAGGTAGCCGATCAGGCCCACGGCCGAGGCGACGAGCAGGGTGGCGCGGCCTCCGAAGCGGGTCACCCACATGCCGCCGAGGGGTGAGGCGACGATGCCGATGCTGGCGGCGGGCAGCAGGTACACCAGGCTCGTCTCCAGGACGGACGCCGAGAATCCGTGCCCGTGGCTCTCCGGGACCTGCACGAGCGCCGTGAGGCTCAGGAAGATCAGGAACATCCCGAAGCCGATGAAGAAGCCGATGGCGTTGGCCGACGCCAGGGTGCGGTCGCGCAGCATCGCCACCGGGACGAGCGGCTCGGCCACGCGGTTCTCGACCGCGAGCCACACGACGAAGGTCACCACCGAGCCCGCGAGCGTCGCCGTGGTGGCGACGCTGGTCCAGCCCCAATCGTTGCCCTGCGTCATGGCCAGCAGCACCAGCACGAGGGCGACGCCGAGGAGGAAGCCGCCGAGCCAGTCCACGCGTCCGGCGCCGTGCGGGCGGTCCTTGGGGATGACGACCACCGACGTGACGAACAGGACCAGCGCGACCGTCATCGTGAACCAGAAGATGTTGCGATAGTCGCGGTCCCCATGGGTGAGGACGCCCGTGAGCACGAGGCCGGCGCCGGCGCCGACGCTGATCGCGCCGGTCAGGAACGAGAGCCCGAGGGGCAGGCGGCGCATCGGGAGGTGCTCACGCAGGAGGCCGACCGACAGGGGGAACAGGCAGAACGACGCGCCCTGCATCGCGCGGGCCACGAGCAGGATCCAGTACGACGACGTCACGGCGGCGAGCAGCGATCCGACAGCGACCGCGCCCACGACGACGAGCACGAGGCGACGCCGGCCGTGCAGGTCGCCGGACTTGCTCAGGACCGGGGTCAGCACGGCCGCGGCCAGCAGGTTGATGGTGACGACCCAGCCGATCGCGGTGGTGGAGACCTCGAGGTCGCGGCTCATCTTGCCCAGGACCGGCACGGCCATCGTCTGCAGCAGCGCGGTCACGGTGGACAACAGGGAGAGGACGAGGACCAGCGTCGCGCCTGATCGACGCGCGGTGTTCCGTGCCATCGGTGTCCGTCCACTTTCCTGCGGGGCACGTTGTTGACATCGGGGGGACAACGAGCCAAAGTTGAAACTGAAGTAAGATTCATATTACCTGTTCCGCGCCGCCGGCGCGAGGACTCTCGACCATCGACTTTCGGATCAGAAGGAACGCTCATGAGAGAGGCAGTTGTCGTCTCGACCGCCCGCACCCCCATCGGCAAGGCCTATCGCGGTGCCTTCAACAACACGCAGGCACAGGAGCTGGCGGGCCACGCCATCGCCGAGGCCGTCAAGCGTGCCGGCATCGAAGGCTCGGAGGTCGACGACGTCGTCTTCGGCGCCGCCATGCAGCAGGGCAGCAGCGGCTTCAACGTCGCACGCCAGGCGGCGCTGCGCGCGGGCCTGCCCACATCGGTCGCCGGCATGTCGGTGGACCGCCAGTGCGCCTCGGGCCTGATGGCCATCGCCACGGCCGCCAAGCAGATCGTCGCGGACGGCATGGACATCACGATCGGCGGTGGCGTCGAGTCGATCTCGCTCGTGCAGAACGAGCACATGAACGGCCACCGCGCCAACGATCCGTGGCTCGAGCAGCACCGCCCCGACCTCTACATGCCGATGCTGCAGACCGCCGAGATCGTGGCCGAGCGCTACAACGTCAGCCGCGACGCCCAGGACGAGTTCGCCCTGCTCTCGCAGCAGCGCACCGCCGCCGCCCAGGAGGCCGGCCGCTTCGACGACGAGATCGTGCCGTTCGAGTCGGTCCAGCTGGTCCAGGACCGCGAGACGAAGCAGATCAGCGAGCAGCGCGTCGCCCTGGCCAAGGACGAGGGCAACCGCCCCTCCACCACCCGCGAGTCGCTCTCGGGCCTGTCCGCCGTCCTGCCCGACGGCCAGGTGACGAAGGTGTCCAGCGTGACCGCCGGCAACGCCTCGCAGCTCTCCGACGGCGCGTCCGCCTCGGTGCTCATGGAGGCCAAGGTCGCCGAGCAGCGTGGTGCGAACGTCCTCGGCGTCTACCGCGGCATGGCCGTCGCCGGCTGCGATCCCGACGAGATGGGCATCGGCCCGGTCTTCGCGATCCCGAAGCTGCTCAAGCACCACGGCCTGACGGTCGACGACATCGGTCTGTGGGAGCTCAACGAGGCCTTCGCGTCGCAGGCGCTCTACTGCCGCGAGGCCCTCGAGATCGACCCCGAGCGCTACAACGTCAACGGCGGCGCGATCTCGGTCGGCCACCCGTACGGCATGACCGGCGCCCGCCTCGTGGGCCACTCGCTGATCGAGGGCAAGCGCCGCGGCGTGCGCTACGTCGTGATCTCCATGTGCATCGGCGGCGGCATGGGCGCTGCCGGCCTCTTCGAGGTCGCGTGATGTCGCAGCTCATCAACGGCACGAGCACCGACGACGACGTCTACGGCGAGGTCGCGGACGGGATCGGCACCATCACGCTGAACCGTCCCGACCGCCGCAACGCCCTGTCCGACGCGATGGTCGCCGGCCTGGAGACCCTGCTCGACGCGATGCAGGACTCCGAGGACGTCGGCGTCATCGTCATCACCGGTGCCGGCAAGGCGTTCTGCTCCGGCGGCGACGTCCAGGACTTCGACGCCAAGGGCGGTGAGGGCGGCGGCAGCTCCGAGGTCGACGCCGAGGCCGTCGAGGCGCAGCGCCAGGCGCAGCGCGCGACGGTGGGCAAGATCTACCGCAGCCGCAAGCCCGTGATCGCGGCGATCCCCGGCGCCGCCGCCGGCGCCGGGCTGGGCCTCGCGCTGGCCGCGGACTTCCGGATCGGCAGCGAGCGCGCCGTCTTCGCGACGGCCTTCGGCGCGGTCGGCCTCTCGGGCGACTTCGGCGTGGCGTGGCTGCTCAACGACATCGTCGGCCCGGTGAAGGCGCGTGAGCTCATGCTGCTGAACCCCCGGGTTCGCGCCGAGGAGGCCCGCAGCCTGGGCCTGCTCAACGAGGTCGTGCCCGAGGACGAGTTCGACGCGCGGGTGCGAGCCCTCGCCGAGCAGCTCGCCAACGGTCCCGCCCAGGCCTACGAGTACATGCTGGACAACCTCGACCGCGCCCCCCGCGTGAGCCTCGAGGAGAGCATGGACGCCGAGGTGCCCCTGCACAAGGCGACCGGGCTGACCGAGGACCACATCGGCGCCGTCCGCGCCTTCGTGGAGAAGCGCACCCCCGTGTTCGGCACGCGTGCCACGTCCGCTGGAGGAGACCGATGATCAACGTGACCGCCGCCGTCACCGTCCGCGAGGACCGCACGGCCGAGTTCGAGCAGGCCGTCGCGGCTGCTCGCCCCGCCATGCTGGTCGACGAGGGCTGCACCCGGTGGGACCTGCAGCGCGTGAGCGGCAGCCAGGTGGACTACGTGCTGCTCGAGGAGTACGCCGACGGTGACGCGCTGCGTCGTCACGGCTCGTCGGCCGAGTTCAACGCCTTCGGCGAGGTGCTGAAGGATCTCGTCGCGGGCCCGCCCGTCATCTCGGTGCTCAGGCCTGTCGGTGAGCAGAGCCAGTAGTCCCGACGGTCATGCCCCCGGGTCGTTGGTCGACGAGAGCAGCCTGCGCTCGTTGCCCGTGACGGCCCGGGGTCAGCGGACCCGTGAGGCACTCGTGTCGGCGGCGCGACGCGTGTTCGAGCGCGACGGGTTCATCAACTCCCGGCTGACGGACATCGCGCGCGAGGCGAACACGTCGATCGGCACCTTCTACACCTACTTCGACAGCAAGGACGAGATCTTCACGGCCGTCCTGCAGGTCGCGCAGGACGACATGCTGCACCCGGGCCTGCCGCGTGTCGAGGAGGATCCGCAGAACATCGCGGCCGTCCTCGAGGCCAGCAATCGCGCGTACTTCGAGGCCTACCGGCGCAACGCCAAGCTCATGGTGCTGCTCGAGCAGGTCGCCACGATCAACCCCGACTTCCGCGCGCTGCGCGTGCAGCGCTCGACGCTGTTCACCGACCGGGTGGCGCGGTGGGTGGAGTCCGCCCAGGAGTCCGGCCTGGCCGACCCGGCGCTCGATCCGTTGATGACCTCGCGCGCCCTGTCCAGCATGGTGAGCCGACTGGCCTACTACTCCTTCGCGCTGGGGGAGGGCTACGACCTGGACGCGATGGTCGAGACGTCGACGAAGCTGTGGTTCAACGCGCTGGGGATGACGTTCCCGGTGCGCGCCTCGGCCTGAGCCGGACCGACCATTGCCATCGGCGGGGCGACGCGCTAGCCTGAGTTGAATCTGAATTCACCTTTGGGAGACCCCCGTGGAATTTGCTTACGACGCCACCACCAACGACCTGATCGAGCGCCTGACCTCGTTCATGGACGAGTTCATCTACCCCGCCGAGGCGACGTTCTGGGAGCAGCTCGAAGCCGCTCCCGACGTGTGGTCGCCCCCGCCGGTGATCGAGGGGCTGAAGGCCGAGGCGAAGAAGCGGGGCCTGTGGAACCTCTTCCACCCGGGCGCCGAGGGCGCCGGGCTGACGAACCTCCAGTACGCGCCGCTGTGCGAGATCATGGGCCGCAGCCTGCACCTGGCTCCCACCGCCACGAACTGCGCGGCGCCCGACACGGGCAACATGGAGGTGCTGAGCATGTTCGGCACCGACGATCAGAAGAAGCAGTGGCTCGAGCCCTTGCTGGCGGGTGAGATCCGCTCCGCCTTCGCGATGACCGAGCCGGCCGTGGCCAGCTCCGACGCGACCAACATCGAGACCTCGATCGTGCGCGACGGCGACGAGTACGTCATCAACGGCCGCAAGTGGTTCATCTCGGGCGCGATGAACCCGAACGCCAAGATCATGATCGTCATGGGCAAGACCGACCCCAACGCGTCGCGTCACCGCCAGCAGTCGCAGATCCTCGTGCCGCGGGACACCCCCGGCATCGAGATCAAGCGCGGCATGCGCGTCTTCGGCTACGACGACCGCGACCACGGCGGCCACGCCGAGGTGATCTTCACCGACGTGCGGGTGCCCGTCACGAACCTCATCTCCGGTGAGGGCGAGGGCTTCGCGATCGCCCAGGCGCGCCTCGGGCCCGGCCGCATCCACCACTGCATGCGCCTCATCGGCATCGCCGAGCGCAGCCTCGAGCTGATGGTCGCGCGAGCCAACGACCGCGTGGCGTTCGGCAAGCCGCTCAGCGAGCAGGGCGTCGTCCGCGACTGGATCGCCGAGTCGCGCGTGAAGATCGAGCAGATCCGCCTGCTGACCCTGAAGGCCGCGTGGCTCATGGACACCGTCGGCAACAAGGGCGCCCACACCGAGATCCAGGCCATCAAGATCGCCGCGCCCCGCACGGTGGAGTGGATCGTCGACAAGGCGATCCAGGTCCACGGTGGCGGTGGCCTCAGCCAGGACTTCCCGATCGCCGAGTGGTTCGCCCAGGTGCGCACGCTGCGCTTCGCCGACGGGCCGGACGAGGTGCACAAGAACGCCCTCGCGCGTCACGAGCTGCGCAAGGCGGGGACGCGTGACTGACGTCCGCGCCGAGGTGGCGGCACTGCTCGAGCGGTTCGACGTCGCGACGGTCGACCCGGTGGAGTTCCTCGGTGCCCGGTTCGACGCCGGGCTGGCGTGGGTCCACTTCCCGGTGGGCCGCGGCGGCCTGGACCGCCCGCGCGACGAGCAGCAGGTGGTCGAGCAGCTGCTCGCCGAGGCGGGTGCCCCGGCGCCCGACCTCGGCCTGAACAGCATCGGCCTGGGCATGGCGGCGCCGACGCTCATCGCGTTCGGCACCCCGGAGCAGCAGGAGCGCTACCTGCGGCCCCTCTTCACGTGCGAGGAGGTCTGGTGCCAGCTCTTCAGCGAGCCCGGTGCCGGATCCGACCTCGCGGGCGTGGCCACGAAGGCCGTCCTCGACGGCGACACCTGGATCGTGAACGGCCAGAAGGTGTGGACCTCGGGGGCGCAGAACGCCCAGCGCGCGATCCTCGTCGCCCGCACCGATCCGACCGTGGTCAAGCACGCCGGCCTGTCGTACTTCGTCGTCGACATGGCCGATCCGGGCGTCGACGTGCGCCCGCTGCGCCAGATCACCGGTGAGGCCGAGTTCAACGAGGTCTTCCTGAATGACGTACGCGTGCCGGACGCCGACCGGGTCGGCGACGTGGGCCAGGGCTGGCGCGTCGCCACCACGACGCTCAACAACGAGCGTGTGGCGATCGGCAGCGGCGCCGACCGCGAGGCCGGCCAGATCGGCATCGTCACCGAGCGCTGGCGTACCGACCCGTCGGTCCGCTCCGCCGCCGAGCACGACCGGCTCATGTCGTGGTGGGTCGAGACCGAGGTGACCCGCCTCGCGGGCGAGCGCCTGCGCCAGCAGCTGGCCGTGGGCCAGCCCGGGCCCGAGAGCTCGGCGATGAAGCTCGCGTTCGCGAAGCAGGCGCAGCAGGTGTCCGGCTTCGCCCTCGAGCTCGATCCCGACGCGGGACTGCAGTACGACGACTGGACGATGGTGCGCACCGCGTCCGCGAGCTTCCTGGGCCGCGGTCCGGGCTTCCGCTACCTGCGCGCCAAGGGCAACTCGATCGAGGGCGGCACGTCCGAGATCATGCGCAACGTCGTGTCCGAGCGCGTGCTGGGCCTGCCCGCCGACCACCGCCCCGACAAGGGCGTCCCCTTCAACGAGGTGCCCCGATGAGCGAGCGTCAGCGAGTGAACCAATCAGAGCTTCGAGTCGGGCCATCGTCCTACCGTTGCTTCTCCGAGGCGGTGGCCCGATGAGCGAGTTGTTGTATTCCGACGTCGAGGAGTCGCTGCGCTCGAGCGTGCGCGGTGCGCTGAGGCGCACCGTCGATCCTGCGACCGTGGCGGCGCTCTACGACGCCCCGGACACCGACGTCTCCGCCGCCTGGTCCGCCCTCGCGGGCGACCTCGGGCTGGCCGGCCTGCTGGTCCCCGAGCAGTGGGGCGGCGCGGGCGCGAGCGCACGCGAGGCCTCCGTGGTGCTCGAGGAGTTGGGCCGCACCGTGGCACCCGTCCCGTTCCTGGAGAGCGCGGTCATCGCGACCACCGCCCTGCTGGCCGTCGAGGCCGAGGACGTCCTCCCGCTGGTGGCCTCGGGTGACCGCCGGATCGTCCTCGTCCTGCCGTGGTCGGCTCGTGCCGGCGCCTGGTCGGCGGGGGAGGGCCCGACCGCTCCGGTCGCGGGTGCGATCGGCGCCGACCTCTTCCTCGTGCCCACCTCCGAGGGCGGCACCGTGCGGCTCGTGCTGCACGAGACCGCCGACGTCACGCCGATCACGTCGCTCGACATGAGCCGGCCCCTGGCGTCCGTCACCCCGACGGGCGAGGGAACGGTGCTCGCCGAGGGCGACGCCGCGATCGCCGCGATCGACGCGGCCCTGGCCGCGGGCGCCGCGCTGCTGGCCTCCGAGCAGCTGGGCCTGGCCCAGTGGTGCTTGGAGACCACCGTGGAGTACGCGAAGACGCGCGTCCAGTTCGCCCGGCCGATCGGCTCGTTCCAGGCGATCAAGCACCGACTCGCCGACCTGTACCTCGAGGTCACGCAGGCGCAGGCTGCCGCGCGGTACGCGGCCGACACGCTCGCCACGAGCGATCCGGACGCCCCGGTCGCGCAGGCCGTGGCCCAGTCGTACTGCTCCGACGTCGCGCTGCACGCGGCCGAGGAGGCGCTGCAGCTCCACGGCGGCATCGGCATGACGTGGGAGCATGCGATCCACCTGTACCTGAAGCGGGCCAAGTCCGACCAGCTCGCGCTCGGCACGCCCGCGGCGCACCGTTCCGACCTGGCCGGCCTCGTCGACCTGCCGCAGTCCTGACCCCCCGACCCACCTCACCATCCACCTGGAGGATCCACATGGACACTACGTCACTTTTCTCGCTCGAAGGCCGCACCGCTCTCATCACCGGAGGGTCCCGCGGGATCGGCCGGATGATCGCCGAGGGCTACCTCAAGCAGGGCGCGCGGGTCTACATCTCGGCCCGCAAGGCCGAGGCGTGCGACGCGACCGCCGCCGAGCTCTCGGAGTTCGGGACGTGCGTGTCGCTGCCGGCCGACGTCTCGACGCTGGAGGGCATCAACGACCTCGTCGCGCGCTACCGCGAGCACGAGTCGAGCCTGGACATCCTGGTCAACAACGCCGGTGCCGCCTGGGGCGCGCCGTTCGACGAGTTCCCCGAGTCCGGCTGGGACAAGGTGATGGACCTCAACGTGAAGTCGCTGTTCTTCCTGACGCAGGCGCTGAAGTCGGACCTGGTCGCCGCGACGGGCGACCACCTCGCCAAGGTCATCAACATCGCCTCGATCGACGGCATCAGCCTGAACCCTCAGGAGACGTACTCGTACCACGCCAGCAAGGCCGGCGTCATCCAGCTGACGCGCCGCATGGCGATCCGCCTGATCGAGGACGACATCGCCGTCAGCGGCATCGCGCCGGGGGCGTTCGCCTCGAACATGAACAAGGATGCCCGCGACCACGCCGAGGAGATCAAGTCCTCGATCCCGTCGGGCCGCATCGGCACGTCCGAGGACATGGCCGCCGCCGCGATCTACCTCGCGGCACGGTCGGGCGACTACGTCGTGGGCTCGACCATCACGGTCGACGGTGGCGTCACGCACGCTCGCTGAAAGACGTTCACGGAAGGGCCGCGCGGTGATCCGCGCGGCCCTTTCGCATGAGTTGAAACCAATTTCAGTTAAACATGAGTTCAACATTGACTTTGCCGGTCGACCCCATCAGGATGGGCGGAACATGTGAGGACGATCACATGTCCATCGGAGGGAAAGGCTGGTCATGTCGAGACGAGTTCAGGCATTGGCACTGGTGACGATCGCGGCGCTCACGCTCGCCGCGTGCGGCGGGGAGTCCGGGGGAGCGCAGGGCCCGGCGGGGGAGGTTCCCGAGAGCCTCGTGATGGATCTGCGCAACGACGTGGACACCTTCGACCCGGCGATCTCCGCCTCCGACCAGGGCGCGATGCAGCTGTTCGAGGCCGTCTACGACACGCCGGTCCGCCAGGACCACAAGACCGGAGGGGTGGCGCCGGCGATGGCCTCCAAGTGGGAGGTCACGCCGACCAAGGTCGTGTTCACCCTGCGGCCGGACCTCAAGTGCAGCGACGGCTCCGACCTGCTGCCGTCGGACATCGCCAAGAACATGGAGCGCCTCGCCGACCCGGAGTCGGGCTCGCCCTTCCGCGGCCGGCTGTTCGGCTCCGGTGGCGCCAAGTCGATCGTCGGTGACGACAGTGCCGACACCCTCACGATCGAGGTCAACGAGCCCCACACGGACATGCTCGAGTCGATGACGAACGCGTTCATCGTCTGCCCGAAGGGTCTGGCGGACATCGAGGGACTCGCCACCGCACCTCAGGGGTCGGGCCCGTACAAGGTCACCTCGCTCAAGCGTGGCGAGGAGTACGTGCTGGAGGCGTGGGACTCCCCGGGTCTGGCCGAGGACGAGGAGATCCCGCAGAAGATCACCATGCGCGTGGTCACGGCGGACTCGACGCGGGCCAACCTGTTCGAGACGGGCGCCACCGACATCGCGGCGATCCTGGGCCGGGACTCCGAGCGCCTCGAGCGCGAGCACGAGCCCATCCAGGGCAAGGCGTTCGGCGCCGACTCGGTGTCGTTCAACGAGCGTGAGGGCCGCCCGTTCGCGGACGAGCGCCTCCGCCGCGTGGTCGCGCACGCGCTCGACCCGGCCGGCTACGCCAAGGCGGCGTCGTTCGGGGTCGCCGAGCCCGCCGAGACGGTGATCACCGACAACATGAACTGCTACACGCCGGAGAACGAGAAGTTCGTGCCGGAGAACGACATGGCCAAGGCCAAGGCCGAGCTCGCCGCGGCCGGTTACGGCCCGGGCGGCAAGGAGCTGACGATCGAGCTGCTCGGCTACGACGTGCAGAACTCCGGCCCTGACTACATCGCCGACGCCCTGCGCCAGCTGGGCATCAAGGTCGAGATCACGAACGGCACCCTCGCGCAGGGAGCGGGCATCATCTACGGCGACGGCACCGGCTGGGACATCTTCGTGTACCCGTACCAGACGGCGATCCGCACGCCCTACCCGATGGCGACCAAGATGAGCTCGGTCTTCGGCGAGGGCGGCGCGATGAACTGGGGCCGCGTGGACAACGAGGTCTTCGACGACCTGATCGAGAACAGCGTGTCGAGCCTCGAGGGCGACGAGCGCTGCCAGCGCTGGGGCGAGGCCGAGGCCGCGCTGCTGGAGCGTGCGGACTTCGTGCCGCTGATGGTCCCGGTGGCCAACTACTTCACGAAGGGGCTGACCTTCCAGGCCGGCTACCGCGTCGTGAACCTGCGCAGCATCCGCAACGCGGACTGACGCCCACGAGCCAGCAGCCCCGCCGGATTCCTCCCCGGCGGGGCTGCTGTCTGTTCGCAGTGACCCAAGGGCTCGTGGGCCGGTGATCGAGTAGGCGGCGAGCGAAGCGAGACGCCGTATCGAGATCATGCCTCCGATGACGAAGGCCCCAAGGCTCCTCCCTTTGAGCTTCCTCGCGAATCGGCGGCCTCGCGACGAACCGCGCGGTACGGTCGGCGGATGACGGGGATAGAGCTCGGCGCGAGCGGTGCCACCAAAGGCGTAGAGGTGTTGGGTAAGGCGCTCAACGGAAGCGAAGCGGAAAGGGCTGTCATTCGGGAGATTGCGAAGCAATCTCCGGGTGCTCAGGTTGCTGCCGCGGCGATGGGCGATCGGATGGCTGCGAAGCAGCTGACCATAAACAAGCTTCTCGCCCCACTTTTCTGGTTCGCGGGCTACCGGAGGGATTACTTCGAGTCTGGCGCCTTCGCAGAGGACATGGCGGAAAAGATGGCCTCCGTACCTCACGAAGAGCTCGTTAGCCCTGCACCCAACGTCGCTGCGCAGGCGATGGAAGGGCTCTCTTACTCTCTCGATGAACCAGATCTCAAGGAGATGTATCTCAATCTCTTGGCGACAGCGTCTGACCGCCGGAACGCCGCGGGCGCACACCCCTCATATGCTTCGGTGATCCGGCAATTGTCTGCCGAGGAAGCTTCGTTGTTGCCGCGGTTTCTCGCCAACCGGGCCGGGGAACCGATGGCCGAGATCCGCATGAAGCTCAATGAACCAAAGCGTGGGTTCCACACGTTGACGCGCCACGTTGTTGATCTTCGATCTCCGGAGACCAGCCAGCCTATTGTTCTCGCCGACTGGCCCATATACGTCGACAACTGGGTCAGGTTGGGACTAGTCGAAGCGGACTACCTAACGCATCGGGTCGCTGAGGACGCTTATGACTTCGTACGCGAGCGCGACGAGTTCACGCGACTTGAGGTGTCTGCGGACGAATCTTACGAACTCGCGGTGGAAAAGGGCCTTCTCAAACCAACGGACTTCGGAACGCGCTTCAGGCTCGCGGTGCTACCGCCCACCGAGGTTGGCGTTGAACCGCCCCCGTCTGTGTAGGCCCCGGCAGCTACCGGTCTCCTGCTCGGTGGATGGACGTAGCAAGAATGTGGCCTGCGTGATCCATCTCCAGTTCGGGAAGCGCTCGGTCTGCCACGCGAGTATCTCGTCGGTGATCCCGTCGAGCATCTTTTCGCGCCAAGGTAGTGAACGATCACGAGCACGGACCCGGGCCCGATAAAGTTCGGTTCACTGAACTCGAAGAATGGAGCGAAGAGTGTCGGCTGAAGGCTCCTCGAACGACATGGGTTCCTCGGCGACCCTTTTGCGTCTACCAACTCTGAGAATGAAGACAGCCTCGCGGACTACTTCGTACCGCCGCCCTATTTTGAGAGCGTGCTCGGATCCCCCAAGTCGCCGAAGTCGACGATTGTGTTCGCGCCGCGTGGAAGTGGTAAGACCGCGCAGCGGAGGATGATCGAGATCGCTTCAGGCCAGGGTGCCGACTTCGCCTGCGTGACGTATACGAACTTCTCGGAGACAGACCCGAGGAACGCAACTCTCGCGGATCACCTGCGAATTGTCTGCAGGCTTCTGACCGTTGCGGCGCTTAGCCACCTCGCGCACGATCCCGCTCGCGCCAAGACGCTCAGTGAGCACAACAAGCAGGTGCTGAAGTACTCATCTAGTGAGCTGCTCAGCAATCTGAATCAACAAGAACTGGAGGTAGCCATCTCGTCGGTCAAGTCATTGGGCGACAAAGCCTCGGACGCTTGGCACACGTACGGCGGCTTCATCTCTGCCGGGATTGCGGCGCTGATGAGTAAGTTCGGTCTCGATGGCGTAAAAGTTCCGTCGGAACTTGCGGAGAGCGCAACCCGTGAAGCTGCGACGCTTTCGTACCTCTTCCCCAAACTGGTCGACGTGTTCAAGGCACTTGGGTTCGACGCTGTCTACATTCTTGTCGACAAACTGGACGAGACTAGTAAGACAGGGAACAACCCAGATCTTGCGTTCAAACTCATTAGTCCGCTGCTGCTCGACCTCACTACGGTCGAACAGCCGGGCGTAGCGTTCAAGTTCTTCTTATGGGATCTGCTAAATGATCCCTTCATTGAGGAGGGAGGGCGAGGCGACCGTCTCGGTGTCTCCAACCTGCACTGGACCGTCCCCGAGTTGACAGAGATGCTCAGTCGACGCTTGGCTGCCTTCTCCGAGGGGCGAGTCACGAGTTTCAATGAGCTGGTTGATCCGGCATTCCCCGTCAATGTTCACCGGCTGCTCGCCCATCTCAGTCCGGACTCTCCTCGTGACATGATCCGGATGTGCGAGCGGATCGTCGCCGAGCACACACGTCAGCCCAGCTACCCGGCGAAGATCGCTGAGAGAACGATCTATAAAGGGATCTATGAGTTTTCGAAGACCCGAAGTCAGGAACTATTTGGCAAGTACATGAAGGACCTCAATCGGCTGCCTGAGCCTTCATTTACCAACACGCGCCTAGCAAGCGACGTGTTCAAGATCTCGACTACAGCGGTTCGAAATAAGATCGTCAGTTGGATCGAGGCGGGTGCCGTCGAGAAGATCGGCGAGCAGAGCCGCGGGGCTAAGCCGCTTCACATGTATGCGCTGAAGGATCCCAGACTTGCCATCGCCACCGCGGCGTCAAGCGGCGTTGGCAGGCTGCTGAGCTCCGACATCTTCATCTGCCCGTCTTGCTCGATAACCCTGATCACCTCTACTCCATCGGAGCCCTGCAAAGAGTGTGGAGCGGAGGCCGATGTGGCAGAGGTCAAGAGTCTGCTTGCCACATGCTCGCGAACTGAGGGCGGGTAAGTTGCGAGCTTCGCGCTCCGGCCGATTTAGACGTCAGTGGTGATCGTGGGACCAACACTCTCGCGTGCTGGGAGCATCTTCCGTAGAGTTTCGATCGTGTCGGCCTCGTGCGGCGCCTTGTCGTCGCGGTAGCGGACGACGCGCGCGAAGCGCAGGGCGAGGCCGCCGGGGTAGCGGGTGGAGCGCTGGAGTCCGTCGAAGGCGATCTCGACGACCTGCTCGGGACGCACGTGGACGACGTGACCCTCGCGGTGCGTCTCCAGGGCGAGGAAGCGCTCGGTCTGCCACGCGAGCATCGCGTCGGTCATCCCCTTGAACGTCTTGCCGAGCATCACGAAGCCGGTCGGGGACGACTCGTCGCGCGCGCCGAGGTGGATGTTGGACAGCCAGCCCTGTCGGCGGCCGGAGCCCCACTCGACGGCGAGGACCACCAGGTCGAGGGTGTGGACCGGCTTGACCTTGACCCAGGCCGAGCCGCGCCGGCCCGCGGCGTAGGGAGCGGAGAGGTCCTTGAGGACGACGCCCTCATGGCCCGCCGCGACGGTCTCGGCGGCGAAGGCGTCGGCGGCCGCCACGTCGGAGGTGACGAGGCGACTGACGCGGTGGGCCTCGGGCACGAGCGCGTCGAGCGCGGCGAGGCGCTCGTGGCCGGGGGCGTCGAGCAGGTCACGGCCGTCGACGTGGAGCACGTCGAAGAAGTGCGGCGTGATCGCGACACCCGCGGCCTGGGCGGTGCGGCTGGCGGTGTCCTGGAAGGCCAGCGGACGGCCGTCGTCGGACAGCGCGAGCGCCTCGCCATCGAGCACGAATCGCGTGGCGGGAAGCGAGCGGGCGATCTCGACCACCTCGGGCAGCCGCTCGGTGATGTCGTCGAGGCTGCGGGTGACCACGAGCACGGCGTCGCCGTCGCGGTGGACCTGGATGCGAATCCCGTCGAGCTTGGCGTCGACGGCGACCTCGGCGCTGCCGTCGGGGGAGAGGCTGGCCATCGCGGTGGCCACGTCGGGGGCGCTCGAGGCCAGCATCGGCATCACCGGCCGGCCGACCTCGAGGCCGATCGCGGCCAGCGACTCCTCGCCCTCGAAGGCGGCACCCGCCGCTGCGACCGTGCTGCCGGTGAGCATCGCCGCCCGGCGGACCGCCGCCGCCGGGACCCCGGCGACCTGCGCCACCGCCTCCTGCGTGACGGCGTCGAGCGCGCCCTGGCGGAGGTTGCCGGTGACGATCGCGCGCAGCCACGCCTGCTCGACTTCGGTGGCGCGCCCGAACAGCTCGGCGACGGCCTCCTGCCGGGCGCGCTGCGAGCCGGACCCGGACAGCCTCGAGATCGCCTCGAACGCCGCGTCGACCTCGAGCACGCTGAGCGACGGCTCGTCGGCCGGTGGCGTCGGTGCGCTCACGCCCCGCCAGCCCAGGCCCGTGCGCCGCTGGCGCAGCGCGCCACCGAGGTAGGACACGACGACCTCGAGCTCATCGGGCTCGACCCGGCCGAGCAGCTCGGCGAGCAGCGCGACCTTCGCCTTCCGGGAGCGTGTGGCGGCGACCTCGGCGGAGGTGGCGACGAGCTCGGCGAGCAGCATGAGCCCATCCTGCCGCTCGCCACCGACAGCCGCTGGCCCTGAGCGGGCAGGATGGACTCGTGAAGTCGGGTCGGATCAGGGAGCGCTTCGCCGGCCGGATCGCCGGGGTCGGCAGCACGAGCGGGATCCGCGTGGTCGTCGGGCGCTGGGACGCCTCGCCGTGGGGCGCGTTCGCGGACGTGATGCTCGAGGACGCGGCCGGCCACCGCGTGCTGCTCGCCCCGTCCGATCGGGTGCGGGACTTCGTCGCGGCGACCTACACGTTCGACGAGCACGTCATCGAGCCCGTGTCCGTGACGGACACCGCCGACGGGTGGCAGGTCCAGGCGCCATCGCTGTCGCTGCGGCTGGTGGTCGGAGGTCGGACGCCGCTCGGCGTGCTGCTCGGCCTCGTGCCTTCGCGGGTGGCCACCGCGCCCGCGTGGTGCGGTGCGATCGACCCGGTGGCGCGGGTCGTCATGCGGGGCGTGCGGACGCGCGGGACGGCCGGGAACGACCGCCGTGAGTGGTACGGCGCGACCGGGGTCACCGCGGTGACCGCGATCGCCGGGACGTGGCGGGGGACCGACCTCGGGGACCTCGCCCCGGTCGACCCGCCGTGCCGCTTCGGGTTCTCGAGCACGCCGGCGAGGCCGTCGGTGACGAGCGTCGTGACGACGATCGAGCGGTCAGTGCCAACGTGATCTCGATACGCCTGCTCGTGCCTTGCGTGCCACCATCGCTTTACAGATAACCACCGGAAGAGGCAATATTCTGTTGTGGCATTCCGTGGCGACTTCCTGACTACCCAAGAGGCATCTGACCTCCTGGGCGTCGAGGCCCGCCAAGTGCGCGTTCTCGCCGAGGCGGGGGACATCGTCCGTGTTGCCCGCGGCATCTTCGACCGCACCTCGGTGGAGCGCTACCGCGCCGAACGTGGCACGGGCCGGACTCGGACGTGGGCGGAGCACACCGCCTGGGGAGCTGTCGCACTGCTGTCGGGCGCGGCCCCGTTGGACCTCGGTGACACACAGAGGTACCGGTTGCGCGCCACTCTGCTCGACATCACCGACCCGAGCGAGCTGGCCATCAGGTTGCGCGATCGTGCAACCGTCACCACCTGGTCCGGCCACCGCTCGGTCAACGAACGCGTCCGAGAGGAGCTCGTCATCCCCGGCCGCCAGCGTCTCGGACTCGTCGAGGACGCCGCCATCGTCGACGGCTATGTCCACACCAGTCGGATCGCGGACCTCGTGCGCCGCTGCCGGTTGCGCGAGGACACCACGGGATCCATCACTTTGCGCCACACCTCCATGGACATCGAGTTCATCAACTACTTGGCAACGCTCAACAGGACGCTCGCCGCTGTCGACGCCGCCACGTCCCTCGACCCGCGCGAACGCGGTGTGGGACAGCAGGCTTTGATTCAACGATTGGAGCTGTTCCGCGAAAATGCCCGACGGTGAGAATCTGGGCGAGCGCCCCACCATCGACATCGCCGCCGCCACTGGCGGCTGGCCGGACCCGTGGCCGAACGTCGCCGAAATCGCCGCAGTGCTGCCGACCGACAGGTGGACTCTGGTCGGTGGCCTCATGGCCCAGTTGCATTCCATCCACCACGGCCTGGGCATCGTGCGCCCGACCAACGACGTCGACATCGTGCTGCACATCGAGACCTCCCGCGGCGTTGCCACCCAGACCGCGGCCGCCCTGCGCTCTCTCGGCTACGAGCTTCGCCCAGCCGTCGATCCCCGCGACAACACGGCTCACCGCTTCTTTCGAGGCGCCAGCAAGATTGACCTGGTCGCCAGCCTACTCGACGAGGACGCCGAAGACGTGGTGGACGTCCTGCTCGCCGACCACCACGCTCCGAGGGTCACCGAACGGCTCGCCGGACGCGACATGGTCCGCATCGAGGGCGGCACACAGGCGCTGCGCCGCACCATCAACGCGCGTCTGGAGGTCGACCCCGGAACCATCACCACGGTCTCGGTGCCGAACGTGTTCGGGGCACTCATCTTGAAGGCCGCCGCCTACAAGACCGACTCCCGCGACCCCGAGCGCCACCTGCGCGACGCGGTGGCGCTGCTGGCCTGCATCGACGACCCGTTCGCTGAGCGGGAGCGCTTCACCGGCTCGGACCGATCCCGACTCCTGACGTTGCGAGCCCGGCTCGCTCCCGAGGACGTCGCTTGGACTGTGGTAGCCGGCCAGCGCCGTATCGACGCCGAGACGGCGCTGGAGATCCTGACGGAAGAAGACTGACCGCAGCGGATCAGGCTCACCAGGTGTCGACGTAGCGGTGCGATCCCTCGCCCTCCCAGTCGCCGAGGGTGGCCACGATCCAGCGGCGGGTGTCGGCGGGGTCGATGACCTCGTCGAGCTCGAGCTTCATCGCGCCGTTGATCGCCTTGCCGGCCTCGTAGTGCTGGGCGACGAGCTCCTCGTAGCGCTCGGCCCGGGCCTGCTCGTCCTCGATGGCGGCCAGCTCCTTGGAGAAGCCGAGCCGCACGGCGCCCTCGAGACCCATGCCGCCGATCTCGCCGGTGGGCCACGAGACCGTCGCGGTGGTCTGGGCGAAGCCGCCGGCCGCCATCGCCTGAGCGCCCAGCCCGTAGGCCTTGCGCAGGACGATCGTGGTCATCGGCACCTTCAGGTGCGCGGCGATCACGAACAGCCGGCTGAAGTGGCGCACCGTGGCGGTCTGCTCGCTCTCCGGACCGACCATGAAGCCGGGGGTGTCGCACAGCGACACGACGGGCAGGCCGTGCGCGTCGCACAGCTGCAGGAACCGGGCCATCTTGTCGGCCGCGTCAGCATCGATCGCGCCGCCGAGGTGGGCGGGGTTGTTCGCGACGAGTCCGTACGCCCGGCCCTCGATCCGCACCAGTGCGGTGATCGCGCCGGTGCCGAACTCGCGGCGCAGCTCCAGCACGCTGTCGGTGTCGACGAGCGCGTCGATGACCGTGCGGATGTCGTAGACCTGCTTGCGGTTCTCGCCGATGACGTGGCGCAGCCGGCGCTGGTCGGCGGCTTCCCACGCGGTGCGTCCGCCCTGGAAGTACGAGAGGTAGCGCTGGGCCACGCTGATCGCCTCGGCGTCGTCGCCGACGACGATGTCGACCACCCCGTTCGGGGCCTGCACCGACATCGGGCCGATCTGCTCGGGGGTGAAGACGCCGAGCCCGCCGCCCTCGATCATCGCCGGGCCGGCCATGCCGAGGTTGGCGTCCTCGGTGCCGATGATGACGTCGCAGCAGCCGAGCAGGGCCGCGTTGCCGGCGAAGCAGCGGCCCGTGAGGATGCCGACCGTCGGCACGACGCCGCTCAGTGAGCCCATCGTGGCGAAGGTGCGCACGTTCAGCCCGGCGGCCAGCAGGTCGGCCGTGTCGGTGTCGCCGGGTCGACCGCCGCCGCCCTCGGCGAACAGGACGACCGGCAGCTTCCGGTCGCGCGCCAGCTCCAGCAGGCGGTCGGTCTTCTTGTGGTTGAAGTAGCCCTGCGTGCCGGCGAGCACCGTGTAGTCGTAGGCCAGGACGGCGCAGCGACGCGAGGCACCGGCGTCGTCGCCGTTGATCGTGCCGAGGCCGGTGATGATGCCGTCGGCGGGCGTGTTGTCCATGAGGTCGTCGAGGGTGCGGCGCTGCCGCTGGGCCGCGACGGTCAGCGCGCCGTACTCGGTGAAGGTGCCCTCGTCCACGAGCAGGTCGACCCACTCGCGCGCGGTGAGGTGGCCTCGGGCGTGCCGCTTGGCGACGGCCTCGGTCCGGGAGGCGTCGCGGGTGCGGGCGATCCGGTCGTGGAGCTCCGCGAGGTCGGGGCGGATGTGGTCGAGGTCGACGTCCGCGTCCTCGGCGTGCTGGTGGTCGACGGTGTCGTCGGGTGCGACGACGGCGATCGGCTGGCCGGCCGCCACCTGCTCGCCGGCCCCGACGAGGACCTCGGTGACGGTGCCGGCGAACCCGGCCGTGACGGGGTGCTCCATCTTCATCGACTCGAGGGTCGCGAGCGGCGACTTCGGTCCCACGGTGTCGCCGGGCTTCACCGACACCGCCAGCACCGTGCCGTTCATGACCGAGGTCACGGTGCCGGACTCGTCGGTGGTGCGCTCGGTGTCGGCGCGATCGGCCAGCAGGCGGTCGAGCCACGCGGTGGTGACCTCGCCGCTGCGGACGGCGTCGTGCGCCAGCAGCTCGCGCAGCAGCGGGACGTTGGTCCGCACGCCGTCGATCCGCAGGGCGGCGACCGCCGCGTCGGCGTCGGCGCACGCGGTGGCGTGGTCGCCCTCGGTGACGGTGACGACCTTCGCGAGGAGGGAGTCGAACGTGCCGTCGACGACGGTGCCCGCGGCGATGCCCGTGTCGACGCGGACGCCGTCGGGGGCGGAGAAGGCGGTGACGGTGCCAGTGGTGGAGACGACCGTGCCACCGACGACCTCCTCGGCGTTCACGCGCGACTGGATCGCGACGACGCCGGGGCGGGGCTGCACGTCGGTCGGCACGCCTGCCTCGTCGAGACGGTGGCCGGCCGCCACGAGCAGCTGGGCCCGCACGAGGTCGGTGCCGGTGACCTCCTCGGTGACCGTGTGCTCCACCTGGAGCCGCGGGTTGACCTCGATGAACACGGCGTCGAGCGGGCCCCCGCGGCGCAGCAGGTCGGCGTTGACGAGGAACTCGACCGTGGCCAGGCCGCGGTAGCCCAGGGGGTCGGTGAGGTCCTTCGCCCACGTGGTCAGTCGCTCGCGGTGGGCGTCGGTCAGCGACGGGCTCGGCGCGACCTCGATGACCTTCTGGTGGCGGCGCTGCACCGAGCACTCGCGCTCGCCGAGCGTGACGACGCCCGTGCCATCGCCCAGCACCTGCACCTCGATGTGCTTGGCGGTGGCGAGCAGCCGCTCGGCGTAGACGGACGCGTTGCCGAAGGCGCGCTCGGCCTCGGAGCGGCAGCGGTCGTAGGCCTCGGCGAGGTCGGCGGCGTCGGTGACGGGGCGCATGCCGCGTCCGCCGCCACCGGAGACGGCCTTGATCATGATCCCGGCGGGGTGACGCTCGAGCAGGGCAGCGACCTCGGCGAGGGAGGCGTCGCGGCCGGTCGCGTCGAGGACCGGCACGCCGTGGGCCAGCGCGTGCTCCCGGGCACTGCCCTTGTCGCCGAACAGCTCGAGGGTGGTCGGCTCCGGGCCGACGAAGACGAGCCCCGAGGCCTCGCACGCCCGCGCGAGCTCCGCGCTCTCGCTGAGGAATCCGTAGCCCGGGTGCACCAGGTCCGATCCGGTCAGCACCGCGGCGGCCACGATGGCCTCGACGTCGAGGTACCCGGCCACGCCGGCCTTCGGGAGCAGGTAGCTCTCGGGGTCCGCGCTGCCCGCCTCCTCGGCGGTGTGCACGTGCTGGGGCGTCCAGTCGAGCGCACGGACCGCGCGCTCGATCCGGTGGGCGATCTCGCCGCGGTTGGCGATCAGGACCTTCATCGTCGACTCCTGGTGTTGACGTAAGTGTCAACAGCCATCCTCGCGACTGTTGACACTTGTGTCAATGGGCAGGCTAGGGTAAGGCCATGACTCAGGGCTGGGCGATCCGCGAGGACCACGACCGGGCGGACGCGCAACGGCACGGCGAGCTGCTCACCGCGGCTCGCGCGGCGTTCGAGGAGCTCGGCTACGGCGCCACCACGATCGCCGAGATCACGCGCCGGGCCGGCGTCAGCCGCGCCACGTTCTACGTCTACTTCGCGTCGAAGGAGCAGGTCTTCGCCGTCCTCGCCGAGCAGGTGCGCGACCGCTTCCTGCGCGCCCAGGACCTGTCCGGGATCGATCGCGACGCCGTCGACGAGGTGCTGCACCGCACGATCGCGACCACGCTCGAGGCGACGGTCGAGAACCTCGCGCTGATGACCGTCCTCAACCACCAGGCGGTCGCCGACGAGGAGATGCGCCGCCTCTGGCGCGAGATCCAGGGCGAGGCCGTGCACCGCACGGCCACGTACGTCAGCCAGCAGGCCCGCGCCGGCCGGGTCGAGCCGGTGGCCGATCCCGAGGCGCTGGGCATGATGGGCGCCGGGATGAACGACCGCTACGCGCCCCTCGTGGTGGCCGGCGAGACCACCGTGGACGAGGCCGTCGAGGAGATGCACCGCATCTGGATGGCCTGTCTCGGCCACTGAGCCGCGGAAGGACTCACTCGGTCGGGCGCGTGGTGCCGAGGCGATGACTCGGCGGCAGCGACCACGGCAGCGCGGCGTGCTGCTCGAGGAGCTCGTCGATGCGCTCGGCCACGTCCGGCGCGAACGGTGCCGTGCGGCGGGTCGTCAGGTCCACGTAGGCCTCGACGAACTCCAGGGTGCTGGCGATCTCGCCGGTGGTGCGGTTGGCCACGATCGTGACGGCGTGGACCGTCTTGGGTCCGCGGGCCAGGATCCTCAGGTGCGTCGAGACCTCATGGCCCACGAGGATCTCCCGGTGGAACTGCACGTGGTGCGTGAGGCTGAACGAGCTCTGCCCGGTGCGGTCGAGGAAGGCCTGGTCGAGGCCCACCTGACGCTCCCAGGACTCCTCGGCGGCGTCCATGTGCAGGTCGTAGTGCCCGCGCACGTTCACGTGGCCGTTGAGGTCCTGGTACCGCTCGGGCACCGTCCGGGTGAAGAGCGCGCCGAGCGGCTCGAGCTCCTCGAGCGTGGGCAGGGCGGTCACGACGAGACCTTGGAGTTGAGCGCGGCCGCGTCGTCGGCCAGTTCGTTCTTGCGCACCTTGCCGGTGGCGGTCATCGGCAGGGAGCCGAGCACCGAGACGAGCGGCACCTTGTAGGTGGCCATGTTCGCGCGCGACCACGTCACGAGCTCCTCGGCGGTGACGTCCGAGCCGGCCTTGGGGACGACGAACGCCACGGGGCGCTGGCCGGTGTCGGGGTCGTCGGTGGGGACGACCGCGACCGAGTCCACGGCGGGGTGTTGGGCCAGCAGCATCTCGACGTCCGCGGGGAACACGCTCATGCCCCTGACCTTGATCATCTCCTTGCGGCGACCGAGGTAGTGCAGGAAGCCCTGCTCGTCGATGCGGCCGTTGTCGCCGGTGTGGATCCACCCGTCGACCAGCTGCTCGCGGGTGGCCTCCTCGTTGCGCCAGTAGCCGTCGGTGACCGAGGGGCTGCGCACGATGATCTCGCCGACCTCGCCCAGCGGGACGGGGTTCTGGGTGCCCAGCTCGACGATGGCGATGTCGGTGCCGGGCACCGGGATCCCGCAGAAGACGGGCTCGGCGAGCAGATCCTGGTCGTTCTCGGCGAAGCCGTAGGGCACGGCGTCGATCGTGTGGGTCTCGGTCATGCCGTAGGCCGACTCGCGCAGCACCGAGCCGGGCACGAGCTCGGCCCAGCGGTGCCGGACCTCCGGGGTCATCTTGCGGACGAACGAGACGGCCTGCGGGTCCAGCAGCGAGCTCAGGTCGCGCGACGCCAGATCCTGGGTGTCCATCAGCTCGAGGTAGTTCTCGACCGTGCCCGTCATGAGGGTGACGTGCTCGCGCTCGACGGTGTCGACCACCTCGGCGGCGCTCCAGCGCGCCATCAGGATGCTGGAGCCGCCGAGCACGAGGGGGATCAGGATGCCGAGGTCCTCGCCCGCGATCCAGAAGATCGGCAGGTAGCACAGCGAGACGTAGCTGCCGTCGGACGGCATCGCGGTGGCCGCGGCTGCGCTGGCCACGGTGTAGAGCATGTGGCGCTGCGAGTGCTGGCAGCCCTTCGGCATGCCGGTCGTCCCGCCCGTGTAGTTCAGCGCGGCGAGCGACTCGAGGTCGCCGTCGTCGCCCGCGTACGGGGCCGCGCTCACGGCCGACTCCCAGCCGAGCTCGCCGGTGCCGTCGGTCAGCAGGACGGGGATCGCGGGGACGCGGTCGGCGCACGCCTCGAGCGTCGCCGACAGCGCCGTGTTCGTCACGACGAGCACGGGCTCGCTGTCGAGCAGCTCGTACGCGAGCTCGGCCGGCTGGAACATCGGGTTCACCGGCACGTGGACGGCGCCGAGGCGCAGCAGGGCCAGGAAGGCGATGACGAACTCGGTGGAGTTGCCGAGGTAGACCGCGACGCGATCGCCGCGGCCCACGCCGTGCTCGGACATCCACGTGGCCACGCGGCGGTGCGCGTCGTCGAGCTCGGCGTAGGTGTACCGGGTGTCGCCGAGGGCGAGCGCGAGGTGGTCGGGCCGCTCGGCCGCCCAGTGCGACACGTGGGCCGGGATCGTGATCTCACCGGCCGGGTACGTGACCTCGTTCGGGATCCCGGCGGGACGCAGGGCGTCCTGCAGCCGGCGGACTTCGGCCAGGTACGAGTCGAGGGTCTGCGGGGTCGTCATGGGACGGCTGCCTCCGGGGGGTCGGGGGAGACCGGGCACGGAAGGTGACGACGGTCTCATTGACGTCAGTGTCAACGAGTGAAGCCGACTTTGACGGTCGTGTCAACAGGCGGGCGCGGACTCGCCCGAGGAGCCTTCAGTGCGACAGGTGGCGGGCGCCGGCGAGGGTCATCGCCAGGTCGGCGTACTGGAAGCCGATCGCGGTGGGCGTACGCGCGGACCCGTGCCGGTACCAGCGCGCGACGTCGATGCAGGTCGACAGGATCGTGATCTTGGCCCACTCCAGGTCGGCGAGCCGGAAGGTGCCCTCGGCCACGCCGGCCTCGAGGATCTCGAGGACGTGTTCGTCGACAGCGCGTCGCAGCGCCCACACGTCGGCGAACTCCGGTCCGCGTTGCAGCCGGATCTCGTACTCGATCGAGCGCGACAGCAGGTTCATCTCGGCGTTCCACGTGGCGAACGACGCCACCCCCAGTCTGAGCTGGCCCACCGGGTCGGCGGCCTGCCGCGCGGGCTGGCTGAAGGCGCCCGTGGAGGCCCGGTGTCCCTCGAGCGCGATGCGGTGGAACAGCTCCTGCTTGGACTCGAAGTGGATGTAGACCGCCGCCGAGCTCATGCCCGATCGCGTGGCGATCTCGCGGGTGGACGCACCGTGGTAGCCGAGGTCGGCGAACGCGAGGGTCGCGCCGCGCAGGATCTTGCGCGAGGCGCCCGTGGCCCGTTCGTCCCAGAACTGCTCGATCCGTCGCTCGGCGTGCTCGCGGTCGATCAGGACCCGCGGGGGGATCGCCGCCTGCGGCGGGCTGGTCTCGGCCATCGTCGTCACTCCATTTCAGCCTCTGCACACCCCTGAGTGGCGCTGCAGGCTCCCCATCATCTCATCATAAGCGTATGCTTAGGTTTCCTCCAGCATGACGAAGCAATGAAAGGTCACGACATGTCCGACGTGCGATCCGAGCTGACAGCCTCCGTGTTCAAGATCGAGGTTGCCGTCGGCGACCAGGTGGAGGAGGGCCAGCCCCTGCTCATCCTGGAATCGATGAAGATGGAGATCCCGGTCGTGGCTCCCCGGGCCGGCGTGGTGCAGGAAATCCTGCCATCCGAGGGAGATGTGGTGGAGGAAGGCGCCATTGTGGCGCGCTTCAGCGACTGAGCCGCCGGATGTTCCTCGTGGCCGAGCCGGATTTCACCGGCTCGGCCGCTGTCATTCCAAGTACATGAAAATAACTTCAAGTTCAGGCTTGACCCTGTGATGGGGATCACTTAACGTGGATCTTCGCGGACCTAAGCGAATGCTTAGGTCAGGTGACAACGAGGCGGTCCGGCCGCCTTCTCCGATCAAAGGGGCAGCAGTGAGCCACGTGTGGTCCGACGAGATCGACGAGATCTCCCGCCGACAGCGTTTCGCCGAGTTGCTCGGCGGCGAGGACAAGATCCGCCGCCAGCACGAGAACGGTCGCAGCACCGTCCGCGAGCGCATCGTCGACCTGCTCGACGACGGCAGCTTCGAGGAGGTCGGCGCCCTCGCGGGCTTCGCCACCCGCGCCGACGACGGCAGCACCGTCAGCGTCATGCCGGCCAACTTCGTGTTCGGCCTCGGCGAGATCGACGGCCGCCGCGTCGCCCTCGGTGCCGACGACTTCACGATCCGCGGCGGTGCGGCCGATGCGTCGATCATGGCCAAGCAGGTCGACTCCGAGCGGATGGCCGGCGCCCTGCGTGCACCCCTGGTGCGGCTGGTCGAGGGAACCGGTGGCGGCGGCAGCGTCCGGATGATCGAGGACGCCGGCTACACCTACGTGCCCGCCAACCCCGGCTGGGACGCGCTCGTGGAGAACCTCTCGCTCGTCCCCGTCGTCGCCGCCTGCATGGGCCCCGTGGCCGGACTCGGCGCGGGCCGCGTGGCGATGAGCCACTTCAGTGTCCTGATCGAGGGCATCTCGCAGATGTTCGTCGCGGGCCCGCCCGTCGTGAAGCACGCCACGGGGGAGACCCTCGACAAGGAGCAGCTCGGCGGCGCCGAGGTGCACCGCCGCAGCGGAGCGATCGACCGGATCGTCCCCGACGAGAAGGCGGCCCTGCAGGCCGTCCGCGACTTCCTGTCGTACCTGCCGTCGAGCGTCCACGACGTGCCGCCGGTCATCGCGGGGATCGAGCCGACCACCTCGTCCGAGGGCCTGGCCGACGTCGTGCCGCGCAACCGTCGTCAGCCGTACCGGCTGCGCACGATCCTCGACGCGATCTTCGACGGCGGCTCGAACTTCGAGTACGCCGGATTCGGAGCCTCGGTCTACACCGGCCTGGCTCGCCTCGACGGCCACCCGGTCGGCGTGATCGCCACCGATCCGTACAAGGGCGCGACGATGACGCCCAACGGCGCCGACGCCATGACGCGCCTCATCGACCTGTGCGAGACGTTCCACCTGCCGATCGTGAGCCTGACCGACCAGTCGGGGATGCAGATCGGCCTCGCGGCCGAGAAGTCGGCCTCGATCCGTCGCGGCGCCCGCGCCGTGGTCGCGGCCTACCAGGCCCGCGTGCCGATGGCCGAGATCATCGTGCGCCGCGTCTTCGGTGTGGGCGGGGCCGGGCAGGTCAACCGCCACCGCTTCAACCGCCAGTGGGCCTGGCCCTCCGGCGACTGGGGCTCGCTGCCCGTCGAGGGTGGCGTCGAGGCGGCCTACCGTGCCGACCTCGAGGCGTCGGACGATCCCGAGGCGATGATGAAGGAGATCCACGATCGGCTCGAGGTCTCCCGCTCGCCGTTCCGCACGGCCGAGCGCTACGGCGTGCAGGACCTCATCGACCCGCGCCGCAGCCGCGAGCTGCTGACCCGCTGGGTGCGCGACGCCTACCGGGTCGTCCCCGAGCAGGTCGGCCCCCCGTCGTTCGGGACGAGGCCCTGACATGGGTGACACCGTGACCGCCGCCGAGCTCGAGGAGCTGCTGGAGTGCGACTTCGCCACCGCGGTCGACGCGCTCGACCACCACGTGGCCGCCACCGGCGACCGCCGGGCGATCGTCTACGGCGAGACCGGCGAGACCCTGACCTACGCGGAGCTGGGCCGCACCACCGACCACGTCGCCGGGAACCTGGTCGCCCTCGGCGTGGAGCCCGGCTCGCGGGTCAGCATCCTGACCACGCACCCGCTCGTCTCGACCCTCGCCATGTACGGGCTGTGGAAGGCCGGTGCCGTCTACGCCCCGGTCAACTTCCAGTACGCGGGCGACCTGCTGGCGTACCAGCTCAACGACACCCGGCCCACCGCGCTGCTGGTCGACCGTGCCATGCACCAGCGGATCCTCGACATCGAGGACCGGCTCGAGTGCTCGCCGCAGGTGATCGTCATCGACGGCCTGCACGAGGGCGAGTTCGGCAAGCTCGTTCAGCCGGCCGAGCGCCCTGACGTGCGGGTCGAGTTCGACGATCCGGCCAACGTCATCTACACCTCCGGCACGACGGGCCCGTCGAAGGGCGTCGTCCAGTCGCACCGGTGGGTCAACGGCTACACGTGGGTCGCGCGCACCATGATGACCCCGGAGGACGTGGTCTACAACGACCTGCCGATGTACCACGTCGGCGGAGCGCACTTCAACGTCGTGCGTGCCCTCTGGACCGGCGCCTCGGTCAGCCTGTGGGACCGGTTCAGCCCCAACGACTTCTGGCGGCGGATCACCGAGACCGGCTGCACCACCGCCGTCCTGCTGGACGTCATGACGCCGTGGCTGCTCAACGCCGAGCCGCGGGAGGAGGACCGCCGCAACCCCCTGAACAAGGTGCACCTGCAGCCGCTGCCGGCGAACCACCACGAGTTCGCCGAGCGGTTCGGCATCGACTTCGTGACGTCGGGGTTCGGGCAGTCCGAGTCCGGCAACCCGCTCGTCACCCTGACCGAGCAGACCGAGCCCGGGGAGGGCACCCCGGCCGACCTGTACCGCGGGCTCCCGCACGATCGGCTGCGCGAGATCTTCGAGGAGCACGGGCTGCTCGTCCTGCGGGGCACGGACCCGATGCCGAAGGGGATCATGGGCAAGCCCACGCCCTTCCTCGAGGTGGCGATCCTCGACGACCGCGACCGCGTCTGCCCCGACGGTGTCGTCGGCCAGCTGGCGATGCGCCCGCGCGTCCCCTCGCTGATCCACGAGGAGTACCTCGCCAAGCCCGAGGCCACGGTGAAGGCCTGGCGGAACCTCTGGTTCCACACCGGCGACGCCGCCGTCCGCGACGAGGACGGGGTCTTCGCCTACATCGACCGGATGGGGGACCGGATCCGCGTCCGGGGCGAGAACATCTCGGGATTCCACATCGAGGAGATGCTGCTCAAGCATCCGTCCCTCGCGCTGGCCGCGGTGATCGCGGTGCCCAGCGCGGACGGCGACGAGGACGACGTCATCGCCTTCGTGGAGGTGGCCGACGGCCACACGTTCGATCGCGCCGCGATCGAACAGCACTGTCTCGACACGATGCCGAAGTTCATGCGGCCCCGTGACGTGATCCCGGTGGGCCAGATCCCCCGGACCCCGACCAACAAGATCGAGAAGTACAAGCTGCGTCAGCAGTGGAACGAAGGGCAGGCATCATGAAGATTCGATTCCGTGGAGGCGCGATCGCCGCGGCGCTCCTCCTCTCCGTCGTGGCCGCCTGTGGCGGCGGCGGGGGCGAGTCAGGCGACTCCGACCGCGCACTGCGCGTGGCGGCCGTCTCCGACGCGTCCTCGCTCGATCCGATCCGCGGCAACGCGGGCACGGACCACGTCCTGATCTACCCGCTGTACGACACGCTGATCTCCTACGACAAGGGCCTCGAGGCCCAGCCGGGACTGGCCGAGTCGTGGGAGCAGAAGTCGCCGACCGAGCTGACGCTGAAGCTGCGTGAGGGCGTGAAGTTCCACGACGGCGAGCCTTTCAACGCCGAGGCGGTCGTCTACAACTTCGAGCGCGCCAAGGGCGAGGGCTCGAACATCCAGGCCGACCTCGCGTCGGTCGACTCGGTCACGGCCGACGACGAGTACACGGTGACCTACAAGCTCAACGGTCCCGACGCCTCGCTGCTGCTCGTGCTCGCCGACCGCGCCGGCATGATGGTCTCGCCCAAGGCGGCCGAGGCGGCCGGTGGCGACCTCAGCACCAAGCCCGTGGGCGCCGGCGGCTGGGAGTTCGTCGAGTGGAAGCGCGGCTCGGTCATCAAGGTGAAGCGCTACGCCGACTACTGGGACAAGGACGCCGAGCGCGTCTCCGCGATCAACTTCAACATCATCCCCGACCCGAAGACCCGCGTGACCTCGTTGCGCTCGGGCCAGCAGGACGTGGTGATGGACGTGTCGCCGTCGGACGCCGACGGCCTCGAGAAGGCCTCGAACGTCGCGGTCAGCGACACCCCGCGCGTGAACGTCAACCAAGTGTACCTGAACCGCGACTCCGAGGAGCTCGGTGATCCGCAGGTGCGCAAGGCCCTGAGCCTGGCCATCGACCGCGAGGCGCTGCTCAAGAGCGCCTACTTCGGTCGCGGCTCGGTCGCGAACGGCGCCCTGCCGAGCGACTACTGGGCCGCTCCGCCGGAGTCGGTCAAGTCGGAGTTCAACCCCGACGAGGCCAAGAAGCTGCTCTCCGCGGCGGGCGAGTCCGACCTGACGTTCGACATGATCGTCAACGCCGACTCCGCCACCGTGCGCGTGGCCGAGATCCTCAAGGAGCAGTGGTCCGACGTCGGTGTGACGGTCAACATCAAGCCGCTCGAGATCGTGCAGGGCACGAGCGACTACTTCAACGACCGCAAGTCGCCGGCGTACCTGTCGCAGTGGACCGGTCGCCCGGATCCGGCGATGACGTACCGCCTGCTGTTCTCGGCCGACGGCTACTTCAACACGTCGGACCAGTGGACGCCCGGCCTGGAGAAGGCGCTGGAGAAGGCCGACGTGTCGACCGAGCCGGCCGAGCGCAAGCCCGGGCTGGACGAGGCCGCCGAGGCGGTCTTCGCCGACACGTCCTTCTTCCCGCTCGTGTTCGGCAACTCGATCGTCGGCCTCTCCGAGGACGTCGATGGCTTCGAGGGCAACCTCCTCGGCAAGCCGAAGTTCATCGGAGTCACCCTCGGCTGAGCCGAGGTCAAGAGGAGGTGACGGTCATGTCATTGCTCACGGTCGAAGGACTCCAGGTCCACTTCGGTCACGAGGGGAGCCAGGTTCAAGCCCTGTACGACGTCGATCTGACGATCGAGCCGGGGGAGATCGTGGGACTCGTCGGCGAGAGCGGAAGTGGCAAGACCGTCACCTCCCTGGCCCTGATGGGACTCCTCGATCCGCGCAGCTCGCGGATCGAGGGGCGGGCCGTCCTCGACGGCAAGCCGCTGTGGAGGGGCAAGGGCGAGAAGCGGACCCCGCGCCGCGAGCTGCCCATGGCGATGATCTTCCAGGAGCCGATGACGGCGCTGGACCCGGTCTTCACGGTCGGGTCGCAGCTCGTCGAGACGCTCCGGATCCGCCGCGGGATGGGCAAGGCCGAGGCCAGGACCGAGTCGCTCTCGTTGCTCGAGGCGGTCGGGATCTCCGACCCCAAGGCCCGCATGAAGGCGTACCCGCACGAGCTCTCGGGCGGCATGCGCCAGCGCGTCATGATCGCGATCGCGCTGGCCTGCGACCCCAAGCTGCTCATCGCCGACGAGCCGACGACGGCCGTCGACGTCACGATCCAGGCGCAGCTGCTCGACCTCATCAAGGACCTCGCGAAGGAGCGCGGCATGGCCGTGCTGTTCGTGACGCACGACCTGGGCGTCGTGTCCGAGACGTGCGACCGGATGATCACGATGTACGCCGGCCGCATCGTCGAGCGCGGACCGGTGGCCGAGGTGCTGGCCTCCCCGGGGCATCCGTACACCGCGGGACTGCTGGCCGCGCTGCCCTCGCCGGAGTCGCGCGGCGGACGCCTCGCGACGATCCCCGGACGCGTGCCGCCGCCCGGCCTGACCATCCCCGGCTGCGTGTTCGAGTCGCGGTGCCCCTACGCCCAGCCGGAGTGCTCCGTGCCGCAGGAGCTGCTGCCCCTGACGCCCACGCGTGAGGTGCGCTGCATCCGCTCGAACGAGCTCGACTTCGAAGGAGTTGCCCCATGACCGGCCCCTTGCTCTCCCTGGAGAACGTGTCCGTGCGGTTCCCGATCGGTCGCCGGCGTCACGTGACGGCGGTCGACGGCGTCACCCTCGAGCTGCGCGAGGGCGAGACCCTCGGCCTGATCGGCGAGAGCGGATCGGGCAAGTCCACCGTGGCGCGCGCCGCGATGGGCCTGGTCCCGATCGCCGACGGCACCGTCCGGTGGCGTGGCGAGGACGTCGCGGGCTTCGGCGCGAAGCAGCGCCGCTCCTTCTCCGAGTCCGTCCAGATGGTGTTCCAGGACCCGCACAGCGCCCTCGACCCGCGCCGCACGATCCTGCAGAGCGTGCGCGAGCCGCTCGACGTCATGGGTCGCGGCGACAAGAAGGACCGCGAGGCCGTGGCGGCCAAGGCGCTCGAGGACGTCGGCCTGCCCCTGCAGATGCTGAAGCGCTACCCGCACCAGCTCAGCGGCGGCCAGAAGCAGCGCGCCAACATCGCGCGCGCCCTGGTCACCGACCCCAAGGTGCTGGTGTGCGACGAGTCGGTCGCGGCCCTCGACGTCGCGCTGCAGGCGGAGATCCTCAACCTGCTGCAGGACCTGAAGAAGGCCTACGAGCTGACGATCCTGTTCATCAGCCACGACCTCTCGGTGGTCAGCTATCTCGCCGACCGCATCAGCGTCATGTACCTGGGCAACATCGTCGAGAACGCGACCACCGAGTCCCTCGTGAAGCAGAGCCTGCACCCGTACAGCGAGGCCCTGCTGTCGGCCCAGCCGCTCGTGCACGACTCCTCGGCCGAGCGCCGGATCGTGCTGAAGGGCGACATCCCCAGCCCCGTCTCGCCCCCGCCCGGCTGCCGCTTCAACACGCGGTGCCAGTTCGCGCAGGAGCAGTGCCGCCAGGAGAAGCCCCCGCTGCTGGAGATCCTGCCGAACCACTCCTCGGCGTGCCTGCGGGTCGACGAGCTGTACGGCGAGCGCATCGGAAGGACGGTGGCGTCATGAGGATCCTGCGCGTGGTGGGGACCTGCCTGGTCTCGGCGATCCCCACCCTCATCCTGGCGACGTTCATCGTCTTCATGCTGCAGCGGCTGATCCCCGGCGATCCGGCCGTCGCGATCGCCGGCGAGTACGCCACCCCTGAGAACCTGGCACGGATCCGTGAGGACCTGGGCCTGAACCAGCCGCTGTGGTCGCAGTACCTGACGTGGATCGGGAACGCCTTCACCGGTGACCTCGGGACGTCCTTCCAGACCGGGGAGTCGATCTCCGCCCTGGTGATGCAGCGGCTGCCGCTGACCCTGATCCTGACCACGATGGCCCTCTTCGTGGCGGTCGCGGTCGGCCTGCCGACCGGTGTCATCGCCGCGCAGAAGGTGGACACGAGCTTCGACCGGTTCCTCACGACGGGTGCCACGTTCGGCATCGCGATCCCCAACTTCTGGCTCGGCATGATGCTGATCATCGTGTTCGCGCTGAACCTCGGGTGGTTCCCCGGGCCGGGAGGCGTCAGCCTCCAGGACGACCCCGCCCAGGCGCTCAAGGGACTGGTGCTGCCGGCGCTGGCTCTCGGGCTCGTGGGAGGCGCCGAGATCTGTCGCCAGGTGCGCAGCGCGATGGTCGAGAGCCTCTCGACCGACTACGTCCGCACGCACCGCGCCAAGGGCCTGTCGAACCGCAGCATCGTGTGGAAGCACGCGCTGAAGAACTCCAGCCTGCCGTTCGCCACGATCATCGGCCTGCAGGTGTCGCGCCTCATCGGCGGCGCCGTCGTGGTCGAGGCCGTGTTCGGCCTCTCCGGCATCGGCTCGCTGGCCGTCGAGGCGACCAACCAGCGTGACTACGGCGTGATCCAGGCGGTGGTGTTCGTCGCCGCGGTGATCGTCCTGTTGACGAACCTCATCGTCGACGTCTCGTACCGCCTGCTCGATCCGAGGATCTCCTGATGACCGCTGTCGACACCGCCAACCTGGCCTCCACGACCGACACACCGACGCGCCGCGCACGCAAGGCCGGCCGCCTCTCGGTGGGCGTGAGCTACGCGATCTTGCTGATCGTGCTGATCGTCGTGCTCTTCGCCGGGTTCCTGGCGCCCTACGACCCCAACAAGCAGGACCTCAACGCGATCCTGCTGCCGATGAGCGGCGACCACTGGCTCGGCACCGACGATCTCGGGCGCGACGTCTTCAGCCGCATGCTCTACGGCACCCGCGTGTCCGTCCTGGCCGCGCTGCTCGCGGTGGGCATCTCCGTCGTGATCGGCCTGCCCCTGGGCATCGCCGCCGGATGGCTCAGCGGCTCGACCGACCTCATCGTCATGCGCGTCGTCGACGCGGTCATGTCGTTCCCGGCGATCGTGCTGGCGATCGGCATCACGGCGACGATGGGGCCGGACATCACCACGGCGATGATCTCGGTCGGCATCGTGATGTCACCGGCGATCCTGAGGCTGGCTCGAGCCCAGACGATGGCGATCCGGTCCGAGACGTACATCGAGGCGGCGAAGTCGTTCGGCGCGCGCGGGCTGCGGCGGATGGTCGTGCCGCACGTGCTGCCGAACATCATCCAGCCCGTCCTCGTGCAGGTGGCGGTGCTGATGGGCTTCGCCCTGATCGCCGAGGCGAGCCTGAGCTTCCTGCAGCTGGGCGTCCAGCCGCCGACCGCCTCCTGGGGCGCCGTGCTCTCACGGGCCTACACGTTCCTGGACCAGGCGCCGATGCAGATCTTCATCCCCGGCATCGCGATCGCGGCCACCGTCTTCGCGTTCAACATCATCGGCGACGAGATCCAGCGTCTCCTCGACCCGAAGCGGAAGTGAGCCCATGAGCGAGCGACAGCGTGTCGTCTTCATCGCCAACCGCGGCGAGATCGCCGCACGCGTCCTGCGCACGGTCAGGGAGCTCGGGCACCGGGGCGCCGTGGCGTTCCCGGCCGTCGACGCCGACCTGCCGTACGTCATGGCCGCCGACCTCACGGTCGAGCTGTCGGGCCCGCGCGACTTCGGCGACGTCGAGGCGATGGTCGCCGCGGCGCGCTCGGCCGGTGCCGACCTCGTCCATCCCGGGTACGGCTTCCTGTCGGAGAACGCCGCGTTCGCCCGCGCCGTCGAGGCGGCCGGGATGGCGTTCGTCGGCCCGTCGCCCGACGTGATCGAGCTGATGGGCGACAAGGCCAGTGCCCGCACCGCGGCCGTTCGCGCCGGCCTCGCCGTGGCCCCCGGCTCCGACGGCGCCGTCGAGACCGTAGACGAGGCGCGCCGGGTCGCCCTCGAGGCTGGGTACCCGGTGATGCTCAAGGCCGTCGCCGGCGGAGGCGGGATCGGCATGGCCGTCGTGCCCGACGCCGCGTCGTTCGACCGGGCCTTCGAGTCCGTCACGAGCCGGGCCGCGTCGGTCTTCGGCGACAGCCGTGTGATCGTCGAGCGCTACATCGAGCGCTCGCGGCACATCGAGGTCCAGGTCATGGGCCTGCCGGGTGGCCGAGCCGTTGCCCTGTCCGAGCGTGACTGCTCGGTCCAGCGCCGCCACCAGAAGGTGGTCGAGGAGAGTCCCTCCCCGGCCCTCGACCCCGAGTCCCGGGCGAGCCTGCTGCGGCGCGCGGCCGCGCTCACCGAGTCCGTGGGCTACGTCGGCGCGGGCACGATCGAGTTCATCCACGACCTCGACTCCGGCGAGTCCTTCTTCCTCGAGATGAACACGCGCCTGCAGGTCGAGCACCCCGTCACCGAGGCGGTGCACGGCGTCGATCTCGTCGCCTGGCAGCTGAGCATCGCCACCGGCGACCCGACGGTCCCGGAGCTCAGCGTCGAGCCGCAGGGCCACGCCATCGAGCTGCGGCTGTACGCGGAGGACTCCGAGCGGTTCCTCCCGCGTCCCGGGGCGATCGAGACGTGGCGGATGCCCGACGGCGAGGGGGTTCGCGTCGACGCCGGCTATGCCGACGGCACGGTCGTCACGCCGTTCTTCGACCCGTTGCTGGCGAAGGTGATCGTGTGGGCGCCGTCCCGCGCCGAGGCGATCGAGCGTGCCCGTGCGGCCCTCGAGCGGACGGAGATCGTGGGACCCGGCTCCAACCTCGGGTTCCTGGCCCGCGTCCTGACCGAGCCCGAGTTCGTCGACGCCACGCACGACACCGGGATCGTCGGCAGGATGACCGCGACGCCCGTGCGCTAGCGGACCGAGAGGACGCGGAAGCCCTTGCTGCTGGCCACGCGCTCGGCGGGGTGGCCGTGGTCGGTGAGCCACCGCTGGAGCGAGTCGGCCCCGAGGTTCCTGCCGACGACGAGGCGCGCCTCCCCGCCGGGGCGCAGCCGGGGCAGCCACGTGAGCAACAGCTCGTGCAGGGCCTCCTTGCCGATCCGGATCGGGGGGTTGGACCAGATCGCGTCGAACCGCAGGTCGGCCGGGACGTCGTCCGGCAGCGCGGTGTGCACGTCGAGCCCGCGTGCGTTCTGCGCCGT